>JADFIJ010000037.1 GCA_022566775.1 Pseudomonadota bacterium | reverse complement strand
GCGCTGATCTTCCGCCAGGTGCGGATTGTAGGGAATGGCCTCCGGCGCAAAGAAATAGGTACCATCGGAGCCCATTTCATGGGCATCCACATAGGCAACGGGATACCATTCCAGCATCGCTTTAGTGCGACCCTGGGTCTCTGGTTGGGTTTGGATGAACCAGTCCCGGTTCATGTCGAACAGATAGTGATTGGTACGACCGCCGGGCCAGGGTTCGTCATGCTCAGCCGAGAGACGATCCGAGTCTGGAACCAGACCCTCGGCAGCTTCGAAATTATGGATAAACCGATCTCGCCCATCAGGATTTTGCATCGGGTCGATTACCACCACGGTGTTGGACATGATGTCTGCGACACGCTCATCATTTAGCGCGGCCAGCAGATGATAGGCAGTTAACATAGCTGCATCTGTGGAAGAGATCTCGTTGCCGTGCACACCGTAGGATAGCCAGGTTATCGCCGCTTGCGACTCGATAATCTGCGCCGCCTCACTCTCACTGGTGATGCGGGGATCGGCGAGGCGCTGCATATTGGATTTAATCGCATCGAGATTGGCTATGTTCTCAGGCGCCGAAACCACAGCAAGAATCAACTCGCGATTCTCCCAACTTCTTGCATATTCCGTAATCACCATTCGCTCCGGAGCCGCTGCAGCCAGGGCCTCAAAATATCGAATCACATCGCGGTGCCAGGTTATTCTGTCGCCCGGTGCGTAACCCAGCACGGCTTCCACGGTAGGGATAGCCGGGTCATATTGCGCATCTGGCCAGTACACAAACTCTTCCTGTGCCAAAATTGATGAAACTGGCATTGAGACGAACGCTATCGTCAGCAGCATGGGAAGCGATTGTCGAAGTGAAGTGAATTTTATTTTCATACGGGTCTCATTGAATGACTGTTGCCTGGGTCATGGACACATCTGGATTGCCATTACCTGCGAATTGCTCCAGATAGACGCGCAGTAGGGCATAAACCGGAGATGAAGCTCAAAGACTAGCGGTTTTTTGCCCTGCCTTCTACTTCAAACGCAACCATCAATCCGTAGTCGCAGAGCTTGGTAACCTGGCATTCTCCTTAGCTTATGCCGCCATAATGGTTGTGACATGTCTCCTCGCTAAAATATGACCCCGCGCCAGAGCTTCATGAACGTGGACGCAAATCCATTGAGGGTTTATTCTGCGTGCTGCTGTCCACACCGAGGAAACCTGCCCCATGACCGGATTACTCTCCAGGGAACGAATTATTGCGCCGGCTGGCTACAATCGTTGGCGCGTGCCGCTTGCGTCCATAGCCATACATCTGTGTATTGGCTCCGTCTATGCCTGGAGTATTTACAATCCATCGCTGACTCGGCTGCTTGGTGGCGTCACCAGTGCTGCCGATGACTGGAGTCTCAGCGAAGTAGTCTGGGTGTTTACCGTGGCCATCGTCTTCCTCGGTCTGGCCGCCGCGTTCGCGGGCAAGTGGCTGGAGCAGGTAGGTCCGCGCAAGGTCGGGGTTGTTTCCGCCATCTGTTGGGGTGGTGGTTACATCATCGGCGGCATTGGTATCGCTACCCATCAGCTGTGGTTGCTGTACTTCGGTTATGGCGTCATCGGTGGCTGCGGTCTGGGTCTGGCTTATGTTTCTCCGGTCAGCACCCTGATCAGGTGGTTCCCGGACCGCCGCGGCATGGCCGCAGGAATGGCGATCATGGGCTTCGGCGGTGGCGCCATGATCGGCACGCCGATGAAAGAATATTTTATCCGAATGTTCTACCAGGCACCGGAATTTCTTGGTGCGATAGGCGACGTCGAGCTTGTTACCCAGGCGGGTCGGCGCTTTGCCGAAGTCGCCGGTGTACTGCGCGAAGTGGTGGTGGCGGGTGCAGCCGAAGTGCGCGACATGACAATGCCCGGTCCGGAGGGGGTCTATCTGGTAAATTCCGGTAGCTCCGGTGTCGCCGAAACCTTCTTTGTCATCGGCTTGATTTACCTGGTGGTGATGTTGCTGGCGGCATTCTCCTATCGGCTGCCGGCAGAGGATTGGAAGCCCGAGGGCTGGCAGGAGCCCGATGCGGACCAGCGCCATGCACTTATTTCCGGCAACGATGTCGATATCGATCAGGCGCTGAAGACCCCCCAGTTTTATCAACTCTGGATCGTACTCTGTCTCAATGTCACCGCCGGGATCGGTGTTCTTGGCGTCGCCAGAACCATGATCACGGAAATCTTCGGTACCACCTTGCCGGGAATCGTGGACACGACTTTTGCCGCGACCTATGTGGTGATGATCAGCGCGTTTAACATGGTGGGGCGCTTTATCTGGGCCAGCGCCTCGGACTATATAGGTCGTCGCAACACCTACTGGATTTTCTTCGTGCTTGGGATCGCCCTGTATCTGTCGGTTCCGTATACCGCAGCCCAGGTTAGCGTCAACCAGTCTGTGGTGTGGCTGGTCTATTTCTATGGGGCAACCATGATTATTTTCACCATGTATGGTGGCGGCTTTGCCACGATTCCTGCTTATCTTGCAGATATATTCGGCACCCGCTATGTCGGTGGCATTCACGGTCGGCTGTTGACCGCCTGGAGCACAGCCGGTGTACTGGGACCCCTGGCGATTACTTCCCTGCGCCAGAATTCGGTGGATAAGGCGATTAGCGACTTGATGACTCGCATCGACCCCGCCGCATTTCGAGCACAATTCGGGGCATCTGTGGATCAGCTACAGTTACTGGTGGAGCAGAACTCGGTGACGATTGCTCGACTGATGGAGATTTCACCACCGGGAACCGTCGATCCCACCAGCGGATTGTATAATTCAACCATGGTATTGATGGCGGCGCTTCTCGCCATCGCCCTGGTTAGTAATGCCTTGATGCGACCGGTAGCCGCGAAGCATCATATTGTTGATTGAGTGAGAGTGTTCTCTCCACAGCATAGATAGGTAGTCCCCTTGTTATTACACACGAGCTGCGAATTAAGGTTTGAAATTTCTGTACCGACGCCCTTCGTGCTGATGTTGCGTCCTCGCGGCGATTGTCAGCAAGAGGTTACCCGCGAAGAATACAATCTGGATCCAGCTACGCCCATGGTCGAGTTTACGGATGGCTACGGCAATCTTTGTCAGCGCTTGATAGCGCCGCCGGGCGTCTTCACTATTGCCACCGCCGCCGATGTGATCACCGCGGAACAGGTAGACAGGGAGCCGGGGGCCGAGTTTATCGATGTGCAGAAGCTTCCCGATGCCGTGCTCACTTACCTGCTGCCCAGTCGTTACTGCGAGTCGGACCGATTCGGAGTGATGGCGAAAGAAATTACTGCGGGTCATAAGCTCGGCTACGACCAGGTCGCCGCCATCGAAGATTGGTTGCGCAGCAGGATCCGCTTTGAACCCAGGAGCAGTGATATTCCGGTTTCAGCCACAGAAGTCAATATCAGGCAATCGGGGGTTTGCCGTGACCTGTCCCACCTCGGCATCGCCCTGTGTCGCAGCCTGACTATTCCAGCCCGCCTCATCGTCGGCTATCGATATCAGTTACAGCCCATGGACTTGCACGCCTGGTTCGAGGCCTATGTGGGCGGCTGCTGGTACACCTTCGATGCGGTGCAGGCCGATACCAAGGGGGGTTACGTCATAGTCGGTATCGGCAAAGATGCGGCCGATGTGGCAATCTATAATCAGTTTGGCCCGCCGGTGTTTCCCATCGTGCATAAAATAGGCGTGGATCTCCTTCTCCAAGATTAGGCAATAAGACCTGTAGATAGGGACGGAGGGAATATGCCAATTCCCTCCGTCCCTATCTACTACAAGGGATTGTAGGAAAATCGGGTCTTGTGGATGTGGTAGTTGACTTCAACTACGTGCGGGGTGGGGGTTTGGCTTTAAATTTGAGAGATTCTTAACGAATTATTCCATTTATCGATAGGGCAATGCCTCGACCAATACATTCGTTTTACCTATACTCCATGGTCTCAAGCCATAAGTATCGGGCTTGGGTTATAAAAAATCAGCGGAGCAAACAAATGAAACCTAATAAACTGCGACAACAAATACACCTTGTCACTGTCGGTCTGCTGGCGGCCGCCACTCTGCCGCTATCGGTGCAGACATCGGCTCAAAACGCCGAACAAATCGAACAGATTATCGTTACCGGTTCGAGAATCTCTCGGGATTCGAATCTGGCCGGTGCTTTGCCGGTGCAGTCAATTAGCGCCGAAGACATCCGCATGTCCGGCGAATTCTCCATCTCAGACGTGATCAACGATATTCCGGCACTGTTGAGTTCTGTGACCTCAGAGCAATCAATCGATGCAGCGTTTGCCGATGGGGCAAATGTCCTAAACCTGCGTGGTATGGGAAGTTCGCGTACCCTGGTACTGGTTAACGGCCGGCGTCATGTCGGTGGTTTACAGGGGCGCTCATCGGTTGATATCGGTTCCATTCCTATGCCGCTGGTGGAGCGTGTAGAGGTGCTCACAGGTGGCGCATCCGCTGTATACGGCGCCGATGCGGTTACCGGCGTGGTCAATTTCATCTTAAAGGATGACTTCGAAGGCTTTGAAATCGATGTGAACTACGGGCTCTCGGAATACGGTGATGGTGAACAAACGGCAGTTTCCGTCGTTTTTGGAGAGAATTTTGCTGGTGGACGTGGCAACTTCACGGTTGCCCTGGATATCCGCCAGGACGATGGCCTCCAGGTGGTTGATCGAGTCCGTGGCCATCTCGCGGGCTCTTCCAGAGACTGGGTTAATCCCGCGCTACGTTTCCAACAGGGCGATATTGGCAGCAGTACCCCTAACTTTGCCCAATATTTCAACTTCGCGAATACAGGGCTCACCAACTTCGGTCTGCCCATTCCAACAAGCGATGATTTCATCGCCGATTACACGGCAGAATTCGGCTCTGCCCCAAGTCTGACCGCGGCAGAGACCGCGCTGATTAATCAGGCAGCCAATGCACCACAGAGGGCCGTTTTACCAGGCCGAACTTTTCCGTTCACCTCTGGATACGGTTACCTCATTCCAGGAAATCCGTTCACCTTCGACGGTTTTGATCCTGAAGTCGATATTGACCTGAATGGCAACGGCGTTCCTGACTGCCTCGATTCCTGGACTGGCTACAATTCTGTTTTCGGTGCCGCTTCCTTTGGTGTGCTTGGCGGATGCTGGAATATAGCGGAAGATGGTAGCTATGCGGTGGTTCAAGATGGACTGGTTGCAGGTACCTTCCAGGGCTTCGGTGGTGATTCATATAACACGATTCAAAATAATCGAGGCGACATCCTCCTGCCGGACGAGAAGTTCACTGTTAACTTGCTTACACACTATGATCTGTCCGATAGCATGACCGTTTTCGGCGAGTTTAAGTACGTAACTCAGGAAACCGAGACGGACGCTCGACCGGGATCCTTCTGGGATCTTCTATTTGGGGCTGCAGACAATCCTTACATTCCTGCCTTTCTCCAGGAAGTCGCCGATGCCACCGGTGGTATCGCAATCACCGTGGACCCTATTTTCTTCAATCGAGTTCGAAAGACTGAGCGCGACACCTATCGTCTAGTTGTCGGTTTGGAGGGCACTCTGGATAACGGCTGGACCTATGAATTTAGTGCCAACTACGGCCGCTTTGAACAGGAGATTACCCGCAACGGCGGCGTGATCAACGATCGATTCTTTGCCGCGCTGGATGCGGTAACAGATCCTGCCACCGGTCAACCCGCTTGCCGATCCGAAGTTGATCCAAGTGCTCCGGCACTAAACACACCTTTCGAGATTCCGGCCTATGACGCCGGCTACTTCTCATTCACTCCGGGTGCTGGACAGTGTGTTCCCCTGAACATTTGGGCTGGTCAACCAGGAATCACCGATGCGGCGACTGCCTTTGTTACTACCAAGCAATGGGACAGATTAAAGATGGAGCAAACGGTGTTTACCGCTTCCTTGGTTGGTGACAGTGCTGATTTCTTTGAACTTCCTGGTGGTCCAATCGGTTTTGCTGTTGGTATTGAGTACCGTGAAGAAGAATCAAATGCCCGCTTCGATCCATGGCAGCGCGGTGTTATTCCCGCAGGTGCGCCCTTTGCGGCGGGCTCACTAATATCAGACCATTCAGAGAACTCATCTCTGACTTTCCGTCCTCAGTTATCTACCAAGAACGAGCGTGGTAAATACGATACCACGGATGTGTATCTGGAACTGTCATTGCCACTCTTGTCCGGAGTACGCTTTGCCGAGGAACTGACATTTGATGTTGCTGCACGCCAGTCAGACTATTCCACTATTGGCAACAGCACTTCCTGGAAGACCAACCTGATCTGGGCACCAATTAACGACTTCGCGATTCGCGGCGGTGTTTCTCAAGCAGTACGTGCACCAAACATCACCGAGTTGTTCGGTCCTGAAATAGGTACCTCGTTTCGACCCGCAGATCCCTGTGATGCTGCACAGATCACTGCGATTGCCGCCGACAATCCAGGACTCGCAGCGAACTACCAGGCAAACTGTGTTGCCGCTTTCCAGGCGTTTGGCCTGGATCCATTCGATAGCAATGGTGTTTATAGCTTCGCCGATCCGCTGTCCGCTTCTTTCGGTGGTGTGTCGGGCGGAAACCGCAACCTTACCGAAGAGACCGCAGATACCGTCACCTATGGTTTTGTGTTCCAGCCATCCTTCCTGGAAGGTTTCAGTCTGACTGTCGACTACTGGGAGATCGAAATCGAAGACGCCATCTCATCTGTAACTTCTCAGAACATCGTGGATGGTTGCTATCAGGGGGCGGTGCCTAACACCGGCTTCTGTAACCTGTTCACACGTAATTCCGATCCCGCGTCTGCGCAATATGGTGGCTTTAACTTTCTGCGTTCTACCGACATCAACTTTGCGAGTCTGAAGTCCAGCGGTGTCGATTTAAGCGCCAGTTACAATTTCTCGCGGGGTGTGCATGACTTCGGTATTGCTGTGCAAGCAACCTTTGTTGAAGAAATCGACTTCTTCACTAATCCGGCTGACCCGAGTGAAGTTAACCCAGAGCTTGGCGAAGTTAATCGACCAGAGTTGGCTGGTAATATCTATCTGACATGGGATTGGGGTGACCTCACTGTGGCTTGGCAGTCTCAATACCTGGACGATATGCTGGTCAGCTTCGTGGAAATCGAAACTGCGCGGACGCTCTATGGTGACGCCGTATTCATGAAGGAAACTTGGATCCATGACCTCAGCGCTCGCTATACTTACAGCGACCAGATAACCATCTATGCAGGCATCAAAAATCTGACCCAGGAAGATCCCTTTGATACCGACCGGGCCTTCCCGGCCAGCCCTCGCGGTCGTATGCTGTTTCTGGGTGGATCCTATCGCTTGTAAGTCCGCTTGGAAATAAGGAAATAAAAAAACCCACCCCGGGTGGGTTTTTTTATCGGTGATCGATAGCCGATTCAGTCATCTATTGTGCGGTCAGATCAGCTGACTGTTTTCGCCGTGCCCAAGCGCTATCCTTATTCATAGTTTTACGTTTCGGAGTCTGAGAGCGTTGGTGATCACGGAAACGGAACTTAAACTCATGGCTGCCGCCGCTATCATGGGCGATAGCAGGATGCCAAAAAACGGATACAGCAGCCCGGCGGCAACCGGAATACCCGCCGCGTTATAGATAAAAGCGAAAAACAAGTTCTGTCGGATGTTACGCATGGTGGACTGGCTTAATCGTCTTGCCCGCACGATACCTCGCAAATCCCCTTTGACCAGGGTGACTCCGGCGCTTTCCATGGCGACATCGGTGCCGGTGCCCATCGCGATGCCGACGTGGGCCTGGGCCAGGGCGGGGGCATCGTTGATTCCATCGCCGGCCATGGCTACGATATGCCCCTGTGCCTGTAATTGACTAACGGCGTCGACCTTCTGCTCGGGCATTACTTCCGCCTGTACCTGGTCGATATCGAGTTGATTGGCGACGGCGACAGCGGTGGCGCTGCTGTCACCGGTAAGCATGACAATCTTGATGCCGGCGGCATGCAGGTCACGAATTGCCTCTGGGGTTGAGGCCTTGATAGGATCGGCGACGCCGATCAGGCCCGCCGCCTTGCCATCGATTGCGATCAACATGACAGTCGAGCCGTCAGCCCGCTGTCGGTCCGCTCGCTGTGATAATTCTTTTGCGTCTACACCCAGACCTTCCAACAAATTGGCATTGCCTAGAGCTACCTCATGTCCATCGACCCGTCCCTTAACGCCCTGGCCAGTGATGGATTGGAAATTTGTCGCCTTGAGCAGGGTCACGCCCCTATCCTGAGCGCCGCTGACGATGGCTGCGGCCAGTGGGTGTTCGCTGGCGCGTTCGAGGCTGGCTGCCAGTCTCAACACCGTATCCTCACTAAACCCGGCCTCGGCGTGAACTGCAACCAGCTTTGGCTTGCCTGTCGTCAGGGTGCCAGTCTTGTCAACCACCAGTGTGTCCACCTTTTCCATTATCTCTAGCGCCTCGGCATTCTTTATCAAGACCCCCGCCATGGCGCCACGGCCGGTTCCCACCATGATAGAAATAGGCGTAGCCAGGCCTAATGCGCAGGGGCAAGCGATGATAAGCACAGCCACCGCGTTAACGATGGCATAGGCCAAACGCGGCTCCGGCCCCCATATCCACCAGGAGAAAAATGAAATCGCGGCGCAGACAACCACCGCCGGCACGAAGTAAGACGCGACGACGTCCGCCAGTTTCTGAATCGGTGCGCGTGACCTCTGCGCCTCTGCCACCATGTTGACAATTTGCGCGAGCAGGGAATCTGCGCCTACTTTCTCTACGCGCATTAATAAACTTCCCGTTCCATTAACTGTTGCGCCGATGAGTTTTTCGCCGGAGTGTTTCGCCACGGGAATGGCTTCGCCGGTGACCATGGATTCATCCACACTGCTTTCACCTTCGATGACGATGCCATCTACGGGAATCTTCTCGCCTGGGCGAACCCGCAGAGTATCGCCCGGCTGCACACGCTCCAGAAGAATGTCTTCTTCGGTGCCGTCTTCGCGCACGATACGTGCGGAGTTTGGAGCCAGGCCAAGTAACAGCTGAATGGCGGCATTGGTGCGGGAGCGGGCACGAAGTTCGAGCACCTGTCCCAGCAGCACCAGTGTGATGATGACCGCAGCCGCCTCAAAATAAACCTCCACCAGGCCGCCCTCCATTTGCATGATGGGGGGGAAGACCTGCGGCAGTAGCAAAGCCACCACGCTGTAAACCCAGGCGACGGAAACCCCAAGCGCGATCAGGGTGAACATGTTGAGATTCCACGTCACAACAGATTGCCAGCCACGCACGAAAAATGGCCAGCCACCCCACAGCACCACCGGTGTTGCCAGCACAAATTCGATCCACTGCACGCTCTGCATGGAGAGGCCGGCGGGGAGCAATCCCGGCAGCATATCCGCCGTCATTGCCAGAATCAGCACCGGAAGGGCAAGCAGGGCGCTCCACCAGAAACGTCGGCTCATGTCGATGAGTTCTTCATTCTTCTCTTCGACTGCCACCGTAGTGGCTTCCAGCGCCATACCACAGATGGGGCAGTTACCCGGATGATCTTGCACAATTTCCGGGTGCATGGGGCAGGTGTACTCGGTTTTAGTCAACGCTACCGGTACCCCCATTCGTTCGAGGGCCATGCCGCACACGGGGCAGGTGCCGGGGCCCAATTGTTGGACCTCTGGATCCATCGGGCAGGTATAGGTGGCGGTCTCGTCACCTTCTTCGGCAATTGGCGTTGCGTCCTTGTTCAGGTATTGCTCCGGGTTGTCACTGAATTTCTTCCGGCAACCGTCACTGCAGAAATAGTATTGGCTGTCGGTATAATTGTGCTGGTGTTGGGAGTCACGCGTCACCACCATGCCGCAGACCGGGTCATGTAGTTGCGCTTGTTCTGACTGTGTTTCTGCCGTCATTTCATCGTCCTTACTGCGGGTAGGCATTAATCTTGATACCAAAAGATCCGGGGACGCCTGCAACTTAGCAACTCAGGAACTGAATTCGCAATGTTCCCGGCGTCCTTAGCTCAGCTAAGTTGCTAGCTTGCAGGCGTCCCTAACTATTCAGACTACCGAGTCCAATAAGAATTAAGGATGCTTGTTTGAGTTTTCGCGTCAGCGTGGGAAAGGTGATGATCTGGGGACGCCTGCAACTTAGCAACTTAGGAACTGAATTCGCAATGTTCCCGGCGTCCTTGGCTCGGCTAAGTGGCTAGGTTGCAAGCGTCCCCAACGACACGCAGCTTACTGTGGGATGGAAGTTGTTACCACCGGGCCCATGCCCGTTATCTGAACTGTTACCGTTTCATCCTTGGCCATGTCGTAGTGGTGGCCACCGGGCGGTTCGTAAATGAACGTGCCCTGTTCCACCCGTCTCATGTTGTCGGGATTGTAGACGTCGGCGTCCGGACCCGTGGACACCCACCAGGTGCCCTTGAGCACGGTAATATACCGCGCCGTGCTGTGAAAGTGAGGCCGGCTACCGCGGCCCGGGGCGAAGGTGATCTGAATAACATACAAGCCCGCCTCGCTGGGATTGCCGTAGACGACGGTGGTTATGCTGCCCTCACTCGGCAGCAAGTCATCCGGGCTGGCGATCATGAAGCCGTGTTCGTCCGGTTCCACTACCTGGCCTGATACCGACTGTATGCCCAGGAACAGTACCCCAAGCAGGCAACTGGTCCACGTAACGATTTGTTTTTGTGTCATTTTGTTCTCCTGGCCCCGATTTATGTAATTTCGCAACTCCCCTGGCTCCAATTATGTTCAGGGGCGGCATAGCAGTTCAAAGATAACATGAGCCTTAGCAGGCTTCAGCATTATTAAACCCCGTGCGCTAGTCCGGCAAGGCGAACACCCACAGCGAAGCGCCTGTAGGTGGATTGGTGATGCCGGCGGTGCGTTCCATGCCGTTGGCGTGGAAGCTACCGGAGTTCGTGGCGATAGCAACATACTGCTTGCCGTCCACCCGGTAAGTAATCGGGTAGGAACTGGGGGAATTATCCAGCCTCTGTTGCCAGAGGATTTCACCGCTGCGCTGATCGACTGCTTTGAACCACCGATCGATGGAGCCGGTGAACAGCAAGCCGCCGTCGGTGGTGAGATGGCCGCTGGCAGGTGGTGCAAACTGGCGTTTGGTCCAGAGCACTTCGCGAGTTTTGAGATCCACCGCTTTCACCATTCCCCACAGACCATTTTCCGCCGGATTAGGATATTTCTGCCAGCGTTGACCGGTTAAATTATTGACGCAGGTGTCCTGCATGGGGATAAATAAGATGCCGGAATTAGGATTGAAGGATGTGGATTGCATGTTTCTAGCCCCGAGTGCATCGGGACAGATACCATTCATTGAAAGCCCGGCCAACACCTGCCCGGGTTCAGGAATCGCAGCGGGGTTGAGGGTCTTGGCACCGGTTCGTGGATCGATTTCCGTAATGACATTTTGCATGTCGAGATCGATGGAAAACAGATAGTCACCGGTGGCTGCGTCCAGCGCTTCGAAGATAGCTTCCTTGCCACCGGTAACAATTGCCTTGCGCATTTCGCCATTGAACGGGAGATTAATGATCTGTCGTTCAAAAGCCCAGTCGTGGTCGAGTTGGTCATTGCGCATGTGTTGATAATGCCAAACCAGCTCGCCGGTATCGGCATTCAGCGCGATTGTAGAGTTGGTGTACAGGGCATCGGTGGTTATGTTGGGCGCCCTGGCCAGGACTCGCAGAGAATCAGTATCGTAGGTGGGAGCGGGGCCGAAATAAAGCAAGTTCAGTTCGGGGTCGTAGCTGCCTGGAGTCCAGACAGAGCCACCGGTGCGCTGTTCTAGAGGCAGGTCATTCCAGCTATTTCCGCCAGCAGCATCCGGCCGTGCGATGGTGTAGAAGCGCCAGGCTTCTGTGCCTGTTTCCAGGTCTATCGCAACGATGAAATTGCCACCGGCAACGGCTCTCTGTCCAGTCAGACCGATGATCGCCTTGCCATTAACAACCATGGGTGCAGACTTGATCGTGTGGTCGGTTTCATCCCCTGTTTCGATCTCATGATCCCAGATCAGTTTGCCGGTCTTGCTATCCAACGCCAACAGGTGAACATCAGAGGTAGCAACGATAATTTTGTCTTCGTAGATGGCCACACCTTTCTTTGAATTCGGGGATGCATCGCTAATCAATTCCCGTTGATAACCCCAGAGCAAATCGCCAGTCGCCGCATCGATTGCCTGCACCACATCCCCAAAGCTGTAGGCGAACAGAACGCCATCGTGCACCAGTGGCGTCATCATGTTGGCACCGGGGGGCAGCGACCAGGTCCAGGCTACGCGCAGTTCATTAACATTACCGGTGTCGATTTGATCCAGCGGGCTATGGCCGAGGTTTGCGTGCGTGCGTCGCCACACCAGCCAGTCGTCTGCCGGTGGATCGAGCAGCATGGCATTGGTAACGGGTGTCAGCTGATCGAGTTGACTGGTGGGGAACACGGGGCCATTAGTGGCATAGCCTGGAATGCGCGGAGTAAAGGCCTGGTCAACCAGGGCCTGAGCCGGAACCATGAGGCCGCCGAGGTCGGCCAGCCCTTCCGGCAAGGGTGTCGCGCCCGGTGCAACACCGTTTTGTTGCAGCATATAGGCGAGAATCTGGCTGTAGACCCGCGCTCCGAGGCCACCGACAACCGTGGGCGGCATGCGCTGTAAATTTGCCGCCAGCGCTTCTATCGGTTTGTCGCCCCAGCGCCGGCTAAAAAAGTTGCCGCTGAGGCTGGGCGCCAATTCGAAGCCTTCCAGGCTGTAACCATGGCAAGTTGCACATTGTTCATTGTATACACGCTCACCTTGCGCGGCCTGATCGGCGGTGAATCCGGCGGGGGCCAGGCTCTGATCTTGAGCAATTGCCGGCGCAGCGAAGAGAAATAGGGAAAACACTGCCATCGGGTAGTGACGCAGTCCATTTGGCAAGCGGCTACGATTTGTATGTATTTTGCTATTGATCATCGTTAACACCTTTTCAGATTTCTGGCCTGGGCATAGGCAATTGCTTGGCTCTATAATTTTATTATCATCCCATTGTTGGCTACGGCTGGCTAACCGGTCGCAGCTAAATGTTTGCCAGCAGTCATTTAGCCAGTTTCCGCCGGTCCAGTCAAAATCCATGTCCAAGTACCTGGAAAAGGGAAACTGGGGTCAGGTCTTGCGTGTTAGCACAAAGCTGGGGCCTAAATTATCGAGAATGTAGGGGCGCAATACTTGATATCGGTTTCTTGTGCTAACACGCAAGACCTGACCCCCTTTTATGGCCGCGGCGTTCTCGACTTGGGTCCCAGCTGCGTGGCGGTAATTTCATAAGCCAGCTCCACCCAATCGCATAACAGCGGGCGGGTGTCTCTGGGGTCGATGATCTCCTCGATGCCGAAGGCTTCTGCGGTGCGAAAAGGAGAGCGATATTGCTCCAGCATGTCTTCCAGTTCGCGCCGGCGGGCATCGGGGTCTTCGGCGGCTTCGATGTCACGACGATAGGCGGCCTGTACGCCGCCTTCGATGGGTAGGGAACCCCAGTCTGCAGAGGGCCAGGCGTAGCGCAGATTAAGCCGATCGGCGTTGCCATGGCCGGCGCCGGCGACACCATAACAGCGACGGATTATCACCGACACCCAGGGTATTGAAGCCTGATAACAAGCTATTAGCGCCCGACTGCCGAGCCTTACCGTACCTTCTTCCTCGGCCTCGGAGCCAATGAGAAAGCCCGGATTATCGACGAGATTTAGCAGCGGCAGGTGGAAGGTGTCGCAGAGATCGACGAATCGCATCATCTTTTCGGATGCACTGGCATTGACGGCGCCGCCATGGTGGTGGGTGTCATTGGCCATGACACCGACGGCATACCCATGCAGGCGGGCGAGACCAACCACCAAAGATTCTCCATAGCCAGGGTTTATTTCGAAAAATGAATCCTCATCTACTACGGAGTTAATAACTTCCCTAATCTGATACATCTGGCGCCTATCACGGGGAATGACAGATAGCAGAGATTCGTCGCGCCGGTCTGCGGGGTCAATAGCTTTAATCCTGGGTGGTGCCTGCCAGACGTTCTGTGGCAAATAGGAAAGGAAATCTCTGATCGAATCGAATGCCTCCTGTTCGGTCTCCACCTCATTGTCGACGGCGCCGCTGCCATGGGCATGTATGTGCGAGCCGCCCAGTTCATTCTTGCCAACCGGTTTGCCAAAGCCTCTCTCGACTACCGGCGGACCTGCCACAAAAAGCTGACTGGTCTCCTTAATCATCAAGGAAAAATGAGAAATGGTGGTGCGCACGGCACCCAGGCCGGCTACCGAACCCATGCAGGCGCAGACCACCGGCACCTGACCCATCAGTTTCATGGTGGTTTCGAAGCCGTGGAGCGCAGGGACGTAGGAATGGCCGACCATTTCCAGGGTCTTGACGCTGCCACCGCCGCCGCTGCCATCGATCAGCCGCACCAGTGGCATGCGCATTTCCAGCGCGTATTGCTCGCCGTACCCGGACTTGTCACCGACCTTGGCATCGGCGGCACCACCACGGACCGTGAAATCATCGCCACCGATGACGACACGACGCCCGTTGATCTTGGCTGTGCCCAGCACGAAGTTGGAAGGCGTAAAACTTTCCAGCTCGCCGTCTTCGGAATAGCTGGCTTTGCCCGCCAAGGCGCCGATCTCGTGAAAGGAATTTTCATCGGCGAGGGCATCGATTCGCTCCCGCACCGTGAGGCGACCGTTGTCATGCTGGCGCTGGATGCGCTCATCACCGCCCATTTGTTTGGCGAGTTCCTGGCGTCGCCTTAGCTCATCTACTTCGTCCTGCCAGCTCATGGAATCTCCTTAAATTAATCCCCAGCCCGGTGCCAGCGGTCAGGCACTCTAAGCGAGTGGGATCGGTATTCGCTGAATTCGCTGGGCTTTTATACGGATATAGAACAGACAGAGAATGGCGAAATTAATGACACCCATAAATCCTGCGAAGGCGAAGGATAGCTTGTAGTCACCGTTGATGTCGAAAAACAGGCCGCCGAAGAATCCGCCCATGCCCATGCCGCTCCAGCCAAAAAATGAAGTGATGCTCATCGCCCGCGCTGAAAAGCGGGCGGAGACCATCATGCGGACACAGACCAGGATGCTGGACATTACACCAGAATAGGTAAAGCCAAAGAAGATTGCCAACAGGTACAGTGCCGCGGCCTGATCGATATGGGGAAACCACAATACGGAAAGAGCCTGGCCCAGGGACATCAACATATAGGTGGGCAGGGCACCAATTACATCCCCCAGCTTGCCGCCTACAATTCGGCCGACGCCGCCAGCGAGCATGAGCACCAGCAGTACACTGGTGGCAAATTCGACGCTTCGGTTGTCATCGGTGAGCATGGGTACCAGGTGTACTATGGGTACAGACATGCAGATGCAACAAAACATGATTGCGCAGCTGATCCACATAATCACTTCCTTTTCCGAAAGCGGAAAGTGTCTGACCTCCCTCTCGGGCGACTTTCTCGCCTGTTCTCTCCTCGGCGATTCACGAATCAGTAGGGCAATCGGCAAGGCAATGACGAGATAGACGACCGCCATCAGGACATAGCTGGTCTGCCAGCCATAAGAATTTATTGACATGCCGACGAGAAAGGGAACTATGCCTTGTCCGATGGCACCGCCGGAAGCGGTGACACCCAGGGCCAGCCCCGGGTTCTGGCGGAACCAGAAACCCACATTGGCAAACAGGGGTGTGCTGACCATGGCATTACCAAAGGCCCCAAACAGAAAATAGAAGGCATAGAATTGAAATAGATTATTCAGTCCGCTCAAGAGGAACAGGCTGAGTGCCATGGCAAGCGCGCCAATTACGCCAAACCAGCGGGTACCGAAGCGATCCGCGATATAGCCCCAGAGCACGCCAAATAATGCAGATGATAATGCGATCGCCGTATAGCCAAGCGAGGTCTCGGCGCGACCCCAGCCGAATTCAGCCGCGAGCGGCTTCAGGAAGACCGATATGGAACCGAGGGCGCCGAAGGACAATCCACTCAAGGTGAAGACCACAAATACCATGACCCAGCCGTAAACGGGATCGCGCTCAGAGTTCTGGAGAGACGTTGCGGTCATGCTTGAATCGAGAGTGACAAATTATTGAGGCTTGCTTGCAGGCCTGATGGTTCATCGAAGCAAAGGTTGGCAAGTATAGGGGCAGGAGGGCTTATTCTTTAATCATTTTTACAATGAATCAAAAAACAATCCCTCCCTGCTTATTCTAGAGGGGCCTATGTGCACGTCAGGGGGCCACACAACGAAAATTCGCGGCCTCGTCGGTGCTGCCACTGCCGTTGTAGTTTGCTACTTCCGGGTAAACACACAGTGGCCGGGTTCTCACGACTTCACCGTCGACGATCTTAGAAGCGATCATCGATTCCGGCGCGATGTCTTTCTCAACCCAGTTCTCCAGGGCAGTGAGTGCATCGAAGCGGTCCGGACCCGGGCCGCCGGCGCAGTGGCCCATGCCCGGGACCATGAACAGGCGGAAGAAATCCTGGGTTTGGGCCAGGGCGCTCTGCCAATTGGCGGCTTTGGTGTCATCGGCGATCACATCCACCACACTGTCGAAGTAATTGATCGATGCCAGCGGCGAGATATCCGGGTCACTCCAGCCATGATAAACAATGAGTTTGGCGCCGTTGTCGCGAAAGGGCCGCAGGTCGGGGTCATCGGAATCTACCGCCGGGCCGACCTTCTCCAAAGCATATTCCAGGTCCTTGTCGAAATCGAAGGTACGGAAATCCCAGTCCGCATCATCGAACACGAACCAGCGAAAGAATCCTTCGCCGCCGCGCCAGTGCAGGGACATATAGGGCTCGCTGCCGGTTACCCAGGTGGACCAGCTACCACGCGCGGCTTCGCCGCCGGGAACCAGGCCGGGATAAATCAATTCTCCTGCAGAATTGGTGACACCGGACCATATTTTTTCGACGGCGCTTACCTGTTTCGGTGTCAGGCAGGCGTTGTTGTCGGTGCCGGCGGGGCAGGTGAGTGTAGACGGCTGGAAGTTGCAGGCCAGGGGGTTCTGCAGGATGCCGTCTTCGATACCGTCGATGGCATCACAGGCCGCATTCACGGCAGCGCCCAGTGCCGGTAATTTGGCAGGGGGTATATAGCTGCCTTCGTCGTCCAGCATGGCCTGGGAATACCAAAGGTGAGAACCGGCATAGAAACGGGTCCAGGCGTTGGCCGGGTCACCGGCGATGATGCCGTCGAAATCGTCGGGATAGCGCTGCGCTTCCATCAGCCCCTGTTGTCCGCCCTTGGAGCAGCCAACGTAATAGGAGTAATCAGGTGGTGAGCTATAGAATGCAGTAGTTACCTGCTTGGCGTTGACTGTGGTCAGGTGCAGGGCGCGATGGCCAAAGTCTTCGATCAGGTCCGGTCGGCCCGACGCCCAGGAGGCATCGAATGGAATCGGCCCGGCCTCGTGGCCGGTATCGGTACTGGCGGTGGCATAACCCCGGCGCAGTGCAGTGGCCATGGCGCTATAGCTGATTGTCCCCGCCATACCGCCGTTGCCCACGCCCTGATATTTGCCATTCCAGTCCGAGGTTGGCAACCATACTTCGAAATTTACCGCCGGCGTGGTAACTCCCACTACGCGACAAAACTGGGGTAGTTGCATGACATTGCTTCCACCCGGAGCGATGAATGAATTTTCTCCGATCGTCTCGGTTAGCGAGATGGTGGTGTCGGGCAACGACAAGTTGCCCAGTCGATTGCAGGATTGCTTGAGGCCGGCCCTGTCCTGCGCGGTAGCCAGTGCGGAACACAGGATCAAAGCCAGCATAGCTATCGGTCTGCTGGTGATAAAACGACACATTCTCATTGCACCTTTCCTCTGCTGATTTTTTAGGGCTGCCTCAATTATCACCAATGCGGTTTTTGTAGGGCAACTTTTTATGATTTAACTATTTACAAATGCGCTATTCAAAAATTAGTCACTCAAAGCTAGCTACTCAAAATTACCTACTTAAAATTAACCTTCGCAATCGCGATGCCACTTTCACCACCAATGGCATAAAACAAATAGATGTCCTCACCTTCGACCAGAATTGCCGGATCCCGCAGTTGATTTACCAGGCCATAGGCTGAACTTCGTACCGAAGGTTCATTGGGGGAATTTGCGCCTTCCCAGTCCCGCTCCGGCTGCATGAGTAAAACCGGTTCGGTTTCCTGCCATTGTTCCCAGTCGCCGCTAATGTCTATGCTGCTCAGTAAGATGCTCTCTGGTGCGTCGCCGACGCGAGTCCAGAATACGTACAGTGTGTTATCCCGTTTCAACAGGGCGGCATGGCGCATATTTGCTACGAATAATCGCGGACCGGTCTCAAAATCTGTAAATCCATCTTTGGACCGATAGAATTGTCCAGGCATGGACATGATGTAGGTCGCACCGTCATGTTGAAACGCACGCATATAGGTGCGGCCGAGGTTTTGTGGCTGTGCGGTAAAGTGGATGCCATCGCTGGAGGTAGCCACCCGTGAAAATTGGAGGCCCACATCGGCCAGGCCGTGATAGTACATGATGAACTGCTGGTTGGTTTCGTCAATGTGGATATCCGGGGAAGCGATGTGTGGTGTGGTGAGTTCGGTAACCAGATCGTGTGAATATTTCACTCCCGTGGCTTCCCTGGCCGCCACTAATTCCTTGAGTCTTGCCTCAGAGACCTGCGGTGGTTCGGTGAGGAAAAAAGATTCAGCTATCTGCAGGCTGCCGGTTGCATGTATCTGCCAGGGGCCGGTGATCTGGTCGGCATAGGCGAGGCGGATATATAAGCCCTTATGGTCGGCAAAGTACAGATAGTAACGCCCCAGGGGATTTTGCACCCAATCCGGCACCCGCAGCGCCGTGGGACCCTGGATATTTTTGCCGATGCTGGGATGAATACCTGGCCCGATAATGGCTGCATCTACGAGCCTTGTGAGGCTTACACTGCCGGCATCGGCTTGCTGTCCCTGTGCCAATGCAGGCGCGAGCAAGGCACCGATTGAAATAAGAAAAAACCACAGAGCAATTTCGAAGGGCCGGATTCCGGGGGCAGCAAGTTTCATTGGCATTGAGTTCATCGCGTGACTCTAAGTCAGGACCCAGAGTAAGAGCGACAGTGTTAAATGTCCAGGGAGTCTCTGATTAAGTGTTCGATGTCTCTAGTCCCTCGAGGCACGCTGGTCGCGGCAATGAAACCGAACCGTTTCAGTGCCACTGCCAAGGTTTTGTACGATTGCACCAGTGGTGGTTGCGCCGGCATTCGCCATGCGTCGTCTACGGTCATTCATGTAATCGGCAAGCAATGTTTTCGACTCATCCGATATCAGGGAGTCGATGTCGCCGAGCACTACGCGATAGTATTTCTCGATAAAATCCAGGGTCAGTCGCTGACGTTTCGAGTAAGCGCCAAGTGCCTCTCTAATTCTATCATCACCAGTTTGCACTGAACGATCCCAGGCGCGACACATGGCGCGTATATTCGCCATCTCACTATCGTTGATGAAACTGCGCGCATTGGACAGGGTGATGAAAATATTCTGTAACTGGTTTTCATCCACGCCCAATCGGCGCCGGGTTAATTCGGGCGAGCTGGCAATTTCCTGCATCAATCGATTGAGGACTGTGCGATCGATTTCCTGTCGCGCCAGAGTAGAAGCAATGACTTTCACTTCCCTCGCGGTGCCTGCGCGGACCGCTTCCATGCGTTGCCCCTGATTGAGGACGCCCTTCACCAGGTCCGCGTCTGTTGCCGCTGCGTCTTGTTGCGCCATCGATGTGGCGGCGGTGAACATCAGCACCCAGGGAATGTAGAATCGCGACGACATCGATCTCGGGTGCGCCTGAATGAAAGCCGACATCCGGCTCCGGCAAAACTTGAACCTATTGTCGATGGAGTTAGCGCCCACGTTGGATGAAGGCAGGTTCGAGCTGGGGATACTCGATACCCAGCTGATCCAGGTAGTTGTCGAAGCGGGCAGGGTCGTAATAAAGCGCTTCCAAGCGATCCTTGAACAGGGCCATCGTCTCCGCATTTTTTTCGATCGCCGGATCATCATCTGGACCCACAAAGGAATCATATTGTACGTCCTTGGTCTGTATATCGTTGAAATAGGCATGGGCCTCCGCCACCAGTGATTCATCCTGCAGCAGATCCAGCATGGTGGCGCCGACTACCTTGGCGCCGGCCGTCGCCCCCTTGTGAGCGATGGGGGTTGCCATCGCCATGGCGCTGGACCAATGGTGTCCCTGCAGGCCCCTGACATTCGAT
>JADFIJ010000221.1 GCA_022566775.1 Pseudomonadota bacterium | reverse complement strand
CACCCGGAGGAATGTCCAGACTGCGCGGGCCCTGGGCATCAAACATGGAAAGGACGGTGCGGTGGGTTGGTGGTTTATCATGAAACCAGATGCCCATTTCCACCTGAGCCTGCTCAACCCGTTCGCCGGAGGCGTGCATATGTACTTCCCACATAATCTTCGATTCGGGCAACATCAGCTTACCGGAATCGGGGCGAAATACCTGGCCGACTTTACCTACTGCCCATTCCATAAACAAGCCCGGGCCGGCTTGCACCTTGACACCATCCGGAAGTCCTGTTCTGCCGCGCTCGTCTTGAATGAGAAAAGCGATAGCATGGTGTACTACCCTGCGGGTTTCAGGATTCACGGGGCGAATCTCAATCGCCTTGACCCACTTTTCCTCGGTCAGACCGGTGGGTGTTGAGGGTCGGAACCACTTGTCCTGGGTTCGCGCAGCCAGATCGAAGGGATCAGCTTTCACTATCAGGTCGGGTGGCGCGCCCATTTGGTCCTGCAGACGCCACGCCAGTGCGTCACTGAATTCCCGTGGTGCTGGAGCCAGGTTTTCGTCTCCCTGAACAGCCCCCTGATCCACCCAGTCGATGATGGTTTTTCGTTGCTCCACGCTCAGGGAACGGTCGTTGGCAAAGTCCTGAATGCCGACGTCTGGATTGAGATGCCAGGGCGGCATCACTCGGTTCTCCACACGAAACTTGATCACCGGAGCGTACAGTTTTGCCTGCTCATAGGTCAGCAGCGACATCGGTGCAATGGAGTTCGGGCGATGACAATTCTGCCATTTTTCTTGAAATATTGGAGCGACATGCTCAGCCCAGGTCACCGTTTCATCATCCTCATCAGGAGCATTTTGTGCCGTAGCCAAAGTTGGAAACGCCAGGGCTCCCATTGCCAGAACCAGACTTTTAAGCCATTTCTGGCAATCCGTGCAGTGCCTGTCCCACACCAACCTCCACTCGGAATCCGTGCAGTGCCTGTCCCACACCAACCTCCACACCAACCTTTTACTACCGCCCGGTGTACTCACCATATGCCCGTAGCAACCAGGCATTGGTACTGTCATTCGCCTCCACATAACCATCGGCCGGTTCGGTTGCCAGCATCTCCTGCGGCGTTAGTCCCTGCACTTTCGACCGTACCAGGTTGCCACGGATAACCACCAGCATGGCACGATAATCTAGCAAATCATTGCGGTTGGATAACTGACCGTGGCCGGGAATAATGATGGTGTCGTCATTAATCAGATCGGCAAGATTCATAACCGCATCGATCATGCCATCCAGGCTGCCACCATTGGACTGATCGACGAAGGGCAAACGATAGCGTACAAACATGTCGCCGGTGTGTATAACATTGGCTTCGCGGAAGTAAATCTGCGCGTCACCATCGGTGTGGCCGTTACCGGTATAGACCAGATCGATGGCATTGCCATTGAAGTAGAAGCGCATGTTATCGAAGAAAGTCATGGTTGGCAGGCCCACGTCGTCATAGGGTTCCTGAACGCGGCCGCTCCCTGCCAGTACCTGGGTGGATTCCATGCGCCTGCGGGCGTTGTCCGTGGCGACGATGTAGGCACCGGCGCGGCCGAAGTTCTCGTTGCCGTCGCTGTGGTCGTAATGGAAGTGGGAATTGACTACAAAATTCACCGGTTTATCCGTCAGTTCGGCAATAGCAGCCATGATCTTGTCCGACAGCTGTGCGAACTGATCGTCGATGATAAGGGTGCCGTCATCACCGATAGACACGCCAATGTTACCCCCACTACCCTGCAGCACGTAGATGCCGTCCCGCACCGGGATGGTGGTGATTTCGATGTTGTCAAAATCCTGGGCAGTAGCCACAAAGGGCAGGAGCAGGCAAGCGAGTAAAGCCAGGTGATATCGATTATCTCTTCTTTTTATATTCATCATCAGCGTGATCTCTTAATTACAATAGGATAGTGCCTTCACTCTAGCGCGGACGGATTGGCGAGTAAATAACTGATAAGAAGGAGGAAGAGTTGAAGGAGTCTGGGTATATTGAAATTCACTGCTTCGATTTCTACTAATAAATCAAATTGAGCCGACTCCTTTGAATTTTCAGCCGCTCCGCAAGCAGCCTAAGTTGCTAAGTTGCAGGCGTCCCCAGCCTCAGTTGGGGCGAACCCGCAGGAAATAGTCGAAGGCGAACCCCGGATTGAGCTCCCTGAATCCCAGGGCCAGGCGCAGCATCTCCTCGAGATACTCCGCCGCCTGCAGCGGCCCTACATCCAGCGGCTCCAGCCCCACGTCTTCCACCAGCCGGGCCACCCTCGCCTTCGCTGCCGCGTCGTTACCAGCGATTGGAACTGTCACCGGTCCTCCTGCCCGAGAAGGATCCTCCATAATCGTGTAGTTGAGCGTGTTGAACGCCTTCACCACGATCGCGCCCGGGGCGAGGGCCTGTACTTCTTCGGCAAGTGAGTCCCTCGGATCTCGTGGTGAGATCGGATAGCCGGCCTCAAAGGACCAATAGTTCGTGGGATCGACCACTATCTTCCCGTTGAGATCTCCCAGAGATGCAATCACCTCGGGAATTGCCGTGGGCGGCACCGGGATGAGGATGATTTCCGCTTGCGCTGCTGCCGCGGCCTGTGAGGTGGCCGTCGCGCCATGGCCGGTTTCGTTTACCAGCTTGCGTACCCGGCTTGCGTTCGGTGTGCGCGAGCCATAGATGATCCGATGTCCGGCCTCAGCCCAGATCTTGCCAAGAGTAGAGCCAACATTTCCCGTGCCGATGATGGCAATCGTCTCGCTGCGGGCCTGAGCTGCCGCATTACCGGACGGAATCGGCAGCGGAGACCAGAGTCCAAGGGCAAGCAGCAAAACCAGGCCTAAATGACGCATTCGCTTCACGAGTTCTTCTCCATTCATGAATACAGTCAAGACAGAGTAGGTCGAAGTAGGGACGCCTGCAACTTAGCAACTTAACGCGGAACCTTGCGTGCTCTTGGGTTAGGAAGTAGGAAAGCCTGCAAGCTCCTAACTTAACAACTACCCCTGTGATTGCTCGGGTGAACAGGGCGGAAGGGAATAAACTAAATTCCCCCTCCCTGGCCGATTCAAATTCATCCCAAAGTGAAAAATTCAGCATCTACGTCAGTACCTTAATTTACAAAGTTTCAGGCATGCCTGGGATTTATCATGTAAAGTCACTCAGAAGGAGAAGCGCCAGAGCGGCCGAATGGGGTTGATTCGAAATCAACTGACGGGGAAACTCGTCCCAGGATTCGACCAGCAGCGTAGCTGCGCAGGACGGCTGCATGCCGCCCGAAGGGTGAGGAGTTTTGCTCAGCAAAACTACGAATCAATCCCTGTCTCTCCGCCAGTTTGACCAAACCGGTAGGGATGCCCGTAACTTAAGTTGCCAAGTTGCAGGCGTCCCCGGAAAACACCATGAAGATAACCATAAAGTCGATAATCGCAGGGCTGACGGTAACGCTATCGATTGCCGCCTGCTCACCAGATTCCGAACCAGCGGTGGCTGCAAGCGCAGCGGCTGAAATCGACGAAGTGTCCGGGGATTACATCGAAGGGGTGGTCCAGAATGAAACTGGAAATCCTGAAGCTGGGGTCTGGGTTATTGCGGAGACTGATGAGCTCGCAACACCCTATCGGAAAATCGTCGTTACCGATGATGAGGGGCGCTTCGTGCTACCGCAACTGCCGGAGGCGAGCTTCGAGGTCTGGGTGCGAGGATATGGCCTGTCTGATTCTATAAAAAAATCTGCAAGACCTGGAGAACGTCTGGAGTTATCGGTAACGAATGCAGCCAGCGAGATCGAAGCCGCTTCCATCTATCCGGCCAGCTACTGGTTATCTCTGCTCGAGGTGCCGAATCAAGATCCAAACTGGATCAGTAACTTCAAACTGAGTTGTCAGCTCTGCCACCAGGTAGGGTCCCTGGTAACCCGTATTCAGGATCGCGATCTATTCGATATCGGCATGCGCAAGTCGACGAACATGAATGCGGTGGCGAATGGCTTTGGCAGAGAACAGTTGCTGGATACCCTGGCAGACTGGACGGCACGTATTCGCGCCGGTGAGACACCGCAAATGCCGCCGCGGCCGCAAGCAGCTGAAAGAAACGTAGTGATCACACAATGGGAATGGGGCGACGGCTATACCTATGCCCATGACGAGATCGCCACCGACAAACGCAATCCTTCACTGTTTGCCGATGGTCCAATCTATGGCGTGGATCTGGGCAACGACCGGCTGCTGTCCCTGAATCCAAAGACTCATGAAGCATCGGCGTTCAGGGTCCCGACATTGAACGGATTCGATACACCCTGGTGTGACCAGGTCTGGAGACGGAACAACGACGGTGTCAGTGAGGATGTTGCCATCGGTTTCGGCTCCCTGGGCTGCCCGGTGGAGACGGGAATTACCCCCTATGAGGGCCAGTATCCGAATCCCGCCAACCCACACAATCCCATGTTCGATGCCGACGGCAAGGTGTGGATAACCACCCAGGTGCGACGGGAGTGGGACCAGGACCTGCCTGAATTCTGCCAGGATCAATCCGGCATTGCCGGCAACTATCATCATCGGCAGCTGGGCTGGTTCGACCCGGACACCGAAGAATTCCAGTTGCTCGATACTTGCTATGGCACCCACCATCTTCAATTCGACAAAGAAGGCGTGTTATGGACCAGTGGCGACAGTTTCGGTATCGGCTGGTTCGATCCGGCAAAATATGATCCTGATGAGCCCGCGAGTCTCGCTGCTGCCCAGGGCTACGCGCAAATTATCATCGACAGCGACGGTGACGGCAGCGCGGATCAGGCAATAAGAGGATTCAACTACGGTGTGATTCCCAATTCGGTGGATGGCAGTGTGTGGACATCCCAACCCGGTGGCGGCAGAGGTCGACTGGTACGCTATGATCCGACTGGCGGGAAATTTGAGACCTACATCCCTCCCAATCCGGGTGCCGGACCCCGTGCCGTCGATATAGATACCAATGGCATCGTCTGGGTCGCCCTCGGCGGCAGTGGACATCTCGGTCGCTTCGACCGCTCCAGGTGCGAACAAACCTGGGGCCTGGGAGAACAATGCAGTGAAGGCTGGACCATCTATAAAAGCCCCGGTCCCCGGTTCGATACCGGCAACAATCCGGATAACGAGCGCAACGCCGACTTCCACTATTACCTGTTTGTCGATCAGTTCAATACCCTCGGCATGGGCGAGAACACGGTGATACTGAATGGCACCGCTTCCGACTCCCTGCTCGCCTTCGACCAGGCCACAGAAGAATTCACAGTAATGCGAATACCCTACCCGCTTAATTCCTACACCCGCGGTCTCGATGGCCGCATCGACGACGCCGATGCCGGCTGGAAGGGCCGAGCCCTGTGGTACACCAACGGTTTAGACCCGATCATGCACAGCGAAATTGGTCGTTCCTATGTGGGCAAGGTACAGATGCGACCCGATCCTCTTGCACACTAGATAAAAATACGGGGTCAGGTCTTGCATGTTAGCGTTTAAGTAGACAACTGCTCCTCAAGGACGAAATCAGTAAAGACTTGTAACCAATTTTTGCAGATCTCCTGATAGTTATTTTCCTGACGCTAACATGCAAGACCTGACCCC
>JADFIJ010000220.1 GCA_022566775.1 Pseudomonadota bacterium | reverse complement strand
CATGGACAGCGACAAATCCATGACGATTACCAGGGCGTCATCCCGTTTCTGCACCGGCTGTGGCAATTTCTCCCACGCCGGTCCCGCCAGTGCCATAACCGACAACGCCCAGGCTGCAAATAGCAGCAGCAGCGGCGTGCGCTGGGCACCACTCTTGCTGCGATCCAATAGGTAGGGCAGTAGTGACTTGTCGATGGCCTTATCCCAGGCCGTGATCACCGAATTTACTCGCCACATGGCCGCAAAAAAAACCATCGCGGGGATGATCGCCAGCAGCCACAGCGGGCGCAGGAAGTGAAATTCTTCGACCAGATTGGCTGGAATCAGCAATTCCATCAGGCATTACTTCCGCTGGGAACGGCCGCTTCTGACTCATCGTCGATGGCTTCGACACGGGCTTTGCCAGCCAATGACAGCCACGGAATTGAGAACAGCGCGAGGATGAAACTGATCAGCATGGCGGCGCCCAGGGGCCAGTAAAACAGCACCCGGGTTGGCCTGTAGGTTTGTTCATCCTGCTCGATGGTTTCCAGCCGGTCCAGTTCTTCGTAGATTTCTACCAGGTCATTGACATCCCGGGCCCTAAAATAACGGCCACCGGTGGATTCGGCGATCCGGCTGAGTACCTGCTCATCGAGTTCGGCGGAGGGATTGATGGCGCGGGCGCCAAAAAATGTCCGCTGTACCACCTGGTCGGCGCCGATGCCGATGGTGTAAATTTTGATTTTCTCGATGCGGGCCAACTGCCCGGCCTGCTCCGGCGAAACCGCACCGGCGTTGTTGACGCCGTCCGTCAACAGTATCAACACCCGGGCATTTTCCGGGCGCTTGCGCAGGTGGATGACAGCGAGGCCGATGGCGTCCCCAATCGCGGTCGCGGATTCTTCGATGATGCCAATATCTGCTTCTTCCAGTAATTTGCCGACGGTCTCGCGATCGAAGGTGAGGGGTGCCTGAATATAGGCATGGGCGGCGAATAAAATCAGGCCCAGTCGATCCCCTTCCCGGCGTTTCACGAAATCACCCACCACCGCTTTCACCACGTCGATGCGGGAGGCTTGTCGGTTCCCCACCACCATGTCCTGCGCCTCCATGCTGCCGGAGATGTCCACCGACAGCATCAGGTCCCTGCCGGTGGAGGGCAGCTGTACCGGATCACCCAGCCACTGCGGTCTGCTGGCCGCCAGCACGATGAGTAGCCAGATCAGGGTGCAACAGATCAGGTTCAGCAGGTGGCCGCTGGTCAGGTTTTCGTGGTCTGACTGTAGTCTGGTGAGGACGCTGAAGAAGGGGACATACAGCGCCGCATCCTGACGTGGCGCCCGTGTCAGCAGCCTGTAAACCAGCAGTGGCAGTGGCAGCGCCAGAAATACGTAGGGCCAGGTGAATTCAAGCATCAGGTACTCAATCCTTGCGACTCGGCGTTGGTCTCGGGTTGACTCAAGTACAGGCTTGTAATCCATTGCTGCCCGAGGCTGTTAAGCGCATCCACATCGACCTCTATTTTGGTCTGAAAACGCCCGTAACTAAGGGCCTGGGCGATTTCGTCGTTGAGCAGGGAAGAGTCACCTTTTTCCCGGATAAAATCAACCCAGGCGACACCGGCAAGACTGGCGACATTGGCCTGGGGGAAGTGATACAGGGCGACGCGACGCATCACTGAGTTGAATTCATTGACGAAGCGCAGTTTCAGGCGATCGGGGTCCAACTCCTCGGCACGGGCCAATGCCCCGTAGCAACGCTCCAATTCCGCCAGGGCATGTTCGCATATTCTCCGTTGCCTGATCGAGCGTGAGATTTTGTTACCGGCGTAGACGAACAGAGCCAGCAAGGCGGCGGCGAGCAACCACCAGCCAGGAGCCGGTGGCCAGTAACTTATTGCCACCGGTAAATGAATATCGGCCAGCTGAGCTAAGAGTTCTTCACTATCCATCGGCGAATTTGTTCTACCACGAGTTCATTGGTGCGCATTTTAATCAGGCCAATCCGGAGTTGTTCCAGATCCGACACCAGAGATTCCATCCTGCGTTTGAAGTTTTCCCGGTAACGAATTCTGGCTTTGTTGCTGTGGGTGTTTAGCGCACCCTTGCGAGTCCCATCGGTGATGCTGTAAACACCGGGTACCGGCAGGGATTCCTCCAGGGCGTCATAGACGCAGCAGCAGATCACATTGTTGTGCCGCGCGAGTTGGTTGAGATACTGCAGGGCGGTGGCGTCCAGTGTGGCAAAATCAGAAATCACATACAAGGTGCTGCCGGGTTTGGTTATGCGGCGGATCTGCCCCAGGGCATGGGCCAAACCGGGTTTGAAATCCTCCGACAAGGGGACTTGGGATTCCGGGTCTTTCACGCTCTGTAGCTTCTGATTGTAGGTAAAGACCTGATTAAGCAAGTGCAGGGCGGATCGCCTGCTGCGCTTGGGACGGACCAGGGCCGAGTCGGTGTCGGAAAATACCAGTCCGCCGACGCGGTCGCCATTATCTATCGCCAGCCAGCAAAGCACCGCGGCAGCCTGTGCCGCGATGACCGATTTAAAAGCAACCTGGGAACCGAAGTACATATTGTGGGTCTGGTCTACGGCGATAATAACCGGCCTTTCCCGCTCTTCCCGAAACACCTTGGTGAAGGGTCGATTCGTGCGTGCGGTGACACGCCAATCGATCAGGCGAATATCGTCGCCAGGCTGGTAGGGTCTGAATTCTTCGAAATCGATGCCGCGGCCACGCATCTTCGACAGGTGCAGACCGGAAATGCCTGCTACCGAGCGGCTGTGAGAGAGATATTCGAGGGTTTTTGCCGCATAGCGCTGCACCAGTAATTGCTGCAGGGTGATTACTGCACCGGTGCTCTGGTACAGAGCATGGTGTGGGTCAATCTTCATGGGTGCTGACATAATGACCGCTGCCGTTGACTCAGGCGGAAGGTACGCGTTGGCGGATAGTTTCCAATACCTTGTCCGGCGTGATGCCGCTGGCTTCGGCTTCAAAGCTGAGTAATATGCGGTGACGCAGGGCGTCGAACATGATTTCCTGAACATCGTCGGGGCTGACGAAGTCACGCCCCTGGATCCAGGCATGGGCTCTCGAGCAGCGATCCAGTGATATGGTGCCCCGTGGACTGGCGCCGTATTCCAGCCAGTTGGACATATCATCGCCATAGACTCCTGGCTGCCTGGTCGCCATGATCAGCTGGATGATGTATTCCTCTACCTCCGGTGCCATATGCATGGACAGAATTTCCTGCCTGGCGGCAAATATATCCTTTTGTGCAACCTGCTTCGGCGGTTCGGGCACCTTGTGTTGGGCTTCTTCCCGTACCAAGTGCAGGATGTCGCGTTCGGCGTCGATGGACGGATAGCCGATGGTGACGTGCATCAGGAAACGGTCGAGTTGCGCCTCTGGCAGCGGATAGGTTCCTTCCTGCTCGATGGGATTCTGGGTGGCCATCACCAGGAACAGCGGCGGCAGGGTAAATGACTCTCGGCCCACACTTACCTGACGCTCTCCCATCGCCTCCAGTAGCGCGGACTGCACCTTCGCCGGCGCCCGGTTGATTTCATCGGCGAGTACCAGATTGTGAAAAATGGGCCCCTGTTGAAACCGAAAAGAACCATCTTCCGGCCGATATACTTCGGTACCGGTAATATCGCTGGGCAATAAATCGGGCGTAAATTGAATCCGATGAAAGTCGCCCTCGATGGCGCGGCACAAGTCCTTGATGGCCTTGGTTTTGGCGAGTCCCGGAGCGCCTTCTACCAGTAAATGGCCATCTGCCAGCAGTGCAATCAGTAACCGGTCTATGAGCTTTTCCTGTCCTATGATTTGCTTCGATAGCCAGTCTTTAAGTTCTGTTATTATTGCGTGGAGACTCATATCAAAATTTCTCTGCTGTCATTGGGGCGGGTAACACGAAATCAGGGATTGTAAACGTTTTGTGTTAGAAGTCTAGGCGAAGATTGTGCCTGAATGTGGCGTGGGTACAGGGCTTGCCATGGCTGGAGGCTGCCTGTTTTTCTCGCTTCTATCGACGCCAGGGTAAAACATTTATCGGCATTCGCCAGCCTGACGACCCCGGTAGTGACAGGAATAATTTATGCGGATGAAACCGCCAAAAAATAAAGCACTATCGCCTGCCGTTGCTCGGGCGATAGATAAAAAATTTGGAAAATCCAGGGCCGGGAGCATGCGTCTCTTCCTCCGGCAATTCTATGCCAGTTCGCCGAGCACGGAGTTGCAGCGGGCATCTGTGGACGAAATTCTGGAGCCGGTTTTGCTGGCCTGGAAGTTTGTGCAGAATCGACCGTCACGCGCACCCCAGATAAAATTTATTGAATACACCCATACCGAGCACGAAAATCAGAACACCGGGACCTGCATATTGATTCTGTTCGATGATATGCCGTTCCTGGTTGACTCCATCCGCCAGGGCTTGAATCGAGCAGGCGCCCACATAAAGCGAGTGCGCAACAGCGTTATCTATGCCCGCCGCGCGGGCAGAACTGCGGCCAGGCCAGGCCGGCTTAAACACATCGCCGCCGAGGAAGATGAGGAGTTTAAGGCCGAGGCACTGATCTGCGTTAATTGCGCCCATATCGATACACATCAGGAAAGGCATCTGCAAAAAGAGATCAAGGATATCCTCAGACATGTTGCCAGCGCCGTGAAAGACTATTCGGCGATGTGTGAAAGGGCGCTCGGCGTGCGCGATGCGCTGCTGGCAAAGCGCGACCTGCTTTCAAAACCCAGGCTGAACTTGATAGAGTCCTGCGATTTTATTAGCTGGTTGGTGGACAATCACTTTACCTTCCTCGGTTATGAGCAATATCGCATAAGCAGGAGTCGCCAGGAGCTTGTCATCGAGTTGGAGGCGCAGTCAACGCTGGGTGTTTCTCGACTCAAGACCACGCTGGTGCCGCGAATGAAGTTTTCAGAGCTTCCCCAGGGCACCGGGGAGCTGATCTTGAAAAGGCAGATTTGCAATTTTGCAAAGTCCGGAGTTCGCTCAAAAGTCCATCGGCCGGTCTATTGCGACTACGTCCTGCTGAAGGAATTTGACGCGTCGGGAAATGTACGTATCGAACACCGGTTTTTGGGCCTGTATACCTCTTCCGTGTACTATCGGACCGCCCTGGAGATTCCCCTGGTGAGACAGAAGGTAAACCAGGTTCTGAGTCAATCAGGCTTCTCTCCCAATGGCCACAGCATCAAGGATCTGCTGCAAGTCATTAATGCCTTCCCCCGGGATGAGTTGTTTCAAATAAGCAAAGAACAGTTGTTTAACACGGCGATCGAAATCACCCAGATACAGGAGACTCGTGTCAGCAGGTTATTCGTACGCAAGGACAGCTACGGCAAGTTTTTCTCTTGCCTGGTTTACCTGCCCAGGGATATTTACAGCACCGAGATCAGAATAAAGTTACAAAATTTTCTGCAGTCCAACTTAAAGGCGGCAGAGATCGATTTCGATACCTATTTTTCGGAATCGAGTCTGGCTCGCATCCATTTTGTGCTGCGAGTCCCTGACATCCATCGAGTGAGCTATTCTGTCGATGATCTCGAATCTCGAATGGTCGAGGAAATCAAGCCCTGGAATGATCGTTTTCTCGAGGCCCTGACCGACCGACTCCCGGGAAACCA
>JADFIJ010000219.1 GCA_022566775.1 Pseudomonadota bacterium | reverse complement strand
CGTAGAGACCTCACCAGCCACGCCATCGCGCCGCTGTAATGGCGTATAGGTCGCGTTGGTCCAGAACCCCTCGAAATCCGGTTGTCCATCCGCGGTGCGGGGCACAGTGTAGCCAGCCACCGGCGTCGGGTCTGGCGTCTGCGCAACAACCGGGTTCGCCGTCAGCAAGGACATTGCGATCACGGTCGCAGCAAAAATCAAAGGGGTCAGAGTACTTTGATTAGTAGCCAATTCGATATTTAGCCGTGATCGTTTTCTAATCAAAGTACTCTGACCCCTTTGATTCCTTTGATTCCTTTGATTCTTCATCTGAATTCTCCTGTGCACTGGGTCACTGCGACTGGCTATCCGGCTGCTTGCGGAGGTGACCGTAGATCAGGTCTTCTACAAACTCCACGCATCTGAATTCCAAAATTTCTGCGTTGGCTTCGACACGCCGATACAGGGGCATGCTCATGGTCCAGGGTCGAGTGAACACGTTGGGATCTTCGATCGTGACTTCATACATCAGTGTGTCCGCGCTGCGCGCGGTGAATCGCTCGGTCACGTGCAGGGCATCGCTATGGAAGTTCCCGGCTCGATCGAACCAGGTCTGATCATTGAAGCCCCTGGTATCGATAACCAGGGTTTCTCCGTCCCAACTCCCGTTCGACCATCCCATCCAACTGGGGGCGGGTGGCAGGGTGTGGTTCTCCATGTAGATCGTCCGCACCGCGCCAGCGTACTCATGCACCATCATGATGTGCTGCGTGCTCTGAATGATCTGAAATGGAAAAGGCATGTATGTGGCGCGGGGCACGCCGGGTAGATAGCATTTGATCTCAGGGTCCAGATCCAGGCGGTTGGCGAAGTTCTCATCCCTCTGTGCAAGCGCCTGCGGCAGGTACGGAATCTCGCCACCGTCGACGATGCCGAGACCCGCCGGTATCGCGGCACTGGCACCGAGCTCCCGGATCAGACCGGGAGCCGCAGCGTGGGGCTCGATGTTCCAATTCGCGGTGTTGATGGACTGCCAGATGCCGTTAAGGTCGGGATTTCCGGCAGCAGTCCGCGGCGCCCGGTAGTCCATCTCCTGCGCTGTGGCGGTCGTCACACTGAGCATCAGAGCGACCGCGATAATTGCCATCGTGGTTGCCCATCTTCCAAACCGGTCTCGCATCCGCGTGATCTCCTCCGGAAACTGGTGATAACCCTGTCGAGAATAATCCACGCAAACACCGGCGATGTCAAAAACAAAATGCGGGACAGACCGCGATTTTTTCTAACTAAACGCTGGCACCCATATCAGCCAGGCCCGTTGCATGAACCAGAAACTGGCAACGCCGCCGGTAAGGTAGATTGGCGCTGCGTACGCGAGTCGACTAAATCTGATTCGTACAGCGGCAAGCAGCAACAGCACTACGGTAATAATCGCCAGTTGTCCCAACTCGATACCGACGTTGAATAAAAGCAACGCCATGATCTGGCTACCCTCGGGTAATCCGATTTCCGCCAGCGCGCCGGCGAAACCCAGTCCGTGAATCAGCCCAAACGAAAACGCAATGATCACGGGAAAGTTGCGGCTGACAGATTTTTGCGTGCGCAGATTCTCATGGGCTAACAAGACAATACTGCCAGCGATAACGGCTTCCACCGGCGCCGGCGACAAGCTGACAATATCGAACGCCGAAAGTGCCAGGGTGATCGAATGGGCTACAGTAAAACTCGTAATCACCTTGACGATAGCAATTGGAGTCCGCACCAGGTACAACAACATCAGCACGAACAGCACATGATCAAAGCCCAATAACAAGTGTTTGACACCTATGGTTAGATAGATTGGCAGGCTCGGTGAGTCCGCAGACAGATCGAGGCGCCCTGCACTGGCGGTGATCAAATGATTGCTGGTTACGCCATCCACGCCGGTGATGCTGACGAGTGTATCGATGAGAGTTCGATCCAGGCCTGCTATTTCGATTTTACTAAGGGACGCAGCGCCACAGTCGAGCTCAAACAATTCGATCAAGGCACCATTTGAAATGCTGGCCGAAAGTTTTGTCTGCTGGCAATTCGTCTCCAGGCTAAGACCAAGAAAACGCCCATTCAGCTGCGGCTGCCGAAATGATGCCTCGAAAACGCTGCGGCCACCTTCCTGTGTCAGTTCGGTTATCTTGAGAAATGCGGGTCGAATTTCATGGCCGGCGACACTGGCGGCCAGGCAACACAGCAAAATACCAAAGAGAAATCTCACCGGGGTTCCACGGTGATGGTGTATTGATCCAGCAGCTTATCGGTATATTGCGCGCGGGCATTTTCTCGCTGGGCTTGTTGGTAGTCCAGGGCCACCCGTGTCTGCACACTGGCAAACGGTGCGATTTCTGCCGGGTGAATGGCTGTTAACAACACCAGGTGCTGACCGAATCCACTTCTCACCGGTCCCTGCCATTCGCCTGGGTCCAGCCCACTCAAACGATCGGCAAATCCGGCACCGAAGCTGGCATTCAGATCCAGACCACTACGGTAGGCATAGGCCGCGTTTAACATGGATGTCTCACCCAGCCGTGAGGCATCTGCTCCCTCACCGATCTGTTGCAGAGCCCGCTGCGCATCATCTATCGATTGAAAATAGAGCTGTCGGAACGAGTAACGCAGGGGCAAGGTGTAGGCTTCGATATTTGACTGGAAATAGGCTTGCAGTGTTGCGGTTTCCGGTGCAGTGGTTGGATCTGATTCGGCGATGAAACCGAGTTTCTGTACCAGCCGCCGACGGATGATGGAATCTTCCTGATCGAGACCCAGGCGCAGCGCTTCCTGATACAACACCTCTTCCCTGACCCAGTTATTTACCAGAGAATCCAGTTCTGCGGCCGAGGCGACCTGCCCGGTTTGTGTTTGCCACAAGGTGCCCAGACGCTCCTGCATGGCGACCGTGACATAGATTTCACTGCGATCCACTGAGAAAAAAGAATCTGCCCCGAACAGTAAGATGCCGATGACTACAAACCAGAGCAGCGGCTGTCGCAGCAAGTGCCTCATAACAACTAATCTATTGAGACGGGGATATCCAGATCGGCGATGACCAGACTCGCTCCTGAATGGTCGCCGCCAGATCGGCTCTCGGTGCAACGCCGGCACGAATAGCATCCCAGGTTGACCAGCGGCAGGTCGGATTTGCTATCGCCCTCACATAATAGAACGCATGTTGGGCAGCATCGTAGTTGGGATCCTGCCAACTGGCTTTTAGTTCGCTTGCTCCCAGGTCGGCGCTGATGCTGCAATCTTCCAGGTTAACCCGGGCTCCATTATCCGGACAGCGATTGGAAACCGGATCCACCACACCGCCGTCAGAGCAGGCCACATCAAACACCTGCTCCATCGCTTCGCCAGCTTCCACCCAGCCCTTGATGATCTGAACTCTCTGCAGTGGTGGGCCATTGGGATCTTTCGCTACCCATGCAATAAAGCTGGGTTGTTGACTGGCATCACCGATCAGATCACTGCCCATGGCTACGCCACCGGCATAAGCGTTGGCGAGCATGTCGCTGTCGTCCAGCTGCGGCAGGTCATGACCGGCGAAGAATCGCACCTTCATGCGTGGACCGCTGGTACCGAAGGTTTCCTTGCGTCGAAACGCATCGTAGATTGCTGCGCGGGTATTCTCTTCCGCCCACACGCCTGCCAGGCCGGAGGCACCCCAGGTGTTGTAATAGGTGTCAGCATAGAGCTCGCCATTCGCTCGCGGCTGTGGCAGCGGCACAGACCCTCTTCTTATGCCGTCAGCATCCATTAACCCGACCTTGCTCCAGTAATCGTCTTCATCGCCTGCAGAGGTTGCGTTGTGGGTGTCGCTGGAACCGATCACCCCGAATTGATAAGGATTAAAGCCCTGTTCTGCCTGCATCTTTAAGCCATTCAGGTAGGCTTCCCGCACATAACTGCCCTCGACCTTGCTGGGTAAGCGAGTGGCAACTCTGAACGGCATAATTTCGAAGTCGGCCCATTCGTCATTCGGAGACAGCGCCGGGTGGGTATCGGATGTGCCTTTCACCTGGGTTATTTCCACCAGGGGCTCGTTGCGCATGCGCTGGCTGGCATAGGCACTGTCCAACGGTCTGCCGGACCAGTCGGTCAACATAAACATACTGCCATTGGAGCCGTTGGAATTGTGCGGGATGGAGAGACTCTCGATTCCAGCCGCGCGATTGTCATCCATCCATTGCCAGAGGCCTTCCGGATTCTGGGAATCTAAACGTGAGAATGGCAGTGCCGGCGCGATGTCGTCTCTAAAAATTACATTGCGGTGTAGGTTGCCACTCTCATCGGTGCTGGAGGTGTATTCATAGGCAATAAACGCGGTGAAATTACCCGGATCGTTGTGTCGATTCGCGGCAGCGACGATATCATCCCAGGCCGTTTTCATGATTTCCGGGTCGCTGATTTCACCAGCGCGACCTGAGCGCAGGAATGCGAGTATGCGTCGAAATTTAGTCCCTCTATCGGCGGCGTCTCCGAGTGTGGCTATGCCCTCGGCGACTTCATGCCTGGAGATCTCAGTTGCTGGATCGGCCATCTCCCGCAACATGCCCAGGTAGAATGCGTGATCGGTGACGGCGTAAAAATCCAGCGGCACGTCCAGCTTCATCTCGAAACCCGCCGGGTGAGTTATGCTGCCCCCCTTGGCGAATTCATAGGCGTCATCGGGGGAAGCAGTGGTGCCAAAGATAAACGCATCGAATGAATACATGGTGTGCACATGCAGATCACCGAAATAGGCATTACGCTGCGCGTTGAACTCAGGATTAGTTGCAGGCGCGGTTGCTGTCACAGCATCTGGCGCCGGCTCAGCAGCAAGCTGCTGCGAAGGCGTATCGTCAGAACACGCTGCAAGTATCAGGAGTAGTGGGAATAGGCGGATTAGGGTTGGCATAGCTCAATACCTTCTTCTTATAGATTAGTCATTGCGCGATACAGCAAAGAGTAATCACACTTCACGCAGATGTCCAAGTAAAACCGCTGCGTGAATTCTTGGGGACGCCTGTTCTTGGGATAAATGGGGTCAGAGTAAATATACAGTAGTTTTTACAAGTTAAACGGTCGAATTAAATAGATAGTGGTTAAAACTACTGTATATTTACTCTGACCCCATTTATCTAACTCTGACCCCATTTATCTAACTCTGAACCCATTTATCCCTCCGTCCCCTGACTAGGAGACACCACGTGAAACTCAACACCATCATGGTAAGCCTGGCGCTGGCGGTTGTACTCAGTGATAGTCCGGTTAACGCGCAACAACTCCATACAGAATTCATCGACCCGTCTGGCGGTTTCACCCAGGTGGTCAGCGTGTCGGACCATGGTGTTAAGACGATTTATGTGTCAGGCCAGGTCGGCACCGGTGTCGATTTCGCCGCCCATGTAGAGAGCGCATTTTCCGGGGTGGTCAGCCGACTCGAGAGTGCCGGCGCCAGCGCCGCCGACGTGGTGAAGATCCGCATCTTCGTCAAGGACTTCGATCCAGCACAGTATGGGGTGATCCGCGAAACACGGCTACGCACCTTCAGTGAAGATGCGTGGCCCACCAGTACCATGGTGGGCGTACAGTCATTGTTCGCCGCTGAGATGCGGGTCGAGATTGAGGCGATCGCGGTGATAGC
>JADFIJ010000218.1 GCA_022566775.1 Pseudomonadota bacterium | reverse complement strand
CGTCGAAATTTCCACCTATCGTGATATCGAAATTTCTTTTTTCAGCATCACCTTCGGAGGTGACGTCATAGGTCGAATTAATCTGTACACCTTGAAAATCATCGACCAGCTGAATATTGACCACACCGGCCAGTGCATCAGATCCATACACCGCCGAGGCGCCACCGGTGATCACATCTACCTGTTTGATCAAGGTAGCGGGTATGGTATTCAAGTCCACCACCCCCGTTTGTGATGATGGCATGTAGCGACGACCGTTCACCAGCACCAGGGTTCTTGAAGTACCCAGACCACGAAGGTTTACCAGGGCCGTACCATTGCCCGGATTATTGGAACTGGGCCCGAAGCTGGGCAGGGTCATGGGCAATTCTGCCAACTTCTGTTCGATATTGATGCTGCCGGACATGATAAATTCTTCAGCATTCACGATCTGCAATGGGCTGACAGAAGTCAGGTCTGTTCGCATGATTCGTGACCCGGTTACAATCACCTCTTCTATCGAGTCGTCATCCTGAGCATAGACTGTGCTCATGCTCGCTGTGGTAGCCATTATGGCTGCGCTTATGGCGCCTACCAATGGTTTTTTCTTAAACATTGTGTCTCCCCCTAAAGGATATTTTAATTTTTTAAAAGTGTTACCGCGCAACAAGCCGGCGGAGATATCCACTAATAAGAGCGCAAAGTACTAGAGAATGGGCGTGTCGGCAATGCAATTTATGAATTAAGCCAAATAATAGTTCAGTCAATTCGGTAACTCAGCCGAGTTCAACAATCTGCAATTGCAATACGTGCTACCGAGAATAGGGGCAAAAATATTCTTAACATATTGATTATTATATATTATATCAAATTTCGTCGAAGCTGAGCAGGGCTTCGGTTAGCGGCGCGAGTGCGGACGCATAATATCGCCATCTACCCACGCCATCACTGTTTAGGGGGCGACGCACCTGCATTTCACTGAAGGTAAAGCTGGAAGTCCGATTTTTGTGAAAATCCAGGCTCTTTGGATTCCACTTCAAGCCGCAAAATTCGACAATTTCCCGACCAAACGCCTCGGGATCGGCGACAAGTTCCTCGAACTTTATCTCCAGGATCTTACCTGGGAGAGTTTTTTGCCAATGGCTCATGATCCTGGTGGACTGGTGGTAAAAATGTGCCAACCATTGCAGATCACAGGCATAACGATGGCCATCAGGGAACATGCGTGAATAGATGGACAGGCAAACATCCCGGGGATCTCTGCGCAGATAAATAATGGGTGCGGCGGGAAACAGGCTCAGAATCAATCCCACATGGCGGAAGTTATGCGGCATTTTATCTGTTATCAGAGCAGGAGCACACTTAGATCGGCGCCAGTATTCTTCTCGCATCTGCCGCCAGTCATTCTCGGCGAGCTGCTGCGGGCTGGCTTGTCTGCCTTGTTCAAGCTCCCAGTAGTACTGAGCGGCGATAAACTCTATCGCCTCATTTTCACCGGTGCTGGTAACACCCTCATGCTCTCCGATGATCCTTTCGACCAAAGTAGTTCCTGATCGGGGCATACCAACGATAAATATCGGCTGCGCCTGGGAGTTGGGAGCGAGCCTCACGGGTGAACTAAAGAGTTCACCGATCTTAGCTGTCATCTTTTCCGCCGCGGCCAGGTTGTAAGTTGCATTTTTTGCCAATAATTGTTGCTTCTGGATGTCCTTCCCTCTCGTGAAGCAACTGAAGGCCTGTTCATATTCCTCGCACAATTCATAGGCACGGCCAGCCGTGAGTGCCAGCATAATCTTGTCGCGTGGAGAAACCTTCTCTCCCATGGCTATTTTCTCACAGTCTTTGGCCAGCGCTAATCTCGATGCTTCTGGCTCTGTCTCTAATCTCAATTGCCAGGCTTCGCCCAATTCTGGAGCCAGTTCGATAGCGTTCAGGAGATGCTCTCTTGCCGCTTGGTAGTCCCCTGAAATGCGGATACACTTGGCCTGTAACAAGTGGGAATGTGCTGTATCCGGCATCTTTTGCCGTACTTGGGACATGACTCGATTGGCCTCTTCTATGTCTCTGGCCATAAGAAGTAAATCCACATACGCTAACAGGTCATCGGCATTCTCCGGACTCAAGGAGAGATATTTACGATATGCCGAGATCGCCGTCTGGTAGTCACGGATGTGAGCTGCCGCAGTTGAGAGTTTTCGCCAGTTATCCCTGCTTGCAGGATCGAGTCTGACGATTTTTTGCATGATCTCCATGGCTCCGACCCAGTTTCCCACCGCAATCTCTGTCTGTGCTTTCAGCGCGTTGAATTGAGGAGTGGAGACATCGTAGTGTCGAAGCAACTTATGCAATTGATTCTCGTGCCCCAATGCAAGCAATCTGAAACCGGCACGAATCAGCAGCTCCGTATCTCCAGGCGCCAGGTGAATCGCCTTGAGGTAGGAATCCACTGCCTCTTCAGGGCGTTGTAAATTTTCCTGGGCCATGGCCAGGTTAAGCACAAATTCCGGTATGTTCCCTTCGAGTTGAATGGCTTTTTCGAGAAGCTCGTGGGACCTCGAGTAATCTTTCTGCTGCAGATATATTGTTCCCACGCCATAACAGGCATTGGCATTACTGGGGTTGGCTATCAACACCGATTTATAAATCATCATCGCTTCATCCAGGCGACCTTGACGATGTTGGTCTTCCGCTTTTTCCAGTGCGGCTTTTGTATCCAAGGGGCTTACTCCAAAAATTCCGGACACCTTCATGTGCTCCAGCGAAATAAAGATCTCTCGTTATGAATCTCAACAGGAGCGTACGTAGTCGACTGGTCTGAAGTTTATACCAGATTTTCCCATGGTCAAACGGGGAGTCCAGGATAGTCAATCTGGTAACTGATGGTCATTGTAATTTAAACTGTGCTAAAGAACCCCATCAAGAGATCTGAACCTATGTTAAATCCCGACCTGGATATTGCGGCACTTGCGATTGAATACCAGCAAGATGATCGCATACAGATAAGAGATATTTTCAAGCCTGATATCGCTGAGCGCCTTCGTAAATGCTGCCTGTCAGAGGTGCCATTTGACTATATCTTCCATATCGATGGGCAAAACAAAGTTGTGACTGAGGAGGAGATGTCTTCCCTCGATTCCAGCCAACAGGAGTCCATGCAGGCAGAGGTCATGAAAGCTGCCAGTAAGGGGATAGGGTTTTTGTATTGCGGATACATGATGAATCGACATGAAGAACCTGCCAATAAATCGTTGGCCTTTCTTCATCAGGTCTATGACTCGTTCAAAGACGAGGAGGTATTGGCGGTGTTCAGGCGTATCACCGGAAGAGATGACCTGACGAGTATAGATGGGCAATTTACTCGATACACGCGAGGTCAGTTTCTGACCAGGCATTCAGACGAAATCGGCAGTGAAAATCGGCGCATTGCATTTGTGTTTGGCCTTTCCGCCCAGTGGCATCCGGATTGGGGAGGACTACTTCAGTTCTATGAAAAGGACGGGACACCAAGGGACTTCTGGACACCGGAATTCAACACGCTCTCGCTGTTCGATGTGCGCCATATTCATGGAGTAAGTTACATTACGCCGTTCGCGGCAGCACCCAGACTGTCCTTCACTGGGTGGTTTACCGATCCCGGGTCGGCAGAATTGGATTCATAGGGCCATGCAGTCGCGGGCAATTGCTGCCGTGGCAACCGGCCGCTTGTGCTTGCTGGCGCACAGTGCGACTTGAGCAACCAGGAATTCATTGCTTGGCGCGATCGACCCATCGGGCAGCAACATATTATTTTCGAAGCCTACCCGACAATGTCCTCCCGCCTTTATTGCGTGAGCCAGGCACTCCGATTCTGTGGCCCCAAAGGCACAGACCCACCAGCTGCTTCTCTCACTAATTTCTACCAATAGTGGCCGCAAATCACTGGGATTTGATTGCTGATTTTCTGTGTATCTGCCTAGCACTAGTAAAATCGTATTGTGCTCGGCGGGAATTATGCCGCGGGTTTTCAGTTCGTAGAATCGCCTGATTTCTTCTACGGAGTAAAGAATGTATTGTGGCGCTATCGACTCCTGGCTTAGCCAGGCAAAAAAACCAGCAACGATCTTTTCATCTCCGCCCGGTGGACAGAGTTCCTTGATTGCCAGAGATACCGCTTCGGGTTTTACCTCTCTCACTACCTGCATCTGTTCCCCTGGGGTGTACATACCAACGGCTTCGGTGGTGATTTGTATGATCAGATCTGATCCGACGCTGTCGCGAATGACTTTAATTGCTTCCTTATACAGGTTTGGATCCAGGCTATGGCCTTGGGCTACATCTCTAACGTGTAGATGGAGCATGCAGGCACCCGCGTGCAGGCACGCAGAAGCGGTTTTGGCTAATTCCCGCGCGGTAATTGGCAGTCTTGGATGGTCTTGCTTGGTCTTTCGGGCGCCGTTCGGCGCCACAGCAATCATCACCGGACTATAGTCAGTCATCCCTTACTCCGGTCAGGTGGATTGGTAACGCCTTGGTAAGTCCGTGAGTGGGAAACCAGTATAGGGGTAATAGACTGCTACATCTATCGCGCTTCGCCAGGGTATTCCCTCTTCATTTTTTGTGTCGACTATCCTGTCTACACCGGGCTGGATTTTCACTTGTATCGCGTCACTGCCTGTGCGAATCTTTTTGTAATTGAAACTCTGCGATGTCGCGTCAACAACCATGTCCCACGACCATGCTCATAACCCGGATCACACCGAAGCACCCTCAGACCTCGAGCTTAGGGTAAAGGCGCTTGAGAGCTTACTGGTGGAAAAGGGCCTGGTGAATCCCGAGACACTCGACACCATCATCGACAGCTACGAGAACCGTATAGGACCACGCAACGGCGCCCATGTGGTAGCCAAGGCCTGGATCGATCCGAAGTTCAAAGCCGGCCTGATGAATGATGCCACTGCGGCTGTCGCGGGCCTGGGTTACTCGGGCCGGCAGGGTGAGCACCTGAAGGTGGTGGAGAATACCGATGCGGTGCACAACCTGGTCGTATGCACCCTCTGTTCTTGTTATCCCTGGACCCTGTTAGGTCTGCCTCCGGTCTGGTATAAATCGGCTCCTTACCGATCCAGGGCCGTCAGTGAACCCCGGGCAGTACTAAGGGAGTTTGGTACGGAGTTGGATGCAGACATCCGCATAAGGGTCTGGGACTCCACTTCGGAAGTGCGGTATCTGGTGCTGCCACTACGCCCGGCAGGTACCGGGGACTGGAGCGAGAAACAACTGCAGCATTTGGTGAGTCGCAATTCCATGATTGGTGTCGAGCCAGCCAGAAGCCCAGAAACCGCGGCAGACACGTCGTCATGAACGGCGGACACGACCTCGGTGGCAAACAGGGTCTGGGTCCCATCGATCCGGAACCTGAATCCCAGGAGCCCGTATTTCATAGAGAATGGGAGCGGCGCGTATTTGCCCTGACCCTGGCAACCGGCATGTTGGGTCGGTGGAACATCGATCAATCTCGCCATGCCAGGGAACGCCAACATCCAGCAGACTACCTGAATAACTCTTACTATGAAAACTGGCTGGCAGGTGTGGAAAAGTTGCTCGCCGAGAGCGGTTTGCTGGATATAGATGCACACAGCCATGGCCTGAGAATTCCAGATCCCGCTGCCGCGAAAAAAATACTGTCAGCTGCTGGGCAAACGGCCATGGATGTAGGCAAGACACCGCATTTCAAGATTGGCGACAGCGTCCGGCTGGAA
>JADFIJ010000217.1 GCA_022566775.1 Pseudomonadota bacterium | reverse complement strand
GTATTAGTGATTGAGCTAGTGGTCACAAGCGGTCAATACTCAAGTTTTCTCCTACATTAGCAATCATCATGGCGCTAACACGCAAGACCTGACCCCGATGTGAAACAACTTATGGGCGCTGCCTAGTCGCGGTATAAACGGCATCGGTTACCGGATCCAGCCAGTCCACGGTGCCTTCATAGATTGTTAATTGCAGCGCGTCTTCATCGGGATGGGCGCCGTGCCAATGTTCCCGTCCTGCCGGAGTCCACCATGGCTCGCCTGGATGCATTTCGAGTAAGGGCCCACCCCGGTCCTGGGTCAGGCCGCGGCCTTCTTCTATCATCAGCAACTGGCCCCAGGAATGCGTATGCCAGCTGGAGCGAACCCCGGCTGGAAACAGGATTCGAATCGTACGCACTTCGTCCGCCTGTCTAATCTCGGGCGCTCCGCCCTGAAAATTGCTTTGTTGCGCCGAGGTCTGATTGGTCTGGGTTCCCAGTACCAGCCAGCCAAGTACCAGCGCCGCACTGACGGACGTGAGTATTTCTATGGTGGAAGATTTTCGGGTTTTATTAGCACCTTTTTTAGCCATCATCGCCTCCGAGTTTGGGTTGATATTCTTAGAAGTTCTCGCGAAGCTATAGCAATAAACCAATGCCTGGATGATGTCAACTACAGCCAGTCATGCCGCTATTACGCGGGTCGGTGAATCCAGTCAATGGGGTTTAATGGACAGTGGAAAAGGCAGGCTTTTGGCTCACGGCGCTGGATGGTGCTACCCTGCTGCAAGCTTCGGCGGTCATTGAATTGATCAGAGGTTCCTTAAGTATGAAGAAATATTCCAAGGCCATGCTGTCTCTAGTTCGATCTGTGACCTGGCTCTTTTCTATTACGGCTGTGATGTGCGTGTCTTCCGTGCAGGCCCAGCAAATCAATCCCCTGGAATCTGATCCCAGGGCAGCGCGGGCAGGGGGGGTTCTGTTCCGCAGCCAATGCGCTACCTGTCATGGCGGTGATGCCAAGGGAATTACGGGGATTGACGCACCGGATTTAACCTCGATCTGGGCAGCCGAGGGCACCACAGATGAACGCGTCTTTCAGACCATCAGAAATGGTGTGCCTGGCAGTATCATGCCGGCCCATGGCTTCACCGATCCCGAGACCTGGATGCTGGTGTCTTACTTGAGAAGTGTGGCGGCGACGGGAGCGACTGAGTTTTCCGGTGATGCCGTGCGCGGCAGTAGTCTGTTCCTGAGCAATTGTTCCCGTTGTCATCGGGTTAAAGGCGAGGGGGGGAGCCTGGGACCCGATCTGAGCCAAATTACCAGTCGGCGCTCGGCAGCGGCGTTGATTAACTCGGTGCGTGAACCCAGCGCTGTGATCGCAAGGCGTTATTACCCGGTGTCCGTGGTTTTTGAAGACCCTGGTGCAGGAGACGGCGGTCGCCGACAGCGAGTACAGGGAACGCTGAAGAGTGAGGATGCCTTCTCCATCCAAATGATGGATACGAATCAGCAACTGCGTGCCTTCATGAAGGCCGACCTGCTGGAATTCCTGCGTGAGTCCGAGTCCCTGATGCCTGCGTTTTCCCGCACCGACTTGAGTAGTGCGGAGCTCGAAGATATTTTAACTTTTCTGCAATCACAGCTCTGAGGAATCTGCACGCCATGACATTTCTGCAAGGATCGATGGATAAGTTAGCACATAGGTGGCTAGCTGCACTGGCACTGGCACTGGCACTGGCAGCGGTGCTGCCGTTGCGCGCCCAGGCCCAGGACAACACTGGCCCGGTCTACGATGACATCTTGCAGGGTTTCGCCGACTCAGAACGCTGGCTTACCTACTCTGGCGACTACAGTGGCAAGCGCCACAGCCCCCTGACCCAGATCAACGCCGACAATATCAAGTCGCTGCGACCCGAGTGGACGTTCCAGACCGGCACCACCACCCGAGGCCGGGGTTTTGAGACCACGCCGCTGGTGGATGCGGGGGTGCTCTATGTGACCGGTTCCAATAACTATGCCTGGGCTATCGATGCCCGTACCGGGCGGGCGTTCTGGCAATACCGGCGCAATCTGCCATCAGACCTGACTTATGGCGCCAGCGCACCGGTCAATCGTGGTTTCGGCATGCTGGGAAACAGCCTGTTCATGGTGACGCTGGATGCACATTTGCTATCTTTCGACCGCCGCAGCGGCGACATTCTTTGGGACGTGGTGCTGGCAGACTACCGGCAGGGCTATGCCGCCACCCTGGCGCCGCTGGTACTGGATAATAAAGTCATCGTCGGCATCTCCGGCGGCGAATATGCCACCAGGGGATTTATCGATGCCTATGACCCCACCACGGGCGATAGACTCTGGCGTTTCAATACCATTCCAGGACCGGGTGAGCCAGGCAGTGAGACCTGGCCAGACGACCCTGAGGTGCTGGCGCGGGGCGGGGGAGGCACCTGGATGAATGGCAGCTATGACCCCGAACTGAACCTGATCTATTGGGGAGTAGGCAATCCGAATCCGGACTATTACGGTGATCTGAGGCCGGGTGATAATCTCTATACCAATTCCATAGTCGCCCTGGATGCTGATAGCGGCGAGTTGCGCTGGCACTACCAATTCACCCCCCATGATCTTAACGACTGGGATTCCAATCACATACCCGTGCTGGCGGATATCGAGTGGGAGGGCAGTCTGCGGCGCGTGGTGATGCTGGCCAACCGCAATGGCTTTTTCTATGTCATGGATCGAGTCAGCGGTGAACTATTGCTGGGTACGCCGTTTACCGCCACCACATGGGCTCGAGAAATTGGTGCCGATGGCAGACCCATAGTTCTCAATGATGGCAGTAAAGGCTGCCTGCCCGATCCCTGGGGCAGTACCAACTTCATGCCACCTTCCTATTACCCTGAACTTGGCCTGTTTTACGTGACCGCCCGGGAAACCTGTGCCACCTATGTCCCTGAAGAGCCGACTTTGGTTCCGGGCCAATCCAGCTTCGGCGGTGTGGTCTTCATCGACAGCGAGAAGGGCTCCGGTGCCCTGCGCGCCCTGGATGTGCAAACTGGCGATTTGCGCTGGGAATTTACCTATCCATCGCCCACGTTCGGGGGGGTGCTGACCACGGCAGCCGGCCTCGTCTTCGCCGGTGATCATGAGGGTAATTTCATGGCCTTCGATGCCGTCAGCGGAGAGAATCTCTGGCACTATCAAACTGGTTCCCGTATATGGGGAGCTGCAGCAATGACGTACATGTTGGATGGCCGACAGTATGTCCTGATCCCATCCGGAACGACGCTGACGGCGTTTGCCTTGCCAGTACGATAATATTCTGGCACAACCCCACATTATGTCTTCACTGATGGACTCGGGAACCACTCTGACGGCGTTTGCCCTGCCAGTACGATAATCTTCTGGCACAACCCCACATTATGTCTTCACTGATGGCCTCGGGAACCACTCTGACGGCGTTTGCCTTGCCAGTACGATAATCTTCTGGCACAACCCCACATTATGTCTTCATTGATGGCCTCGGGAACCACGCTAACGGCGTTTGCCTTGCCAGCGCAATAAACCCTGGGAAAACCACCGCATGTCGTCTGCATCGAGGGGTCTGAAACGCCTGTTTCCGTGGACTTTTGGCCGCCGAGCTTCTATCCTCGGACTGAATTGAGGAAGGCGCCGATATGGCGACTCGTGCCATTGCAACTAATTGTTACTAATGGCGGTTTCGCGATCCAGTTTCGACTAAAATGCCGTAATAAGAAGTTTTCGGACTCCAGGAAAACAACCAAGGGAAATCTGCAATGATCACCAGACATCTTCTCGCATTTTCATCATCACTTGCCCTGCTGGCTCTGCCCGTTCTCGCCATGGCTCAAGTCCATGACGCCAGCATGGCCAATCACCAGCCTCACTACTACGATGCAGTCGACTATGATATCGATCCTGGCAGTGTGACCTACGCCGACCACATTGCACCATTATTGCAACGCAGTTGTCAGAACTGTCACCGCCCCGGTGGTGGTGCGCCCATGTCCCTGCTGAGCTACGACGAGGTCAAGCCCTGGGCTCCGGTAATCATGTATCGAACGGCGATCAGAGATCGCATGGGGGCGATGCCACCCTTCTTCATCGAGAAAGACATCGGCATCGATGGCTTCAAGAATGATTATTCATTGTCTAACGTGGAGTTGGCGATGATCCAGGCCTGGGTCAGAAATGGTGCGCCCCGGGGTAATCCGGAGAATGAGCCGCCCATGTTGAGCTGGGACGACGGGATCGGTTGGAAAGTAGGTGAGCCGGACCTGATATTACGTTCGAAAGATGTGACACGTCCGGCTATCGGCCCCGACTGGTGGGGGGATATTGGTCTGGTCCCAACTGGGTTGACCGAAGATCGCTACGTTAAATCGATCGAAGTTCGGGAGATCAATGATATTCCCACGGACGCCGGCACCAACACCGTTGGCGGGCGATACATGTGGCATCACATGACTTATTACAGTGGCGTTCTGAGCGAAGACGGTAGAGAAATTGTGGGGGATCCAACCCGTTGGCCAATCCACGAAGTAGGCCGTAACGCCGATGTCTTTCCTGATAAAGCGGGTCGGCTAATGCAGGCTAACTCGGCGCTCCACCTCGATGCCGCGCACCTGCACTCCAATGGCCGCGACAGCACCGGTCACCTCGAATTTGGTATCCGGTTTTTCCCGGTTGGTTACCAGCCTGAATACACCCGACGCGGACCCAGGACCGGCAACGGTGTGGATATCGACGTGCTGCCTAACAAAGCCAACCAGGAATTCCATAACTACGTGGTGCTGCAGGAACATACCAAGATCATCGCTTTCGAGCCCCATCTGCACGCGCCGGGCGTGCGCATGTGCATGGAAGCGATCTGGGGACACAATCAGTTCACTCTCAATTGCGCAGGCTACGATCACAATTGGGTGAAACAGTATGTTTATGAAGATGACAAGGCGCCGCTGTTACCCAAAGGGACTATCCTGCACACAATAGGCTATCTGGATACCACCGCGGCAAATCCCAATGTTGCCGATACCCGAAACTGGGCTGGCGGGGGTCGTCGCTCGGTGTCAAATATGTTTATCGATTTAGGCTATTCGGTTCAGCTTACCGAGGAGCAATTTCAGGCAGAGATGGCTATCCGCCGTGCCAACATGAAGGATCGCAACGACTACGACATCAGCTGCCCATTGTGCTGGGCGCCTGCAGCTGAGGCTCAATCACTGGCGGTGGGGAACGATTAAAGATGCGTTGTAAAATGGGTAATTCGTCACTGCGATTGCGCACTGCGCTGGCAAGTCTGCTGGCGCTGTGTGTTTTCAGCCAGGTAAGCACGGCCCAACCTCGGTACATGCAGTTAAGCGGTGAAATTGCCTCACCGGCATTCGAGGGTTGGTGGCCGAACGAAGATGGTACATACAAGTTGTTCTATGGTTACATGAATTCCAACTGGAAACAGGAGTTCGATGTGCCGATTGGCCCCGATAATTATTTCACCTTTACCGAAGCCGGTGGCCTGGACGACCTGGACCAAGATGCCTATGATTTTTCTGTCGCCGATCAGGGACAGCCCACGCATTTATATCCGCGCAGAAATCCCTTTCTTTTTACCATCGATGTACCTGCAGATTTTGGCACTAGGGAATTGGTGTGGACGCTGAGAACCCAGGCTCACACTGGTCGAGCCTATGGCTCCCTGAAGCCTGACTACCGGATAGATCCCCAGGTGATTTCGACTGAAGTTGGTGGTGCCTTTGGCAGTTTAAATGATGCC
>JADFIJ010000216.1 GCA_022566775.1 Pseudomonadota bacterium | reverse complement strand
ACCAGGCACTCGGACATCATCGGACCAATCTGCTTCGGCGGAAAATTAACCACTGCCATTACCTGCCTGCCCAGCAGCTCATCTTTCGAGTAAAGGTCGGTGATCTGGGCGCTGGATTTTCGAATTCCGACTTCCTCACCAAAATCGACCTGGAGTATGAATGCAGGCTTTCGTGCTTCGGGGAAATCATCCACCTTGATAATGGTGCCAACCCGCAGTTCAACCCTTTGAAAGTCTTCCCAGCTAATCGTTTCCATGACCCATTCCAGTTAAGATTCAACTCGCCGGTACCAGTTTACGCACGCGACCATCACCCTTGCTCAAGAGATAAAGCTCACCGTCACTGTCTATTCCCATGCGTAAATCTGACCGGTTGCGCGGTGAATATCTGTTGGGATAGTTTGACACGTCGTGAAATTCTCTCTCCACGCCGTCGAACTGGAGTCGAAGCTCCTGAATCAGCGCTGGTTTACCGGGGCTCAAGCCTTCGGCATCGATGAAAAAAATTCTTCCCCGCACCATGTCGGCAAACACATACTTGCCCCGTAACTCAGGAATGGCATCGCCCCGATAAACGAAGCCACTACCTACCGCATTGCCTTCATCGTGGTCATACTGCGCGACCGGATAGACAAACTCTTGCGGATCATTTTCGGGTAATGGATAGACCGGGCCAGGTCGCGCACTTTCGAAGGCGAAGGCAGTCGCGAACATCCCTTCCCGGACTCTCCAGCCATAATTACCGCCGGCGACACCGATGTTTATTTCTTCCACCTGGTTCTGGCCAATATCTGCCATGAACACCCTGCCGTCGGTATCGAAGGAAAACTGCTGGGTATGACGCAAGCCATACACCCAGATCTCACTGGCAATCTCGGGATCGTCTATGAATGGGTTGTCTGCGGGTATGCCGTATTGCTTGAGGCCACCACCACCTAGCGGATCGATACGCATGATAGAAGACATCGGCGTGACCAAGGACTGACCATTTTCCTCTGGGTCGTGGGCACCACCGCCATCACCCAGGCTGACATACAAAATGCCATAGTCGGCTGATCCGGGAGCGGCGTAGGGGTTGAACTTGATAGTGCCGATGTTGTGATTTTGATCGAACTGGCCGATGCGAAAGATCTCTCGTGAGGAACCGGAAAAACTATTCGAGCTGGGATCGTCCGCGGTCCATTCCCGAATGACACTCTCGTGATTGCCGGCAGCATCGTCCAGGTAGTTGGCGTAGCCATGATCCGAGGGCGAACTGTAGGCGGTGTAAAACTTCCCGTAACCAGGCTCGCCAGTTTTGGAAAAGTCGGGGTGGAAGGTAAAACCTGCCAGGCCCGTCTCGTTGGCGAAGGTGGCATCGCTGAAACCAACTGCCTGCTGCCGCAGATCCAGGTAGACCTGAAGCTGCGCGCCAGCGCGGTCCGTGACATACAACAATCCCCTGGTGTCGTTTATCATCAGCCGTCCGGAGCCGTCTCTGACCGGTAACAAGTATTGCAGGCGGGCAAATGCCGGGTGTGCCCCTTCGCTGTTTACATCCTGGGTTCTCGGTAGCTGCAGGAATCCCACCACGCCGACTACGATATTGCCCTTGACAATTTTCGCCGGTATCGGATCTGCCAAGGCTTCCACACTCTCGGCAGCACCGGTGACAACAGGAAACAAAAGCAGACTCACCGTCACCAGGGCACATCTTGTTATTATCATGCTGTTCCAACTCCTCGAGATAATTGCCTGTAGTGGCTTTCCAGGCGGCACGAGCCGCAATGGAATTCGGTTAACTATTGAAATTCCCGCTGTAAGATTGAGAATGTAGAGTAGATTGCGTCCACCATATAGTAATCTCAATAACAAAAAAAGCTGAATCTATATGCAAGAATCCAACGATGAAACCCTGCGCTAGACAGTGGAAAACCGCATCGCCGAGATTATCCTGGATCGGACCCAGGCCATTGAGGCGACGCGTCACAGCCTGTAATCTTATGTAGCCGTATGGTCTCACAGCCATTGAATACAAGAAATTTTTGTAATTCCGGCCATAGCGCACCGAAAAACCTGTCTGCACTGCGTACCGATTTCTCCAGATGCAAATGCAGTATATGGAATACCTTATCCTTCCTCGATGCCTTCGCATCCATGCGTGCAACCAGCTTGTTACCTTGCAATATGGGGAGACTATAGTAACCAAATTTGCGCTTCGCCTTCGGAACATAACATTCGATCTGGTAATCGAAAGCAAAAAGTTCGTTGATGCGCCGGCGTTGAATAATGGCATTATCAAATGGAGACAGTATTCGCAGCCTGGCTCGCGGGGTTTTCGTCTGCAGCCATTCCAGTGCCGACGGAAAACAGAGGTACTCTCTGCCATCCACCCGCACAGTCGATAGCAGATTCTCTTCTACCATATCTTTCGCTACCTGGCGCGCTAGCGGGCCCATTCCCTTTCTCAGGTAGATAGTCTCCTTAACCTGCCCCAGACCATGGCTGCGCAGGAAACTGCTGATCAGATACCGACAATACTCGGCGTCGCCGGGTATGCGAGTATCAACATCGTCCGGCAGCACTCGCTCGCGCAATTCATAGACTTTGTGGAAGTTCTTCCGCTGGGCAATCATCAGCTTGCCTTCCATAAAGAGCTGCTCGAGAGCAATCTTCGAAGGCGCCAGTGCCCACATTTCCTTACTGCTTTTCTTATCGTTGAAATCCCTCGCCGCCAAGGGGCCTTCCGCACGAATTCGTCGCAGCACGTATTTAGTCTGTTTGGAATCTTTGGGGTACCAGTGGGTCTCGCCACTGGCGATGCGATTCATCCTGGGAAGCGCGTAACGATAATCCGTCATCGGCAAGATCGACAGGGCATGAGACCAGTATTCGAAGATTTTCCGCTTTTCCTGCAGTTGATCGATGTGGGCCTGGCCGAATCCCGCGACGCGATTCCACAGCGTATGCAGATGGGCCCTGACGACAACCGAGAGGGTATCTATCTGCACGTAGCCCAGGTGTTGAATCGCTTTTAATGTCCCCTCTACGCCGCTTCCAAAACTGTGGCGACTGTACAGGCGCTGGCTTTGCAGGATTAGCTTTCTCGCTTCTGGCAGGGACAGAGAGATTGTCATGGTTAAGGAACCTCTGATCAATTCAATGACCACTCTGGCTTACAGCCGATCCCGCTATCAAGGCGCACTTTCGCAGGCAGGTGTCGACCTGTCAAGGAAGTGCAACGATGAGAGCGGGATCGGCTGTAAGCCCCTTCGGGCAGGGCCTGGCGCGCACCGCTGCGGCGTTGACGTACTTGCCAAGGACTATGGCCATCGCCTACATGGATGTAGGTGAGGGGCGTGAGCCGGGAGCGGAAGCTTTGACTGCGTACGCCGCCTTGCAGCAGCACGCGCCAGACTCCTGCAGAGCGGCCATTGAATTGATCAGAGGTTCCTTAATAATCCGTGTAATCTACATCGATGGCAAGACCGGCGGCAGTTTTACGGCAGTTATGAACCCCCAATTGAGAGGATTTATCATGGAGATGAGCTATCGTTGATTGAGCTCAGACAAACTGAGGGGTACTATTTGGAGAATTGGAGTTTTTTGATTACCCGCCCCTAAGGTTTTCGCAGCTGTCAGCGCTTCAAGTAGTTGAAAAAATTAGGGAAACTTTCATTATTGATGGCACTATCCCCTGGGCTTCAGCCGGTGTTCCTGGCCCAGATGGATAGCAGACAGCGATCAGGCCAGCGGTGGTTACAGCTTTGTCGCAGCATGTGATGGCAAACTCACCCCGTTTGTCAACGACAGTGATGGCTTCTACGGCAATAACGTAGGCTTCGTCAATATTTCTCTGTCGCGGGTAAACTGATTGCCATCACTCCATCTCATAGGAGTGAATGATGCACACTGTAAAACAGATATTAGGGCAAAAAGAATCGAACGAAATCTGGTCCATTGGCCCGGATGCGACGGTGCTGGAAGCCATACAGGCAATGGCGGACAAACGCGCAGGCGCCCTGCTGGTGATGGAGGGTCCCGCGCTCAAAGGCATCATCTCCGAGCGGGACTATGCCCGTGAAGTGATCCTCAAGGGTCGCTCTTCCAAAGACACCCTCGTCAGCGCAATCATGAGTACCAAGCTCATTACCGTGCCCTCCACCCAGAGCGTCGATGCCTCCCTGGCTATCATGTCAGAAAATCACATTCGTCACCTGCCAATTGTTGACGACGACACCGTGGTTGGCGTTCTCTCCCTCGGCGACCTGGTCAAGGATGTGATCAGCGATCAACAATCCACCATAGAACAGCTGGAAAATTATATTCGCGGCTAGCCCATATGTCACAGGCTCGCCCAGGACCCGAATGTCGGCGTGATAGTCAGGCAACTGCTGAAATATCCGGGCTAGGACCACTACCGGCGAAGTGCGTCTCGCACCTGCACACTTCAGATCATGCAGCGACCGTACGCCATGATTCAGAGCTGCCCTAGAGCTCTGATTGTACGACCGTATAATCACCGGAATCCGTTGGTAGAAACAGCAGCCGCTGATTGATACAGGCAGGTTGCTCTCCAACGACGTGACTTACATAGATCAGATTCGTGTGCGCCTGTGAGGTGATGACATCCAGGGTTTGCAGGATGAGCCGACGATGAAAATCATCCAGCCCCACGCAGGGTTCATCGAGAATCAACACCCGCGGATGTTTCACCATCGCCCGGGCCAACAGCGCCAGACGCTGCTGACCGAATGAAATTTCGTGAAAGTAGTGCTTCTCTAACTCTTCAATTCCCAGCGCGGCCAACCATTGCCTGGCACAGTCTAGCTCGGCACTGCCGCTGTCATCGTAAAGCCCTACGGAATCAAAGAACCCGGACACCACCACATCCAGCACCTTCCAGCCCTTCACATACTTGTTATGCAGCTCGTTGGAGACGATACCGAACCTGGCCTTTACGTCCCATACAGTTTCGCCGCTGCCCCTGACTCTGCCGAAAAGCGTAACCGCCTGGCCATAGGCCTTGTGATTCTCACCATCGATCAAACTGAGCAATGTGGATTTGCCACAGCCGTTGGGACCTTCAATGAGCACGTGGTGATGTGGCTTCATGGTCCAGCTTACATTACTCAGCACCGGCAGTGGACCGTAACCGGCATTGACCTCGTCGAGTACAATCAGCGGTTCCTGCGCGCCTTCATCGGCAGTTTCGTCGACTATCGATGGTGGCAGCATTGCAGGAATTTCAGGCCGTCTGGCGTCAATCTTCTCGAAGGCATCACCTGCTCGCACCGTAGTGGCATCTCCCTGTTCGAGGAGTGACAGCTCATCCATGACCGCCATGTGCGTTACGCCGGGCAGGATATCTTGCTGGCGACGACACAGTTGCAGACTACAGCAGTCATCGGTCAAATAGTGTTCGATACAATGGATGATTCTGGTTCGGGAATCTTTGTCTATGCTCTCCAATGGATCATCGAGAATCAGCAATTTGCAGGCACCGGCTCTTTTTGCATAGAGAGCACGAGCAATCAGCACCCTGCGTATCTGCCCCGACGAGAGAAACCGAATCCCCTTTTCCAGAACGCCCTGCAAGTCTAATTGGCTCAATAATTCGCTCAGCAGGTCGCATTCCTGCTCTGCATCCGAACGAGCGGAGGCGATAAGCTCGAGAACCACGGTGCCGGCATCCTCCGCCTTGTCGCTGTATTCACTGATATCCAGCCTGTTATCGCGCTGCCACAGTCGCTGCTGTTCCTCGAAGGAGACGACGTGAATATCCAGAGCAGGATCGAAGCCTCCCCGGTAGCGGACATAACTACCCGACTCGAC
>JADFIJ010000036.1 GCA_022566775.1 Pseudomonadota bacterium | reverse complement strand
GGTATGCTGCGAATTAAGGCAGTCGCCGGCAGCAGAATTTTGCTGATGACTGGCAAGCCTATCGGTGAACCTATAGTCCAGAGCGGTCCGTTTGTCATGAATTCACTCGAAGAAATTCAGCAGGCGATCAAAGACTACAGCGAGGGGACGCTGGTTTAGGCCGCTCGAAGAGGATATAGGGTCAGGTCTTACATGTTAGCGTTAGGGAGATGGCCAACAATTGTGCCAGAAAAGTGTATAGGTTCTCTTTGATCTCCTTTTTGAGGCGCAGGAAATCATTATATGCTAACACGCAAGACCTGACCCTGGGACCCTCTACAATATTCTGAAATAGTCGTCACTGCGGCATGTAACCTTTATTACTTCCCGGCGTCTAATTGCACAGGCCAAGGCACTATTCTTTGTGCAGCCAAATTAATTTGTTAAAGTGAATCAGCCTGCATCATTGACAAATACATGACTACAAAGCCACAGAAATGAATTTCGTCGTATTGAACCAGACCCTGAGAAACCTCAAAACTGAAAGAAGCTACGCGATTCTGAACATCATCGGTTTATCGGTAGGCATGGCTTGTGCCATCCTGCTTGCCCTCTATCTCCAATATGAGTTGAGTTACGATAAACACAATGACCAATACCAGAAAATAGTCAGGGTTAACCATGAGATTGACTCTGGCACCAATGTCACCCTCCACGCACAGGTTTCTCATTTCCTGGGTCCGCTGCTGGTCAGAGAATACCCGCAGATTGAAAAATATGTGAGCTTTCGTCGTGCCAGTCAGCGAGCAAGCATGCTGAAGTATGAGAATGAATCATATTTTGTAGACGACGTGTATATCGCCGATAATAGTGTGTTTGAAATATTCAGCCACGACATCGTGCATGGGGATCCCAGTCAGGCACTGGTTCGACCAAACACCATTGCTATTAGCCAGTCTGTATCGGAACGACTCTTTGGGGAAGAAAATCCGGTGGGTCGGACAATTTCAACTGGCATTGTAGACTATCAGGTAAGCCTGGTATTCGCCGATCAGGCTGACAATACACACTTCAAATATGACGCGCTGATAGCAAACCAGGGGGTACTGGCGCCATCTGCCGATGCGCTCGCGAACCGGCGCGGAAATTTGTGGAATCTGAACTCATATACCTACTTGTTGATGCGAGATGTGGGCGTTGAACCGACAGAGGAGGTCTTTACTGATTTTTTCGATCGGATGATGGCGGGAACAACGCGAGAGGGTTATCGAGCGCGTTTTTACGTCGAGCCTATAGCAGATATTCATTTAAACTCCGTCACCCTGCAGGATCTCCCGCGGGGCAATGTGTACTCTCTCTATGCTTTTGCTGCGGTGGCGATCCTGGTCCTCCTGATCGCCTGTTTCAATTATATTAACCTGGCCACAGCCCGGGCAGTAAGTCGCAGCAAAGAAATATCAATCAGGAAAATACTGGGCGCAGATAAACGAATCCTGGTCTCCCAGTTTCTGATCGAGTCCATTGCGTATTCATTCCTGGCTCTGTTGGTTGCGATGTCCCTGGTTGAGCTTTTGCTATTCGGTTCCACGGAATTCAATTTGTTCGGCAGAGAATTTGACTCGGGTTTTTGGTTAAATCCTGCCGCGTTCGGTGGCCTGTTTTTTCTCGGACTCGGAGTCGGTACCAGTGCTGGAATCTATCCGGCCTTCTACCTGGCCAGAATGGAAGTCGGCACCAGGCGTAAAAACGTTGGCAGACAATCCGGCAACAAGGTGCGTAGTGGATTGGTGCTTACTCAATTTACTATCTCGATAGCGGTGATAAGCGCTACCATTTTGATGTTCTTGCAACTCAAGTTTATCGACGATCAGCCCTTCGGCTTTGAGCATAAAAATAAACTGGTGTTGCGGGTACAGGGCGCGGATTCCATAGAACGTATTCAGGCGCTGATACAGCAATTGCAGGGTAGTCCAGCCATCCGCAATGTTTCCCTGGTCACTGGCAATCCCATTACCGGCAAATACAACGCCGCCTTCGAAGCGCTGCTTGATAATGGCAGCGTTTACAATCTCGAATACGATTACATTCGCGTAGACGAAAATTTCATTGAAACCCTGGGCTTGAAGCTTGGCGCCGGTCGAGGCTTCGAGACGGGATCGGAAGCTGAGCTCAGACAGGTAATAATCAACCATGCCGCCGCCGAGGAAATTGGCTGGGAAAACTCCATCGGCAAGACCTTTACCATTGGAGGAGGTCCGCCCTGGACCGTAATCGGTGAAGTGGAAGACTTTCGCCACAATGATATGCATAGCAGGATCAATCCATTCGTTTTCTACTATGACGTGCCCGATTTCGAAGGTCAGCCCCAGGCCCTGAGGGCTGCAGCTGCGCGAGAGTTAATAGTTGATGTAAGCCCTGAAGCGATGGCGGAAGCGCTGGCGTTTATCCAGGACGCGTGGTTGAAATTCGATTCGGTGTATCCACTACAGTATGAATTCCTCGATGAGATCATGGAGCAATTGCACGTATCGGACAATCAACAGATGAATTTGATTGCCATGTTTGCGGTATTTTGCATTTTGATTTCCTGCATGGGCCTGTTCGGACTTACAGCGTTCACCACCGGCCAGAAAACCAAGGAGATCGGTATACGCAAGATTTTGGGGGCTGCAAGCTATCAAATCATTGCCCAGCTATTTAGCAATATACTGAAACTACTGCTGCTGGCATCGGCGCTGGCCTCGCTAATTGCTTACTTTGCGATCGCTGGCTGGTTAGAAGGCTTCTATTACAGAGATGCGATCAACCCGCTGGCATTTGTTATTGCCTCTATGTTATCTATCAGTATTGCCTTTATCACCCTGGCCACGCAATCCTGGCACACCGCAGCTCAAAACCCGGTGCAGGCACTGAGATACGAATAAAGAAAGCCCTGGTCAAATACGCGCTTCGATGTATTAGCGCGCGTATTGCTCTACAATCGAAGTCAATAAAAACAAGCTGGGATTGCCGTGTTTACTTCATCTGTATCTTTGCCTACCTGGTTTTTCCTGATATTGCTGCTGGCCGCCGGTTATGCAGTGCTTATGAGTGTCCTGTTTCCCAGCGTTCGCTGGTACCTGCGGCGGCGGCTCAACCGAGCTGTAGACAAGCTCAACGCCAGTTTGCAGATAAAAATTCGCCCCCTGCAACGGACCAAGCGCCAGGTATTGATCGATCAACTGATGTTCGACCAGGAAGTAATCGCCCTGATAGAAGCCCAGGCGCAGCAGGACAACATTCCCCGCGATGTGTTACAGCAGCAAGTAAAAAAGTATGCTCGGGAGATTGTCCCTTCCTTTAACGCCTACATTTATTATCAGGTGGGATATTGGCTAGCCAAGAAAGTTTCACGATTCATCTATAGAGTGCGGGTCGCTGCTGTCGATCCCAGGGCGCTGCAGAAGGTAGATCCCGATGCCACGGTTGTCTTCGTGATGAACCATCGCAGCAACATGGATTACGTATTGATAAGTTACCTGGCGGCCGAGCAGGTGACCCTGTCCTACGCGGTGGGAGAGTGGGCCAGGATATTTCCGTTGGAACATCTTCTTCGTGCCATGGGCGCATTTTTTGTCAGACGGAATTCGCAGAATCCCCTGTATCGCAAAGTGCTCGAGCGTTATGTCTACATGGCGACACAATCCGGTGTGTGCCAGGCGGTGTTCCTGGAAGGAGGTCTGAGCCGTGACGGCTTGTTGGGAGAGCCAAAATTGGGATTTTTAGATTATATGCTGCGAAATTTCGACTGGCGCACCGATCGCAACATCGTCTTCGTTCCTGTTGGGATTAATTACGATCACGTACTCGAAGACCAGAATCTTCTGAATTGGGATAACAAAGACAAGCGTCTCAGCAGGCGTCAGCACCTGGGAAAATTCTGGCAATTCTTAAAGAAAAATTTATTCGTCAATTCGCGGCAACGCTGGAAGCGCTTTGGTTATGCCAGCGTTAATTTCGGCGTGCCGGTGTCTATGCAGGACTACTGTGATTCCAACGCCGTTGATTTTAAGCATTTGAAGAAGGAGCAACGGATTCCAAGAGTTGCCGAGTTGGCCGCACATTTGATGGAGGCGGTGCGCTATGTCATGCCGATCCTCCCGGTGCCAATAATTTCAACCGTGCTGCTACGGGCGGGAGAAGAGTCATTAACCTCACTCGAAATAGTCAGCGGCTGCGACGATCTGATCGACTCGATGATGCAACGGGGTGCCGCCATGAGGCCAGAAGAAAAACCCCGGCATCGGACGCTGTCGCGCAGCCTGGATCTGTTGAAAAATCGAAATATGTTAATCGAAGACGATGATCGTTACCGGATTAATCCGCAACATCGCCCGCTGCTGCAGTACTATGCAAACTCGATTGAGCATTGGTGGCGCTAGAACTGGATGCCAGAGCCCTTTTTTCGGGCGTCTGTCCAGGGTATTTATTAGAGGGGTAGTTTAGTTCCCTCGACCGCAATATTAAATCCTTGCGATTTCACAAACAGACTCTGTTCGCTGTCAGCATTGAGCAAGGGGTTGGTATGATTCATATGGATGAACCATACCTTACTTCGATCTTCTCTGGAGAAATCTGCAAATACTTTCATACTGTCTGTTACCAAGGGGTGGAGGATCTGTGACATATCGCGGCCGGGCAATTCTCCGTCCCCGTAAAACGTCGCATCGATCAGCGCATAGTCCACCGATGTTACCAACTCGGCGATGTCCCTATCCCAATCTGACCACCGGTTGATATCGGGAATGAAGACCGCGGTCTTGTTAGGACCCTGAATGCGATAACCCACCGTCTCGGAATACTCGTCGCGATGTGGCACCAGAAATGGTGTCACCAGCAATTCGGAGAGTCGTACTTCCTGCCCATCCTGTAGCGGTTGTAATTCAATATTGTGGAATTTTACTAACTGACTCCAGGGGCCGTTGCTTCCTAAATACTCGGCCATGCGTGGCATGGCATAGACCGGCACGGCGGATGCACTCATGGCTTCATGCCCTAGAAACATGAGCCCGGCATAATGACCGATATGGGCGTGGGTAAGAAAAATACCAGCGAGCTCGAACGTAGCGCTCGGTGCTTGAATTTCCAATTGATAGAGTTGCGCCGGGAAATTTGGCGTGGCCTCGAACATGAATTTCCTGCCAGCCCCAGGATCGATCAGGGCCAGCGCGGTCGCTCCCCGCCTGCGCCGGGCATCTTCCCATCCAGGCAGGCAGTGTGCCTGATAACACCCGGTCTGGGGATAGCCGGCATCCTGCACCACCCCAAGAATATAGAGGTAGGGTGTGTCATCGGCGGCAATTGTAAAGCAAGCAGTAAAAACCGTCGCGACCAGAATCACGGATTGTCCCCAGCCGTTATTCATGGGCTGAATCTGCCTCCTGCTCCAACATCTGTTCATTCGAGCTTTGATTAGCGCCGTTTGAAAATCTACTTTTTGAACGCCACAGCGCCACCGCCAAAAGTGTAAACGGTATGGCGGTGATCAATCCAACCGCGATTCCCGGTCCCTCGTCATTAAGGAAACTCCAGGTGAACATGCCGATGGCAATCTGCGCTGTGTAGAGACTGGCCCAGGGAAACATCCAGGATTTCATTTTCCAGAATCCCCAATAGCCGGCGCCATAAACCAACCAATGCAATACCCCGGTGGCCTTGGCGTACCAGCCGGTGAACATGTAACCGAACCATACTTCCTGGTCTTCGGCCACGGGTTTAATAAACAGATCCCAGGGCAGATAGATAAAAGTCATGTAGGCACAGAACAACAGCAGCCCGTTCATCCAATGAGGCCGCATAGCCAGTATCTGTCGCAAGTTCATTTTTTCAAATATTCCATGTGTTAAGACGTGATTTCGTCTCCCGCTTTAATGTTGCCCCCAGTCACTATGATAGCTCTCAACCCGCCCTTGTGAACCAGGTCCGGTAGCACCGCGCTGTGCACGGATGCGGCCAGGAAAGCACAGGGCTCGCACAACTGGATGCCCATACAGACAACGTCGGCGATAAAGAATTCTTTGTCCACCAGTGCGTTGAGATCGATACCACTGGTGATGATACTGCGGCGAAAATCACCATAATCGATGGTGGCGTCGTGGTTTGACAAAAACTCGTCCAGTTCTTCCTTTGCTATCAGGGTCAGATGATTGTCAGGAATGAGTTTGCCAGCGGCGATCAGCTTCTCGGCTTTGCCGTGGTAGCGATCGCCGATGATGCCTTTGCCGGCTTCCAGGGTCGCAGACATGAGCTGCGTCACGGCACCACGGCTTTCGCCGGCAATATAAATTCTCTCAATTTTTCCAGTCATATTCAGTCGGACATCAGTGCCATAACGGCGCCCGCAGGATCTTCAATCACACAAAAATTGCTGCCACCCATTCTGCGTGGTCCGTCTAAAATTTTTCCACCGAGTTTTTCGCATTTTGCTGCACTGGCTTTTACGCTTTCGACTCGCACATAGATAAGCCACTGGCTGGGTAGATTGGCGTTACTGCCGCGGGCGTGACAGACGCCGGCGATGGTATCCTGGGTGCCGGGCAGATTGATATTGAAGTCGCTGTAGGAGCCCATCTCCACCTCGGTGCTGGACCAGCCCACGACGGCGCAGTAGAAGTCTTTTACCCGCGAGGCATCGTCGACAGTAAGATCTATCCATTCGACGCGGCCGATGTTGGAGGCTTCTACAGGCTTATCCTCGCTCCCGCCTTCATCGCTTACTTCGCTCATATTGATTATCCCTGTGTCGGCGCAGTGTCTGAGGATACGCCAACACCGAGTCCGTGCGGCGGCCTTGCTGCTGGATTAGTCGGGCAAACTAAAAACGTAAAGCGCATTGCCATTACTTGGATGTCTCACGTCCGGGGCAATAACCCTGGGAACGGTTCGTGGGCTCACGCCGCGGGCGCCCATGGCGGTAGTCACCGCGATGTATTGTTTGCCATCGATAGCGAAGGTCACCGGGTGGCCCTGCACCGAGGTGCCGAGCCTCGTTTCCCAGAGAATATCGCCATTGCGCGCATCGAAGGCGCGGAAGCGACGGTCCAGGTCGCCCACAAACACCAGGTTGCCGGCGGTGGAAATAGTACCGGTGAGGAATGCGGCACGTTGTTCATAACTCCACAACTCAGTCATGCTGTCCACATCGAAGGCAGCCAGTTTTCCCATATTACCTTCGGAGCCTGGCATCTCGAACCAGCGCCGGTTGGCGGCGGTGCCCCCCGCGCCCTGCACCAGCGGAACCTCCCGTGCCGAAATTTCCAGGCAGGACTGACTCAAGGGGATAATGAGAGAAGCCGTTGGCTCGTGGTAGGTCATTGAATGCCAGTCTTTGCCACCGGCTGTGCTCGGGCATACGCTTATCCATTGGTCGAGTTGGGCATTAGCGATGTCGTCCCGGTAGGTGACGGCCCCGGTGGCAGCATCGATGTTGGTGAAGACATTTTGGAACACGGTTTCGAGATAGCCAATAAATTCGCCGGTCACGCGATCGTGTTTCCAGAGGATGCCGTGCTTGCCGATGGAGAACACCAATTTGTCATCACCCCGGTCTATCAGCACTCTTTCAAATACTTCATCCAGGTCCAGTGCCTCGGCAGGCACATGTTGAAAGAACCAGTCGAGTTCGCCATCGTCCACGTTGATCGCGACCGTGGAGTTGGTGAATAGCCCGCTGTCAAAAATGGAGAGGCTGCGGCTTGCCGGCATCCAGGGTTTCTGCTGTGCCGTTCCCCAATAGGTTAATTTGCTTTCGGGGTCGTAGCTGCCGGTGATCCAGGTCTCGCCGCCGGCACGGAACAGATCGTCGATATCGCCCCAGGTATCACCACCGGGTTGGCCCGATTCGGCGACGGTTACAAAACGCCATAGCAGTTCGCCGTTGTCGGCATCGTGTGCGCTGATGAAGCAGGGCTCATCGATGTAACGGGAGCAACCCGCCAGGCCCTGGATGATTTTGCCGTCGGCGACGATGGGTCCGCTGGAATTTTGAAAGCCCTTGCTGCCATCGGCGATTTGAGTTTCCCATATTGGTTCGCCGGTGCGGGCATCCAATGCGAGCAAGCGGGCATCGGTGGTGGCATGAATGATCTTGTCCTCGTAGATAGCGATATTACGCATGTCTTCGCTGTCGAAGGGTCCGGCGTGATGCTCCCAGATCAGCTCGCCACTCTTACCGTCCAGGGCTTGAATAATATTGCTCGAGTTGATCAGGTAGATAATGCCGTTATACACCAGCGGTGAAGGTTCGGAATCGCCATCGAACATGCTCCAGACCCACGCCAGTCTCAGGTCGGCGACGTTGTCAGTATTGATCTGATCTAGCGGGCTATAGCTCCAGGCCTGGTAATTGCGCCTGATCATGGGCCAATCACCCGGGGCAGGGTTGATCAGCATGGCATCGGTAATGGGGCTGTAGTTTTCCACCGTGCCGGCGCGAATTACGCCGGTGGGTGCCTCGGCCTGTGGTCCTGCCTGCCCGGCGAAAAAGGCCGCCGCACCGGGGATATTGCTCGCTAGCGGATAATCAGATTGGGCTGTGAGCATGGGATTGGTGTCGGCAACGCCACTGCTGCGCATGACGTGGGCGACGATATTAATATAATCTGCATCGCTGACGCTTTCATTGTCACCGGGGGGCATATTGGCCTTGATGTAGTTGTAAAAATCCGCCGGGCTCTGCCTGCCCCATTGGCCCAGAAAGGACTGGCCGCTCAATATCGGTCCCAGGGCACTGCCTTGCAGATTTGCGCCATGGCATACGGCGCAATTAGTGGCATAGGCCTGGGCGCCGGCATCGGCCTGACTGGCAAACAACACGCTGGCTTCGGCGGTGGGTGTGTTGCCGGTGTCATCGCTGCCGCAAGCGGCGAGCAGGGTTAAACACAGTATTCCCAAGATGCTTTTATTATTGTTCATTTAGCTGCTTCCTGTTTTTGCGGGTACGGGGTGTCGGAGTAATCAGGCCGATACCATTTCGACTGCACTAGTCCGGCAAACTGAATACGTAAAGCGCATTGCCAGTGCGTGGATAGATAATTTCGGTGGCGATGACGCCGGGCACGGTTCGCGGACTGGTGCCACCCAGCGCGGTAGTGACCGCGATATATTGCTTGCCGTCGACGGCAAACGAAACCGGGTGACCCTGCACGGAAGTGCCGAGCCGGGTCTCCCAGAGAATCTCACCGGTACGGACATCGAAGGCCCGGAAGCGTCGATCCAGATCGCCTACAAACACCAGGTTGCCGGCGGTGGACATGGTGCCGGTATGGAAAGATGCCCGTTGCTGGTAGTTCCAGATTTCTTCCATGGTATCGACATCGTAGGCTCCCAACTTACCCAGGTTGCCATCGGAGCCCGGCATTTCAAAAAATTTGCGGCTGGCTGCCAGGCCACCACCACCTTGCACCAGAGCGACTTCCCGTGCCGCATTTTCCAGGCAGGTCTGGCTCAGCGGCGCAATCAGGGTGCCGCTGGGTTCATGATAGGTCATCGAGTGCCAGTCTTTGCCGCCGGCACTGGAAGGGCAGGCCGAAGTCCATTCATCCAGTGCGGCGTTTTGTATGTCTTCGCGATACGTCACCATGCCGGTAATGGGATCGATATGGGTGAAGGCATTTTGGAACACGGTTTCCTTAAAACCCTTGAACTCGCCGGTCACCCGGTCGTTCTTCCAAAGAATGCCGTACTTGCCTATGGAGAAGACAAATTTATCATCGCCACGATTTACCAGTACCCGCTCGAACACCTCGTCGAGATCCAGCGCCTCGGCCGGAACGTGTTGGAAAAACCAGTCCAGCTCGCCAGTGTCAACATTGATAGCTACCGTGGAATTGGTGAAGAGTCCGACTTCGTTGATGGTCAGGTGACGGCTCACCGGCACCCAGGGTTTCTGTTGCGCCGTGCCCCAGTAAGTGAGCTTTAAATCCGGATCATAGCTGCCGGTGATCCAGGTTTCCCCGCCGGCACGGAATATATTGGTCAGATCTCCCCAGGTATCGCCGCCGGGCTCATCCACCTTGGCGATGGTGTTAAAGTGCCAGATCAGTTCGCCGGTGTTGGCATCATGGGCACTGATATAGCAATCTTCGACGATATAGCGCGCGCAGCCGGCGAGCCCCTGGATGATCTTGCCATCGGCCACGATGGGCCCGCTGGAATTTGAAAATCCCTTGCTGGAATCCGCTATCGCAACTTCCCACACCTGTTCACCGGTGCGGGCATCGAGGGCGACCAGGCGGGCATCGGTGGTGGCCTGAATGATCTTGTCGTTGTAGATAGCGATATTGCGCATGTCCTGGCGATTCGCCGGACCGGTCCAGTTTTCCCAGATCAGTTCACCGGTGGCACCGTCCAAAGCCTGGATTACGTTGCCCGGGTTAATCAGATAGATGATGCCGTCGTAGACCAGTGGCGCCGGCTCCGAATCGCCATCGTGCATGCTCCACACCCACTCCAGGGTCATGCTGCCGACGTTTTCGGTATCGATCTGGTCCAGGGGGCTGTAACTGTGGCCGTAGTAGTCCCGGCGATGCATGGGCCAGTCACCGGGGGCCGGGTTTTCCAGCATGGCGTCGGTAATAGGGACAAAGTTTTCCACGGTGCCGGCGATGGTTACGCCCTGTGGAGGTTCCGGTTCGGCACGCCTTCGATTCGCAATTCTAGAAATGTTTTGGGAGATGACGAAATCCGTAGTGGCGGTGAGTGGGCCGATCTCGCCATCGACGCCATTGCTGCCGAGGAGATGGGCAACAATATTGAGGTAGTCCTCGGCGCTGATACCAGGATTGCCGCCCGGTGGCATATTGGCTTGAATATTCCCCAGCAGCAGGGCAGGCGTCTGCGATGCCCAGCGCAGCAAAAATGCCTGGCCGGATAGAATCGGTCCCAGGGTGGTGCCTTCGAGGTTGGCACCATGACAGGCTGCACAGTTGGTGGCATAAGCCGTAGCACCGGCCTCGGTCTGTGAACTGAAGGTAACGGCCGCGACCGCCGGCGCCGTTGTTTGCTCACCGCCACAGGCAGCCAGGCCCACCGCCATGCCAGCGCCGAGGACAGTCTTATAGATAATCTGTTGTAAGAATTTCATCCATGGATCCCCAATTAGTTTCTGGCAAAAATCCAGCCGCGTAGCTCGCCGGGAGGATTGTTGTCGCTATGAATCTGAATATAGAGCGAATTGCTGCGCAGTGCGGTGATTTGCTGGTCCGTTAACTCCAGCTCGGCGCTTATTTCGCCGGCACTGGCCGAACTGACTCCGAGCTGATGTATGACCGGACCTGGCTGTGCGGGCGGGCCATTGTGGATATGGGCCATGGTAGCCACCGAACTCATGCCCTCAAAATTGCCCTGAATACTCAAGGTGTGACCATTGAGAGTGAGCAGGACCTCACCTTCTCCGGTGATGGTGGTTACCGTCTGCGGGGTAGTAGGCATGGGTGAGAGCCGGGCGCGATAGGTTTCAATTTGCGCCTGCGCAGTCGCTGAAATCAACAAAAAAGTGGCAAAGACGGTGGTGGTTAAAAAGCATAACGTTTTATGGCCGAGTTTCATGATTACCTCTGGGCTCTGTTGTTCTGAAGAGAAGGTGAAAATTACCACTAACCGCGGCAAATAGGAATGTATGGGGGGTTGGAGCCTCGGAGATAACAGATAAATGGGGCATTGACATGAACGGCACGAAGTTTAGTGGCATTTGTATAGAACACACTGCGTGGGCAATTTTAACTGGATGTGATAGGACCTACTCCGGAATATTTGATTCCCGACAGTAAAGCCATCTCCCGGTTCCAGGTGGCGAGATCGTCGACTGTGAAATCTGATAGCTGATGGTGACCGCAGTCCCGGGCATCACTTGCCTACGCGATCGTCACCGAATTGCTTATGGCTGCCGTCGCAGTAAGGCGTATTGGCGGAATGCTTGCACAAACACAGGAAGGCATCGCCGCTTTCGCCGGCGATGAACTTCTTCGGGGCGAAGCCCGAGCCCTTGTGACTACCGTCGCAGAAGGGCTGATTTTTGGACAAGCCACAGGCGCAGTAAAAATACTCCTGACCTTTTTCGAGTGGGACCTTCTTCGGCCTGTTGTCGGCAATAGTCGGGTTATTCATCACTATCGGCACTGAAAATTCGAAGCTGTCCAGTTCGATGGCTCATCGGCGCCACCCACGGGGCCGGTGTAACGGGCCTGTTGCGGCACCGCACAGATCGGTCGCTCATTATCGACTTCACCGTCGCTGCTATGGGTCGCAATCACCGCATCCGGCGCGTTGCCGTTCTCAACCCAATCCACTAGCGGGGCAAGCTTGTCCCAGCTGTTGGGTCCCGGGCCGCCGGCACAGTGGGCCATGCCCGGTACCAGAAACAGGCGCGCACTGTCCTTGGCGCTGGAGAGGCTGCCGGCGAAGGTGGTGTCCACCATGTCGTCGTAATAGTCTCGGGTAGATTCGGCGACGATGAGAGTGTCAACCAGGCCATGGTAGACAATCAGTTTACCGCCGTGATCCTTGAGGAATCGGCTCAGATCCGGGTCGGTGGCGTCCGTGATCGACATCATCAGGTCGGCCTTGCCGGCGGTATAGTCATTGACGTCAAACTCCATCCAGGAATACTCTGGCATCTGTCCGCCTTTCCTCGCCTTATAAAGCGAGTCCGTAATATCGGGAATCGTCACCCCGGGGTCTTCTTCATAAAAAAGGTAGTTCATGTGATCGCCGGCCGGGCCCACCAGCATACCCGGCGCGTGCCCGTTACCGGCATGGGGCACAAACAGGTTTATCCACTGCATCTCTGAACCTAAGGTTTTGCCAGGATAGATCTCGATGCCGTCGTCATCGTGTGGACCCGAATAAAAATCCGTAATTGTCTGTAGTTGCGCATCGGTGAAGCAGCTATCTGAACTCGTCCCTGCCGGACATTGGAGGTCGGATAAATCCCGCAGCGGATCGAACTCGCAGCTATATGGATTGTCGAGCACACCGTCGATGATGCCATCATCCGCATCGCATGCCTGCAGCACTTGCTGGTTGAGGACTTGAAGTAAGTTAAGACTGTCATAGGCGCCATCGCCATTGGTATCCACCGCCAGATTGCCCACCATGTTGTCCCGGAAGATGCGTTGCAGCAGCCAGGTGCCGGAAACATTGAGCGCCTGGTAAGTATAGGCAGGTGCGCCGGCGACGATGCCGTCGAAGTCACCGGGGTAACGCTGGGCTTCCATCAGTCCCTCGCGACCGCCGGTAGAACAACCCTCAAAATAGGAATACTCCGGGGCCTGCTGATAATAGCTACGCACCAGGGTCTTACCCGCCATGACGGTCAGGTGCACGGCGCGATAACCGAAATCGATCTCGGCCTGGCGATTGTTATAGGCGAACGAGGAGCCAGGCTCGGTGCCACTGTCGTGGCCCATGTTGCTATTTGTTACCGCATAGCCTTCCGCCACCCGGTGATCGGCAAAATCCAGATCACCGTCCTTGCCGCCATCGCCCCATTGCAGGAAGCGACCATTCCAGTTTTCCGGCAACGGCAGCTGGGCATGAAAATGAATGGCCGGCGAGATAATCCCTCGCACATAGCAGTAGGGGTCTACCGATTGATCATTTGCTCTGATGGCGGCCGAGGTAATGGTCAGATTACGCAGTTGCTGCAGGGCCTCGCAAGCTTGGGCCTGCTCCGGACTGGCTTGCTGTGCCAGGCCCGGGCCTGAAAATGCGATTAGGGCCAATAAGGAAAGCAGGGATAGGGAGAACTTTGGAATTCTTAACATGGGACTGCCCTTAGTAATTTATTATGGCTCACTACAGCCAGGCTTGGAGTGAAGGGAACGCAGAAACCAACTTTAACATCTAATTGCCGATGGAGTAAAAACCGGTGTGCAGATGCTTTGATTTAATCGACAGTCCTGAAATCCAATGGCCCTGGCTCACCGTTTCATGCAACAGAACAAACGACTTTCTCAGGCGTGCAGTGAGCGCCACCGTTTTAACCACAGTCGCTAAGATATAGAAGAGTTGTTGGCTGAACGAAGTATCGCATTGAGTTATGCAGCAATTCGACTTTGGTGTAATAAATTTGGTTCGCAAAACCCGCTCAATCACTGAAGTGCATATCCTTCAGCAAATTCTGAAAACGCGGGTGATTTATTACTCGCTCTGAACATGTCAGTCGCACATAGGGCAATTCCGGGTCGCCACATTCAACCGACTTCATCAGCCAATCTAATGCCCTGCTGGTTTCCCCGGCGATAATAGTTCGTCAAATCCATTGCTTCATTACTCAATTCGCCAGCGCTTAGAAATTGACCCGAAAGCTGGCGGTAAAAATATAGTCATTCTCCAGGGCGACACCATTCAGTTTTTGAGTGATGGGTTTCTGGATGACAGCTTCCAGCACCCAGCGTCGAGTGACATATTGCAGGCCTGGAGATAGCCAGGCGCTGGTACCACCGGAATTCGGATCGTACAGTGAATTAGCTCGGTTTTTTCGCTGGTGCAGCATGTTAATCTCCAGCACCGCATAGAGAAAACCTGGTACCCCGGTGCCTAACTCCCGTGGCCATACTCGATGCTGCCATGACAGATCCAGCCGAGTCTCGTCTCCCGATTCAAAGCCGTTGGCGGCACCGTTATCCCGATAGCTGAGTTGGGCGTCGAGTTGAAATTCCAGGGTCTGGTAGGTGGCAAGCAGGCCCCCGAACCGATCCCAGGCGCCCGAGCCATTCTGTAATGGCGGTGGTAGCAGACCGAGTCGATCACTGCCCTCATCAGCGCCGGTGGGGGCGGTCAGGCCAGCGAAACCAGCCAGGCGAAATGTGCGGCCCAGCGCATTATTCTGATGAAAGATATAGCGTGCAAAAGCGGAAACATCGCCAATGCCTCTATTATCCCTTCTAGTGCCGGCGGTTAATCCAAGCGCTTGAAAACGTTTGTCCACATAGGGCAACACGCCGAACACCGCGAGTTTCGAATTGATGCCATAACCCAATACCGATATAGAAGCGACGGCACGCATTTCCCGATCCGCAGCGCTGGGGTCGCTGCCGGACCGCAGCAAGCGGATCTGTTGTCGAAAAATAAATTCTTCCTCCGCCACGGGCAGGGCCGTATTGAAGGTGATAGGGGCCGCAGCCGCTGGGGCTATACTGGCAATCCAGAAAAATGCCAGATTAGCGGCAGTCAAACCTTGAAAAGCCTTCATGGCGCGTCGGTTTCTTCAGCCTGCTCGAAGGAACGCAGATCAAACCCGGCTCTTTCGATGGCTGCTTCGACCTGGGGCCGTGCCAGAGTCTTCCCCTCCAGCATTTGAATGCGCAGCTGTCCCAGTCTTATATTGGTTTCCACCTGCTCCACACCTTCGAGCTTTTGAATCTGCTTCTCAACCCCGTAGGAGCAGAATGGGCAAGCCAGGCCATCGATGCCAACGACATAGACGAGGTTACCTTCTTTGGCACTAACTTCGGCGCTAATTTGAGCGAGGCCCACCAGAAGCAGGAGCATAAAGCATAGAATACGAATCATGTTCGTCTCCCAACGATTGAATCCCGGCCAGCGACCGGAATGATTTACTCTACTACTATTAGTCGGTTCCAAGTCAAGCACTAATTGCCATGCAATCGAGAACTCGGCCCATGGCAGCACAATGACAGACCGTTTCAGCGCATTTCTGCTCGCAATAGCCATTTTTTCCAAACCAGATACACCGCAGGGATAGGGAAAAATTGGGGTCAGGTCTTGGAAATTGAATCATGGGGTCAGGTCTTTGAATTTGGATCCTCAAGCTCTTAACAATCCTACCGGGTGATGAATAATGCAACTCAAAGTAATCCGCTATAGCCTCCTTGTTATATTCAAGATTCAAAACTAAAAACCTGACCCCATGCTCCGCGATTTAGCAACTTAAGTCGCCAAGATCGCCAGGAAGATCCAATTAATTCTGTTAAGTTGTGAGTGCTCCCTTCAAGCCAACAGGGAATCAATTACCCTTCCTATATACTATCTAAACATATATAGTCGCTTAGTAATCAACAACATAAAAACAAAAACCTAATCCTTATGGATAATGCATTGGCTCTCAGTCAGTGATCTTGAAGGGGGAATATTGGATTGAACAAACCATTTCCCGCGTACAAAGGCTCCGAGCCCTATATGTTTGTGTGTTATGCACACAAGGACTCGAACAGTGTCTATGCCGATTTACTACGGCTAGACAGCGAAGATATAAAGCTTTGGTATGACGAAGGTATCGAAGCTGGAAAATCCTGGCGCGGCGAAATTGCTGCGTCGATTAAGGACGCGACAAAATTCATCTTCTACATCTCCAAAGCCTCGCTGCAGTCGGCACACTGCCTCAGAGAAGTGGACTACGCTCTCAGCAACAATGTCGACATCATCCCGGTTTATTTGGACGATTCCATCTTACCCGGTGAATTGGAATTAGTATTCAATAGGGTGCAGGCGCTTTTTAGAAATACCGATCCGATGTATATGGAACACCTCCTCGGCGCATTGCAAGGAGTGGGTGCGCTAGTCCCCTTAGACCAACTCGGGAAAAACAAAAAACTGCGTATTGGACTGCCCGTTTTGCTCCTGGGATGCAGTCTGCTTGTATTGGGATTCTGGTCACAACGAAATTCAATTTTTGACGACGAACAATCCAGTCCTAATACAATCGCGGCGCCCAATGCCTTCGATCGCTATCTAGAAGGTCTTGATTTGATGGAACGCTGGGATTTGGACGATAACCTTGATGTGGCAATCGTCCTATTCCGTGATGCGATTTCTCTTGATCCAGAATTCGCACTGGCCTTTGCCCGATTGGCAGATTCATTGCGGATGCTTGCCGCATTAGGTGGTGACGAGACCTACTTGGACGAAGCTGGGGATTATGCGGATGTGGCGGTTCGTCTGAATCCAGGTTTATCACCAGTTCAGGTCGCGCTTGGAAAAGTTCATACTTCCCGAGGTAATATCGACCTCGCCCATGCCGCGCTTGAAAGAGCCCTCTCTATCGACCCTAATGATGCAAACGCGAATCAAGCCATGGGAATTGTGTACGAACAGCAGGGTAAGTTAACAGAAGCCGAAGCATCCATTCAAAAGGGTGTCGCACTCGACTCGGAAAACACCTTGATTCTCGATCTCTATGCTAATTTCCTCTACCGCCAAAGCCGATATGAAGAAGCCGCTAGTCAGTGGCAGGCTGTTATTCGACTTGCTCCTGAACATTATGGCGCCTTGGTTAATCTGGGGGCCGCGCTTGGTAAGATAGGCAGAAATTCTGAAGAAATCTTTATGTATGAACGCGCAATTGAGATTCGACCTACCTATATGGCTTATTCGAATCTTGGCACCGCCTACGGGCGAGTTGAACGTTACCGGGATGCTGTCAATGCCCTGCTAAATGCGCTTGAGATCGATGCTTCAGACTGGCTGGCATGGGGTAACCTGGCCTATGTGTATTACTGGATCAATGGAATGGATGCGCAGGCAGTGGAAACTTTCGAATATGCCATTCAACTGGCCGAAATTGCGCGGTTACAATCTCCTCGTGATCCCTTCGTGCACAGTGACCTCGCACTCTATTACGCCATGATGGAAAATAGTGAGCTCGCGCTGCAGCGCCTCAACACCGCCCTTATTCTTTCCCCGGACTCCAGTGAGATTCAGTTTGCTGGCGCAGAAGCTTACGAAAGTCTTGGGCAACGAGACAAAGCCGTTGAGCAAATAAAAAAGTCTCTCGAGCTCGGCTACCCTCGGCAGTTGGTATTGCTCAATCCAGAAATAGTCGAGCTATTACGAGATCCTAGATTGGAAGGCATCTAACCAGCAACTTCTCTTGCCATAGATCGGCTGACAATACTTGAACGATCAACACAGATCGACTGGATTCACCAAATATTTAAGTGCCAGGGCATTTGTCTGACATCATCCAAACTCGAAGCCAATATTTTAGGCAAGAATGATCTTATCTACTCAGAACATTTGTTATAGGCCTACCCACGAGCTTGGTTATATGCTAGGTTTTGGGGTGTCATTGAATGGTAAGAGTACATAAACAGATGTCGATTTAAGCCACGATCGAGCCGCCCAATTACTTGAGAATAAACTCTTTAAAACCTATCTACAGGAGATAATATTATGCCAGCTACCCACCTAACACTCGTTTTGGAACCATCAGCTAGCGGTCAGGGCTGCGCCCCTAATTATGACCCATGGACTCCCGCTCCCGCAGACAGTTCTAGGAGGGTGGCAATTTACAACGCCTCGGGGTACCAGCAAATACTTTCAAGTATTAGCGGAGCCCTGATCTCGAACACATCAAACGATGACGGCGGCGTTTCACTAAACAGCCAACTCGAATACACAGCATTGACTACGGATAGCTACTACGTCTCTGCCGGCACCAGATAGCCTCGGAAATCTCTCTAAAACTCCACGATATTGACCACCGACCGCCATTTAGACGATACTGCCCCGCATATTATTTGTTCTACCGAGGCATTCGATGGCACAGAGATCATCACTCTTATCGATCTGGTCACTACCTCAACCTGTCTTTGTCTTCGGAAGTGCCATCCTCGCTGCCAGTGCCGCGGCGAACCACTGGATGGACGCAGGTCTGCTGGTATCGATTCTGATGTTCGCGCCCATCCCCTTGCTTCTCATCGCCGAACGTTTATTGCCGAAGCGAAGAGATTGGCTTCTCAACTGGCGTGATCTGCTGGAAGACAGTTTCTGGGTCTTCGCAACGTATTTAATATGGGTTCCTATATACGATGAAGCCTATGACACACCGATCTCGAATTTCTTCGCTTCTCTCCGTGATGCCTCCGGTTTCCCTTTTCGCCTCGAAGCGGAAACCACTGCCGGGCTGGTGGTTGCTGCGCTTATAGGTATATTCGCCAAGGAGTTTATCGCTTATTGGTTGCACCGAATCCAGCACCGATTCATGTTTTTCTGGCGCATCCACGCCACGCACCATCACATCACGAAATTGAGTGTCGCCAGGGCAGAACGGACTCATCCACTGGAGTTCCTGGGGCTAAACCTGGGCTCGGCGATCGCGCTGGCCTTTCTCGGGGCGAGCCCGGACGTGGTTGGCGTGGTGGTTGTATTCGGTCTGACTTCGGCGCATTTCAATCACAGCAATCTACCTCTGGTATCCGGTGTATTCGGTTGGCTTTTCAACACCGCCGAGTGGCACCAACTCCATCATTCCTGTAACTACGACGAGAGCAATACCAACTATGGCTGTGTGGTGATCATCTGGGACCGGGTATTCGGTACTTTTTCAGGCAAAGATAATATCGAGCGCGTGGGTAACGGCACCGGTGAGCAACTGTCATTGCTCTCGCAGTTGACGATTCCGTTTCGCTCGGATGAAGTGCTGCGCAGCCTGTGAATCCACTCTGCCGGACCTGAAGGCAGAAAGAGTAAAAGCCGGTGTGCGGACGCTTTAATGTAATCGACAGTCCTGAGATCCAGTGGCTCTGCGCATCTCTGGGGATTAGCTTGACTGCGCAGCACACCAGCCGGGACATCGCCCCCGGGGGCAAGATCGCGATCGTTCATGAGCTTGGTGGCGAGCGCGTAGTTTCCGACGCGATCTGGTGGCTGTTGCTGGATCACCAGACCCTGAAGCCAAATTACAAGTACGCGAGTTTTAATTCACGTTCAGACAAGCTACACAGTGAGCGCGGGATTGCCTATACGCCGTACCGGCAGTCACGCTGCATTATCCCCGCCAGTGCCTTCGTTGAGGGTCTGGGCGACAGCAAAACCTACCACAAGATCGAATTAGAAGGCTCGGCTATCGCCTTCGGCGGTTTGTATAAGCAACACCTGAATAGAGAGACAGGGGAGATCGTTTTTTCTGCCTCGATTATTACCTTGCCGCCTTTGACGCCGCAGTGGGACCGAATTCACCCAAAATCCATGCCCCTGATGCTGGATTTCGAAGACGCTGCGCTGATAGCGCGATGGTTGGACCCAGGCAATGATGACGTCGAAGCGTTTGCACATTTGTTGGAACCAAGAGTAGGCAAACCCATGGTGGTCACTAGAATAGACAAGCCCAGCAAATGGAATCCAATTGCCGACAGCTTCATGATCGTGAAGTAAGGATCTATTTACCAGCTAGATCGCTATCCAGATCATCAGCCCGCACATGAGAGTGATGAGCTGGCTACGTCTATCGGTGATGGCAAACAGAACCGGATCTTCATTCAGTTTTCCACGATAAGCGAGGAGCCAGATACGTCCCAGTAAATACAGTAGCAGCGGGCAGATCAACCACAGTATCGCCGGGGTACTGTATAAACGCGTGATGTCGGGCGCGTTGATATAAAACGTAAAAACCAGCACTGCCGTCAGGCCTGCAACCGCTCCCAACACCGATAGGAACTTCAAATGCCCGGTGTTATAGGCTCTGCCTTCGGATGCGGTTTTCCCCAGGGCTTGCAAGTTGCTCAGTTCGGTATAGCGTTTAACTATCGCCAGGCCCAGGAACAGGGCCATGGAGAAGGCGAACAACCAATTGGTAGTGACCACCGATATCGCCGCCGAACCGGCGACGATGCGGAGCGTATAAAGCACCGCTAACACCAGCACATCTAGCAAAAATATTTTTTTGAGAAATAAACTGTAAGCGCAGGTGAGTAGCCAATAGGTCAGCAACACACTCAAAAATTCCCCGGGCAGGAGCAAAGCTACCAGGATCGCCGCGAACAGAAGCGCGGGCGCGCCAAGAAATCCATAGCCTAGCGACAGCTCGCCCGAGGCAAAGGGTCTGGAATATTTGCTTTGATGTTGACGATCACTATTCAGATCCAGCAGGTCATTCAGCAGATACACGCTGGAAGCACAGAGGCTGAAACTGATGAAGCCGATGACGGCTTGCAATAACAAGCCGACCTGATCTATTTGATGAGATAGAATCAGTGGTAGAAAAATCAGGCCATTCTTCAGCCATTGGTGCGGACGCATGGCCTGCCAGAATTTTGCCAAAAAAGCTGGCGCGGGATCGAATCGTGTTACGGTTTTGGTCTTGTCGCCTAACTGTGATTCGAGCGCGGCGGAGCAATTTACCATCAACACCTCTTCGGCTGCGATCCACACCGGCAGGTCCGCGCTCGAGTTGCCGGCGTAAGCAAAACTGTTCTTGGAAATGAGCGCTTGAATACGGCGTAGTTTGTTTTCCGATTTGAGGTTGTGATCTGCATCGCTGCCGATTGCATCTATGAAGAGGGAGAGATGATTGCTCACCTGTCGCACCGGTAGCTGATTGGATGCGGAGATGAGGATAATATCGCGACCTTCTGCTTCCTGGGTTCTGAGGTAGGCAATAAACTCAGTATTCAGAGGCAACAGATCGACCGCAATTTCAACCCGCTGTGCGAGTTGATGTTTTAGATAGGCCCTGCCTTTCAGCAGCCAAAGGGGAATCAGGAAGATGGCGAGGGGATTTTTTTTGAACAACTGCAAAATTGACTCGAACATCAAGTCTGTTTTGATTACGGTCCCGTCCAGGTCGACGAACAGGGGGAGTTTGGGATTCAAAATGCTCATTAATCAGGCTTTCAGGGTTTTCTGAGGATCAAAATTTCAATCGTTTGAAAATAAATTCCG
>JADFIJ010000215.1 GCA_022566775.1 Pseudomonadota bacterium | reverse complement strand
ACTGGTTTGGATGATGAGCTGATAGTTGATGATCGTGTTAATTTCCCAACGCTGGCAGCTGCGGGTTATGTGAAATAGATGTTATCTTTGAAATGACTGTCCATATGAGGTTGACACCTTCCGGTAGAGAAGCGTTCCCATTTTCCATTTTTTAACTTAATCGCGGCTTGCCAATAACTGCTCTTGCCACGCTTATATAAGTTAACTTTCTTATCAAGAATACTAATGCTGTCACGCATAGAACTAACCTCAAAATATTTAATTCATACTTTACAGCCAGTTAGAATAAAAAACTAGAGTGTGCTACGAGTGTGCTATAGAATTATTTGGGGAGTGAATTTGTAAGTCATTGAAATATAACAAAAAATGGTGCCCAGGGGCGGAATCGAACCACCGACACGAGGATTTTCAGTCCTCAGACCTACCGACGCCGCTTTGCCAACGTCTGCTCCTGGCCGATTCTGTTGAAAAACTATTTGCCAAAAAAAATATGCGTCTGAGAGTGTCTCAAGTTTGATATTTCAGTACGCAACTACTTTTGATGTGGCTCTGCTCTGCCTTTTTTGGCTTATTTTGACCCAGCCGTAAAAAATACAGAGTTTTTCAACAGAATCGGCCGAGAGCTACCCTTCATGGTCACAGACAAAAATGTTCCCGCTGAAACGTTTCCGCGGAAACGTCGGGAAAGCCACAATTGATCCATTCGATAGTCATTGTTATGGCTACTACGAGCAGAGGAAAGCAGACTATTCTCAAACAAACATCATTCTAATTAGAGCAAGCGATCATCACAATAATCAGTCGGACACCGTCCGTTGAGATCATCACCCTGGGGGGAGTAACACTATCCTTATTGCTCGTTGAGATATCACCGTGGTGTCTCCGGCAAAAAGGACTTAGTATCGAGTATCTAATTTAGGGAGGTTTGCAATGGAAAAAACTTCACTGAACATTTCGCTCAGGGCAGGAGTTCTCGGCCTATTTGCATTGGGATTGTGGATTAGCTCGATTTCCGCTGCGCAGGAATTACGCTACGTAGATCCAGCGTTTGACATTCAGAATCTGCCTGCCTCCGGTACGGCATTAAGTGCTGGTGGTACCGATGCGCAGATAGTCCGCTTTCGCAATTGGGCAAGCTTGTATCCTACCCGCGAGATACGTGCTGGCAGCTATCAACTCGAATTGCCTCGTAACGAAGTAGATTTTTCTGACCTTCGTTACACGGTAGCAGATCAGAGTTTCTCAATTGAGGATTTCATGTTGCACAATCATGTCGGCGGTCTACTAGTAATAAAAAATGGCTCGATAAAATTGGAGCGCTACGGTTTGGGCAATACTGAGGATAGTTTGTGGGTTTCTTATTCCATGTCTAAATCCGCGACTTCAATGTTACTCGGTGCAGCAATTCAGGACGGTTACATTGCCAGTGTCGATGACATGGTAACCGATTATCTGCCACGTCTTAAAGGATCTTCCTATGATGAAGTTTCGCTTAAAGATGTCTTGCAGATGGCATCGGGGGTGGAATGGGATGAAGATTATGCTGACCCGAATTCGGATGTCGCAACTTATCCGTCAGGCGAAGTGATCGAATTACTGCGTTTCCTGGGAAACAAGGAGAGAGTGGCAGAGCCTGGCGATGTTTTTAACTACAACACTGGAGAAACTGACCTGGTTGGCGCCATCGTGCGAGCTGCTATCGGAAATAATTTAGCCTCCTATATTGAAAACAAGATATGGCAACCATTCGGCATGGAATCCGATGCCAACTGGGCAACTCACGGCAATGGTGGTGAACGCGGGGGCTGCTGTATGAATGCTACGCTGCGGGACTATGGCAGGATTGGCATGTTCGCGATGAATGGCGGTGTACTGGCCGATGGGACCAGAGTAGTACCCCAGGGATGGATGCAAGAATCTACCACTTCCTCAAAAGGAAATGCCGGATATGGATACCTGTGGTGGTTGCTTGAGGGTCCTGCATTTCAAGCTATAGGGATCTATGGTCAGGGAATTTACATCAACCCCGAAACCGAAACCGTCATCGCGGTGTTAAGTGCCTGGACCACTGCTACTGGCCGTGAATACTCCGCCCACCGCGCGGCCCTGTATCGCGCTATTGACGAGATTCTGGCTGAATTCTGAATTGCGGATAAAGACTCCTCCGGGATTTTAGTGCTCCTGAGGGTATCGACCTGCGGCGGTATCAACTTGGCTATCCAGTGGCCTCCTTATTTGGACGAAGAGTCCAGTCCAGGTCTCTGAATACCTCATTTGATTGGAAATTAGGGCTGGATTTGAGTGGTTTCCCTATTCGTTGCTTGCCTATAACGCATTGAGTATACTTTTGGTGGGGGAAGAAACGATTTTCGGGTAAGTTTAGCTGAAGTAGGAGAGAACCATGGGTATAAAACGATCTGATCGCAGGGAATTCCTAAAACGTGGGGTTGCGTTGGCCAGTGGGGTGACCCTGGGAGCGGTAGCGAAGTCCGCGAGCGGCCAGCTGGAAGGACCTGAAGCGTTCATCCAGGGCACCGATGAACTGGTCCGCTATGGCAAGCGCTCCAGTTACGTGACCTCGGTGCGCATACCGCACGGCGGCAGGGCGTCACCCGATGCCTTTGGCTTGGACTTTCATATCGCGGCGCCGCTGCAGGATTCGGTGGGGGTGATCACGCCATCTTCGCTCCACTATATGGGGACCACGCGTGGCTCCTTCGTGCCGGACATCGATCCCGAGAAGCATCGTCTCATGATCCACGGCATGGTGGACAATCCGCTGATTTTCACCATGGAGGAGTTGAAGCGTCTGCCTTCCGTGACCCGCATGCATTTTATCGAGTGCGCGGGAAATCGAGCCAATAGGCGTCACCGGACAGTCCAGGAAACCCATGGCATGACCAGTTGCGCCGAATGGACCGGCGTGCTGCTGTCCACGCTGCTCAAGGAGGCTGGCGTGCAAGACGGCGGCGACTGGATCGTGGCGGAAGGGGTCGAGAATGTGGTCGGGGCGTCGAGTATTCACATGGCGAAGGCGATGGACGACTGTATTGTGTGCTACGGCATGAACGGCGAGGCGGTGCGGCCCCAGCAAGGCTTCCCGCTGCGGCTGCTGGTTCCCGGCTTCGAAGGCATCCTTAACGTGAAGTGGCTGCGTCGCATCAAGGTGGTGGACCAGTTCTACATGACCTACAACGACTACGGGCATCTTCGGCAGGACTCCGACGATGCCGCGCTGGGTATGCAGATCGGACCGAAATCGGTCATTACCTATCCCTCCGGGGGGCAACAGCTGCCTGGCCGCGGATTCTATGAGGTCAGTGGCCTGGCCTGGTCCGGTGGTGGCGCCGTTAGCCGGGTGGAAGTATCCACCGACGGTGGTGGCAGCTGGGTGGACGCCGAAATTCGCGGGACGGCGCATCCCATGGCGCATACTCGATTCACACTCAATTGGCAGTGGGACGGACAGGAGTGCGAGCTGCAGTCGCGCTGCACGGACGTACTGGGCAGTGTGCAACCGTCGCGGGCTCAGGCTATCGAGTACTGGACCTCGCGAGGCCAGCCAGCCCGAGTGAAAGGCCAGGACAATTCGATTCAGCCATGGCGGGTCGAGAGCGATGGGAGCGTTCACAATGCGATTTCTTAGACTGCTTCTGCCTTTGCCGCTGATGCTGGGAATCTCCGTGCAAGCCCAGTCGCCTACCTATGGTCTGGGCAGGACCCCGAGCGCAGAAGAAATCCGTGCCTGGGATATCTCCATCAGTCCCACGGGAGAGGAACTCCCGGCAGGCAGCGGATCGGTGGGTGAAGGCTCACAGCTCTATCTGGAGAAAGCCTGCGCCGGCTGCCACGGCACCACAGGGACGGGAGGCCCCGCGCCCAGGTTGGTCAAACGCGATGTGGGGCCAGATGCCGGACCCTGGGCTTTGGGACGAGTACTGCCGATCCGCGCACCCTACGCGACGGCGGTATGGGATTTCATCAATCGCGGTATGCCACTATATCAAGAGGGAACCCTCACCGCCGATGAAGTCTACGCGTTGACGGCCTATCTCCTGTTCTTGAACGACGTCGTAGAGGAAGGCACGGTGCTCGACGCCCAGAGTCTGCCGAAGGTGGAGATGCCAAATCGTGATACCTGGGCTCCCCTGCCGGAATGGTGGAGGCCCGGGATGTCAAGGCTTCCAAGTTACCCTTACTAAGGTAGGGTGTAAGCTATGGGTGTCCCCTAAGTCGGCCCCCTAAATCAAGAATAATGCGAAGTCTTAGCAGCCAACTCGTCATGCTTATCGCACTGCTGGCATGTGATGCATCGGTTGAAACCACAATTCAAATCGATGACGAATCCTATCTGTCGACAGCCGAAGCATTTATCGACGCGTTCTATTCCTTCGACCCCCTTGCACTCGAAGCCACGCTTTCATCGGCGGCGGGATCAGTCTTGGCCATCACCTATTACCAGGGTTGGGCCGAGGGTGGTAATTATAAAATTGTAGATCGTAAGCGCTGTGAATTTAAAGCCGCGAATGTTGTCAGTTGTTCGATTACCGTCGAGGATGATCCCATGCTTGCCCTGGGAATTGATTTCGACGTAACGGATACCTTTTGAGATTACCTTTGCCGATCAGGCAATCACTGCCGTAGAAACGAGTTCAGATGATATTCAGCTATACTACGATGCTCGCGACTGGGTAAGAAAAGAGCTGCCTGCGCTGGTGGAAGAGCCCTGCCGGGGATATTTTGATGGCGGCCCAACGCCGGGCGACTGCGCCCGCGCAATGGCACAGGGTTATATCCAATTTGCGGCGAGTGATGACTTTCCCCGCTTGTAGCGGATACGGCATGTGGAATCGGCGATTGCTGTATTCCTGATGCCAAAGGCCGCAATCCTTTGGTATTATGGAACAGCCAATCTAACATTTACAGGCAAGGGAATTCACAATGAAAATGATATCGTTGTTATCGGGAGCCTTGTTTTTCCTGGGTTCCTGTAACTCGACAGCGAGGACATTTAATGACCTTATGTCGTGGTATTGTCATTACAGTTATTTTATCAGCCTGTAGTGGGGTTCTTGCCCAACAATCCGATCCCTCTATTGTACCCTTAATCGATGTACCCTTAATCGATGTACCCTTAATCGATGTACCCTTAACCGAACATGGCTATCCGGATTTGCAGGGTTTATGGACAAATCCTTCGCAAACTCCCTTGGAAAGGCCTGTGCACCTGGGTACCACCCAGGGATACTCTGAAGCGCAGGCACAATCACTCGTGGATCGCGCTCAAATCCTGGATCGGGCAAGAGTAGCGGCACTGGATCCCCATCGGTCGGCGCCGGTAACTGGTGGTATTATCGATCAGCAGGCCGATGGTAACTATGAAATCATGCCGACCGAGATTGCGCGGGTTCGTGGTGAATATCGAACATCATTCATCATCGATCCTGTGGATGGCAGGATGCCGATTTTACCTGGGTCCAGGGATATATACTCCGAATGGCGTGAGCAGGGATTCGGCCGCTTCGATGGTCCGGAGATGAGAGGTGCCCTCGAACGCTGCCTCAGTCCTGGAACCCAGGTGCCACTGCTGGGAACATTCGGTGGCGTCGGCACCGGTAACCCCGGCGGCGATAATCCAGTACGCAACATCCAGATTGTCCAAAATAAAAATTACGTGGTCATACTGGGAGAGTATTTTAGTATGGTTCGAATTATTCGCCTCAGCGATGAACACAGCAACTACCCCGGAGATAAGTGGATGGGAGATTCAATCGCCTATTACCAGGGCAACTCCCTGATTATCCATAGCAATAATTTCAGGCGCGAGCAGTCCACGGGCATTTTGCGCTCTTCCAGCGCATTCGAGTTAAGCGAGGAATACACGTAGGTTTCCGGCAATGAGTTGCTGCTTCGCTATACCGTCATCGATAAAAA
>JADFIJ010000214.1 GCA_022566775.1 Pseudomonadota bacterium | reverse complement strand
GGCTTATGCGCTTAGACCAACTCCCCCCGCCCCGTTCAACTTCTTGATCCTTTTGGAGGAACTACAGATAAATAGGGACAGATCTATTTTTCGATTTTCCGCGACAGGCGACCGCCAAACGGTGGACTGGGAAGGGGTCCCATTCCTTCCACCATTCCCTCCAGCCTACAGGGGACACTAAGGGTTTAATAGCTTGAGGCTGGCGGTCAGGGCTCCATTCTCATTAAGCTATTAGTGTCCCTCGTTTGTTCAATACTAATTCCCAAAATTCCCCGGCGATTCCCCCACCACCCGATACATCGTCATCCCAATAAACATCTCATCATAAGTCTGCTCACCAAACCGTACTTCCAGAGAGGATCCGGATTAAACGGATTCTGCGCTGAATTGTCAAAAGACCCCGACACAACAATACGGGTTCCAGCAGGCAACGCTTTCGGTTCTGCCAGATCGTAGACGTATTGCCAGGCAAACTGGTAATTCGGTACCGATAACAACATCTCGGAAGTGCCGTCTGGATAGATGGCGGTGTATCTCATGTCTTTGCCCCGATAATGCATGTGCGGAGTCAAGGCATACAACAGGATGTCGTTTTCGAAAACACGACTCGCCTGGGTTTGGTAATTAGCCTCATAGGGAGGAATACGAAACATCGCATTGACGATGGGCTCATCGCGCATGACGTTTTCTGGTGGTTCGTCCCAGAAATACAATCCGATCTGGGTCTGATCGGTGGTTTCATAACCCACGGTGGTGTAATGCAATTCCAACAGCACATCCTTGCTGGCAGGCAATAGCTGACCGGAATTGTCCGGAAATTCCACCGGGGTTCGACCCGGTGTCCAGCCCAACAGGTAAGATCGACCACGCGGATCAGTCGAGCCCTTGTCGATCAGGTAGGCAGCCGCATGGTGAACCACTGCGCGGTTACCGGGGTTGAAATCGATCTGTCGAATCCATTTATCCTCACCCAGCTCGTTTACCACAGTGGCATAGAAATAATCGAGAAGGCCCGTTGCTGGAATGGTCTGTGGTTCGATAGTGAGAATATGATCGGGTTCCCCAAGTGGCCATTGCGGATTGGCTACGCTCAGTGTACTCAGAGGATCAGCTTCGTTGGCATCCATGGGTGAGCCCATAGCGATCCAGTGCAGCAGAATTTGTTGTTCAGCGGCGGTTAGTTCATTCACGCCTTTCAATTGACCTACTTCCATATCGACCTGCCCGGGGGGCATGCGCCTGGTGAGGATAGTTTCTCGAATCATTGGACTCCAGCCCTGCACCATCTGGTGCCCGCTCATCGCCCAGGGTGCAATCCCGCCTTCGTTATGGCAGGACACACAGCGCCGTTCCAGGATAGGGACTACATCGGCTGCATAAGAGATGCCTTCCAGCTCGTGCCGGTCCTTGGCTGAGTAGACAATGGCGCAATCACTCTCAATTCCAGTTCTAGTTCCAGCGACTGTTGAAGAAGCTGGCAGGGATTGTCCCGATTCGATGGCCGCCAGTGCGCGCTCCAGGTCGGCACTTGCTGCTGCGCCTCGCCACAGCACCTGGCTGTTCTCAGGATTCAGCACGAAGGCTTCTCCGGCCTGATTGGCTCCCAGGGATTCGGCAATAGACTGTGCGGTATCCATCAGCACCGGGATCTCGGGCCGCAGCGATTGCGTGGCCTGAATTACTGCTGCCCGATCGTCCTGTGGCGTCGAATTCAGTAGTGCGAAAGCAAAATCCTCAGCCTTGTTTTCATGCAGTGCATTGATCCGCTGCACGATAGCAGGGGTGCGGGCGCAGGCGTTGGATTGCGTGATGAGCACGATCGCCTGCTTGTTGGACAGGCGGCTCATCTGGTGGAACGCGCCGCGATGATCGAGCAAGGCGAAATCGCCGACGCGGGGTAATTGAGCGGTGGCGATAAGCGGAAACAGTAGTGCTGTGAGGAATAGTCTCAATCTGGACATCTTGGTCTCCCGCTATTTAGCTTATTTTTGGAACAGGATAGTGGCAGGGTACTCTTTTTGGGGGGAAAACGAAATTTGGAGCTACAGAGGAACACTCACAACTTAACAACTTATCGAATTCTTTTTGTGGGTGGTTGCGTGCAGTGTACTTTCAGGTCATCTCAATTTGGGATCTAGATAGCCTCCTTTCTTAAGTTATTAAGTTGTGAGTGTCCCCTGCGGTTTAACCAGATAGACCCCCCTACAGCACAGACAAGATTTACCGCCAGACCATATAACCCAGGGTGAAACCCCCAAACCTTTCCTGCAACAACGAAACTGAATGGGCCAAAGGCCAGTGTCAGTGAAATAACGAGCCCCAGCACCAGGCCGACCAACACCGGCCGCGCACGCAAGCCCGGCCAATTGATACCCAGCATGAAGGCGGGCGCAAGCTGCACCAGCAAATCGAATTTGCGGTCAAGCAAACCAATCAGGGAGGTTTGCTCCTTAAGGACAATAGCGAGCAAACTCAGCGCGGCAACCACAATCCACGAACAGCGTTTGCCCAGGCGTGTCAACTCCGATTCCGGTGCGCCGGGCCGAATATACACGGCGTAGATGTCCTTGGTAAGCATTGACGAAATCGATAGCATGGCCGAGTCCGCCGTTGACATTAACGCGGCCAACACAGCACTGAAGATGAGTACCACCAGGGCGTAGCCAAACAAAGACTGTTCCTGGACAATGCGCAGCACGCTGGCAAGTGCCTGGTCAGTTGCAGCACCCTCAAGCCCGGGCACGTAGGCCATGGCATAAATCCCGGCAATGACGGCGATAAGCACCGAGATAAACGGCATAAAAGCCATCGCCGCAAAGCTTCGCTTTAAGGTGAGGACCGACTTCGCCGCGTAAATACGCTGAATCGCTTGCGGGTAGAGCGCCCCGCCTATTCCAACGAGAAGAATATAGCTCAACCATTGCCTGAGCATCGATGCATCAGGACGCTCAAGTTTTACTGCGTTGGGTGTTTGGGCGATGACTTCGGTTGCCGCAGAGAGAGGACCGAACTGGTTGATCATCAGAAACAATAACACCAGAAATCCGACGAACAGCACCGCCCCCTGAATAACATCCGTCCAGGCGATGGCACGAATTCCACCCAGCGTTCCATAAATCACCATGATCAATGCAAGCAACATCACGCCGTAGTTATAGGCGTCATCGCCGGCCGGTCCAGCAAGCCCCTGCAAGGCGCGGCCCATCGTCATGAGTTGGGCAAGCAGGTAATTGCCGAGTGCCACGATCATCACGATCGAGGCGATCGTGGCAAGCGCGCGGGAGTTGAATCGATCTCGCAGATAATCTACCGGCGTGATATAGCCCCTTGCATGCGCCAGTCTGTGTAATTTGTAGGCAAAGGTCTGATAGAAAACAATAATAGCCATCATGTAGTGAATGCTTATTATCCAGGCGAATCCAAGCCGATAGGTGGCGCCGGCGACGCCGAACACGGTGTTGCCACTGTACTGGGTGGCATACAGCGTCAAAAACAAAATGGAGAAACCAAAGCCCCGGCCGGCGAGGTAAAAATCCTCCAAGGAGTCTTCTTTGCGGGCCTTGCGGCCGAGCCAGCCAAGCAACAGAAGCGAGCAGAGGTAGCAAGAGAAAAACAGCCAGGCGCCGGGGCCGAAGGGCAACAAATTACTCACTCTGCTGGCCCCTCGCTACGAAGACAAAGCCAGGCGGTAAACAGGGAAGCGGCGAAAAGCACAGCGAGGCTCACCAGGGCCCACAGCGGAAATCCGAACAGCTGAAGGGTATCGTTCTCGGGCCAGTACCAGGGTATGAGCAGCGTCAGTAGAACCAGGTAGACAACCACGATCCACGCGCGACTTTTTTGACTGGGGCTAGGAGAGTCTTTCACTGGGAATTAAAAGTAGGGACAGATTTATTTTAGCGATCTTATAGTGTCGTCTATTTCTCACGCCTCGGTAACACACCTGGCCGGATCAGACTCAGCCATTACCGGATTCATGTTTCCAGTATGGATATAATCAGCAGCGAGTTTACCCGCCATCGGCCCCCGGCCGAAGCCCGATGAGGCCAGGCCGCTGACAATAAACAGATTATCCCGCAGCGGAATCTTGCCAATGATGGGGCTGCCATCGACAGAGAAGGGCATGAGTCCGGCCCAGGTTCGCGCTATGGGAAGACTCGCTAGCAGCGGAATCACTTCCGCCGCATGCGATCGATTGACTTCGATGCCAGCCGGATCAGGCGTGGTGATGTAACCCAGGCTTTCGCGATCACCGCCAAAAATAATCTCGCCATTCTTGCGTTGACGCCCATACAGATGTCGCACCGTGCGGCGACCGTTCTTGTGTGTCAGGTTTGGAGGCGTAACAGCATCGGCACCATTGTCTCTACTCCAGGCAAAACTGGAGACAGTAGAGCCAATAGTGTGCAGCACTCGAGTGGGTAAGCTCGCTGTCGCCCACATCTGGCCGCGTATCGGGATGATAGGTATTTTCAGCCCCAGCATTTCACCCACTGGACCACACCAGGCACCGGTTGCCAACACCAGCGTCTGACAGCGGTATTCTGTCGATTCAGTTCGAACCGAATAGCCACCCGCACTCAGTGGTGTAATGGAAACAACGTTTTGCCCGGTGGTGATAGTCGCGCCGGCAACGCCTGCAGCATGGGCAAATGCCCGGGTGGTTTTTACCGGGTCGGCTTGTCCCCGCTGGGGTCTATACATAAACCCGGGCAGTTCACCATTAAGCTCCGGTTCGATAGCGCGCGCTTCTCTTGAGGAGAGCAAGTCGATTTCATAGCCGCCTGCTTTCTGGGCTGCCACATCATCCTGGTAGTACTCGTATTGTTCTTCGGTATGTATAGCGGTCAAGGTACCGGAAAGCCGAAACTCCATGTCATAACCCATATCGATCTGCATGCGCTTGAAGATCTCGACGCTGCCTGCGGTGAGATAAGACAGCAGATTGGGATTATTGCCCCAGCCCGAGCCACCCAGGCCGCCCATGTTTTGTCCCGATGCCTCCGAGGCGATTTCGCCTCTCTCTAATAAAACAACATCGCGACCCTGCTCGGCCAGATGAAAAGCCGTAGAGGCACCGGCCATACCGCCGCCAATAATGAGAATGTCGGCTTCATTGCTGGCTTGCGCGGCGAGACGTTGGGGTAACAAGCTGGTCGCAGCGAGTGTGCCGAGACCGGTGATTACCCGGCGCCGGTTGATAATGTTGGGTTTGGACTTTTTATCTGACATGGCGCTGCTCTTTTCAGGGGACACTCACAACTTAACAACTTAAAACCGATATGGGGACACTTGCAGATTCGCCGATAGTTCGGGTTCAAGCCATAAGCAGACTACACTATTGAGATCACACACATAAGCTCAAAGGCTGGAGTCCAGGGATCAGGATTATGGCGCAAAGGAAAAGCCACGCCCGGCTCACGACCCTTTCCTCTGATCGAATAGCGCAATCGATCCTGTCGATCCGTGGTTACAAGGTTATGCTTGATGTAGATCTAGCGGCGCTCTATGAAGTCGAAACAAAGGTTTTGAATCAGGCAGTAAAACGCAACATAGAGCGGTTCCCAAGCGATTTCATGTTTCCATTAAGCGGTGATGAGATCAATTCTTTAAGGTCACAAATTGTGACCTTAAAGCGCGGCCAACATCGAAAGTATGCTCCCCGTGCTTTCACTGAACACGGTATAGCCATGCTTTCCAGCGTGTTGCGCGGTAAGCTTGCAGTGCAGGTAAATATTGAAATCATGCGCAGCTTTGTGAAATTGCGCGAGCTGCTGGCGTCGAATACGAAACTTGCTCGCCAGCTTGACGCGTTAGAGGGGAAATACGACAAGCAGTTTAAAATCGTATTCGATGCTATTCGGGCATTAATGGTAAGCCCGAAAATAAACAAGCGACCTATCGGGTTCAAGGAATGGGATTAGGCAAAAGCGTACAGAGGGACACCCACGAACTCATCATTATCGGCGCCGGCGCAATGGGCAGCGCGGCGG
>JADFIJ010000213.1 GCA_022566775.1 Pseudomonadota bacterium | reverse complement strand
TCAATGGTGTTTAAAACCATATGCTGCAGGATTTCACTGAATTGAGGCGAAGATCCTCTACCCTGCTTGCCTTGCAAATCAGACCATGCTTTAGCGCTTTCATTTTTTCAGGTTGAGCGAGGACTGTTTGAGCCGCAGGCGAGTTCCGCAGCGCTGAAAAAATGGAAGCGCGAATGGTCGCAAGGAAAGTAGGGTAGAGGAGCTTCGCCGAGAAAGTATCCTGAGATTGACTCGGCCCACTCGCTTTCGAACTAATTTTTGAATTAGTTAGATAATTTCTGGGGATATCTCAGGGCAAGCCATAGTTCCGGGCTACCAGGTCGGGATCAGGCGCTTAGTTTTCTGTATTTGATGCGGGTTGGTTGCGCGCCATCACCGAGACGTTTCCTGCGGTCGAGTTCGTAGTCCGAGTAGTTGCCTTCGTGCCACCGCACCTGGCTATCGCCTTCGAATGCGAGGATGTGGGTGCAGATGCGATCGAGAAACCAGCGATCATGTGATACCACGATCACACAGCCCGGGAATGCCAGCAGGCCTTCCTCCAGGGCGCGAAGGGTTTCTACATCCAGGTCGTTGGTCGGCTCGTCGAGCAGCAGCACGTTGGCTCCTCGCTTCAGTAGTTTCGCCATATGCAGTCGGTTGCGTTCGCCCCCGGAGAGGTCTTTGACGAATTTCTGTTGATCGCCGCCCCTGAAATTGAAGCGGCTGGCATAGGCGCGGGAAGATATCTCGTATTTGCCAATTTTCAACATCTCCTGGCCGTCGGAGAGTTCTTCCCATACGGTGTTGTCGCCGTTTAGCTGGTCGCGACTCTGGTCCACATAGGCCAGATCCACCGTGTCGCCGATGTCTATGGAGCCACTGTCTGGCTGTTCGCGGCCAATCAGCATGCGCAGAAAGGTGGTCTTGCCGGCGCCGTTGCCGCCGATAATGCCGACGATGCTGCCCTTGGGGATGCTGAAACTCAGGTCATCGATCAGGCTGACATCGCCAAAGCCCTTGCTCAGATTCTTGACTTCAATCACCTTGTCGCCGAGCCGGGCGCCCGGCGGGATGTACAGCTCCGAGGTCTCATTGCGCTTCTGAAAGTCTTGCGAGTTCAGTTCCTCGAATCTGGCTATGCGGGCCTTGCTCTTGGATTGCCGGCCCTTGGGATTGGCGCGCACCCACTCCAATTCCGACTTGATGCTGCGTTCATGGGCGGCCTGCTGTTTCGCCTCCACATGGAGACGTTTTCCCTTGGCCTCCAGCCAGGCGCTGTAGTTACCTTCATAGGGGATACCGTAACCGCGGTCCAGTTCCAGGATCCAGCCGGCGGCATTGTCGAGGAAATAGCGGTCGTGGGTGATTGCTACCACGGTGCCCGGGTACTCCTGCAAGAATCTTTCCAGCCATGCCACGCTCTCCGCGTCGAGGTGGTTGGTGGGTTCGTCCAGCAGCAACATATCGGGTTTCGACAGCAACAGGCGGCACAGTGCAATCCGCCGCTTCTCGCCACCAGAGAGATGGGCCACTTCCGTGTCCCACGGTGGCAGGCGCAGGGCATCGGCCGCACGCTCGAGAATGTGTTCTACTTCCCAGCCATCGACGGCATCGATCTTGTCCTGCAGTTCACCCTGTTGCTGCAGTAATTCGTTCATCTCCTCATCGCTCATGGGTTCGGCGAACTTTTCGCTGATCGCGTTAAATGCATCAACCAGGTCGATGGTGTCCTTGATGCCCTGCTCCACATTTCCCCGCACATCGCAGGACTCATCCAGCACCGGCTCCTGGGGCAGGTATCCGATTTTGATATCCGGCTGCGGCCTGGCTTCGCCGCTAAAATCCTTATCCAGACCGGCCATGATTCTGAGCAGGGTGGATTTCCCCGAGCCATTGAGTCCCAGCACGCCGATCTTGGCACCGGGAAAAAACGACAGCGAGATATCTTTCAGTATCTCCCGTTTGGGCGGTACGACTTTGCCAACCCGATGCATGGTGTAAACAAATTGAGCCATTCTTTTGTTTCCTGATGTTGCGTAAAATACCGGTCGCTATTATGGCATAGCCTGCTAGTGATACCCCCGAGGCTTCCCCGAATATTGATGTCCAATGCGCAGGCATCATGTAGAATAACGCCTTCGAAAATCCCCATCATGCAAGTCCGTAACTTATCCATCCGGAGTAATCGATGTTTAATAGCGATGTCAGCCTGTCTGAGTTTGATCCAGAGATCAGCGCAGCTATCGAAGCAGAAAGTATCCGTCAGGAACAACATATTGAATTGATCGCGTCTGAAAACTATACCAGTCCACTGGTGTTGTCGGCTCAGGGATCGGTGCTGACGAACAAATATGCCGAAGGCTACCCGGGCAAACGCTACTACGGTGGTTGTGAGCATGTAGATGTAGTCGAGGCCGTGGCCATCGCCAGGGCCAGGGCTTTGTTCGATGCCGACTATGCCAATGTACAGCCCCACTCCGGTTCCCAGGCGAACGCGGCCGTTTATATGGCCTTATTAAAACCGGGCGACACGATGCTGGGGATGAGCCTGGCGGACGGTGGGCATCTCACCCATGGTGCCAGCGTGAGTTTTTCGGGTCGAATTTACAACGCGATTCAATACGGCCTGAACAAGGAAACCGGAGAAATTGATTACGATCAGGTCGATGCCCTGGCGCAGGAGCACAAGCCGAAGATGATCATGGCCGGGTTCTCGGCCTATTCCAGGGTGGTGGACTGGAATCGATTTCGCGAGATTGCCGACAGCATTGGCGCTTACTTCGTCGTGGATATGGCACACGTCGCAGGTCTGATAGCGGCCGATGCATATCCGAGCCCGGTCAACATTGCCGATGTCACCACCTCCACCACGCACAAGACCTTGCGTGGACCCAGGGGCGGGTTAATTCTGGCACGGGCTAATCCGGAATTGGAAAAGAAACTTAATTTTGCGGTGTTCCCGGAAAGTCAGGGCGGACCACTAATGCACGTAATCGCCGCCAAGGCCGTGTGCTTCCTCGAAGCCATGAGTGAAGACTTCAAGTCTTATCAACGCCAGGTATTAAAAAATGCCAGGGTCATGGCCCAGGGGTTTATTGATCGCGGCTATGATGTGATATCCAATGGTACCGATGACCACTTGTTTCTACTGAGTCTTATCAAGCAGGGCATCACCGGTCAGGATGCGGACGCAGCCCTGGGGCGGGCAAATATTACAGTGAACAAGAACGCCGTACCAAATGACCCGAAGCCACCGTTCGTAACCAGTGGTTTGCGCATAGGTTCTCCAGCCATTACTACTCGCGGACTTAAAGAAGCGGAAACGACGGAGCTGACTACCTGGATGTGTGATATTCTAGATGACCTGGACAACGACGACAGGATCGCGGAAGTGCAGAAAAAGGTGATGGATCTTTGTTCCAGGTATCCGGTTTATCGACGGTTGTAAACACCTTGCCGAAGTCTCGATCGCCGGATACGCAAATATAACAGAATGATAGGTATTTTATGCATTGTCCTTTTTGCGGTGCCTTCGACACCAAGGTAATTGATTCCAGGCTGGTTGCTGAAGGTAATCATGTGCGCAGACGTCGCGAATGTATTACCTGTGAAGATAGATTTACCACTTACGAATCTGCCGAACTGGTTATGCCGCGTATCATCAAGCAGAATGGTATTCGAGAACCGTTCAACGAAGATAAGCTTCTGGCCGGTTTTAACAAGGCGCTGGAAAAACGACCGGTCAGTACCGAGAAAGTGGAAGAAGCAATTGGTCGCATTAAGGCTAACCTGCGTTCTACGGGTGAACGTGAAATTCAGTCTCGCGCTGTTGGTGAGCTGGTGATGAAGGAATTGCGCGAACTGGACCAAGTTGCCTTCGTCCGTTTTGCTTCTGTTTATCGCAGCTTCAAGGACCTCGACGAATTTCGCCAGGAAATCGATCGTCTCTCCAAAGATAATTCCAAAGATAATTCCAAAGATAATTCCAAAGATAATTCCAAAGATACTCCAGAATAGTCCCGCTAATCTGGCTCTGGTAGTATGTGGTGCTAACTACCAGCGACAGGGAACGCACGGTTCCATGCAAACTCTTTCCAACAACGAGCTCAGCGAAGAGAATATTGACTGGCCGGTTAATATGCGGCGAGCGATTGAACTTGCTGGCAGGGTCATTACGGCGACACCCAACCCGCGCGTGGGTTGTGTCCTCGTTAAAGACGGTGTAGTTGTGGGTGAGGGCTGGCACATTGCAGCGGGCGAAGACCACGCCGAGGTCATGGCGCTGAATAAAGCCGGTGAGCAAGCCCATGGCGCCACCGTGTTTGTAAGTCTTGAGCCCTGTTCTCACACGGGACGGACCGGGCCCTGCACCGATGTCCTGCTCGAGGCCGGTGTCGCCGAAGTTGTAATTGCCGGCATCGATCCCGACCCCAAAGTTTCGGGCAAGGGTGTAGCGGCGCTCGAGGGGGCGGGTATTTCCGTGGTGCACCTGGTCGATTTTGAAGGTGCGGCGAGGGCAATAAACCCCGGCTACATCAAGCGACAGCAACTCGGGCTCCCCTACGTGTGTTGCAAACTGGCGATGAGCCTCGACGGTCGTACTGCCCTGGCGAACGGTGAAAGCAAATGGATAAGCTCAGCTGCGGCCAGAGCCGATGTGCAAAAACAACGGGCGCGCAGCAGCGCCATAGTGACAGGGATAGGCACGGTGCTGGCGGACGACCCGTTGCTAAACCTGCGGCCAGAAGAACTCGATCTCGATCCAGAATCCAGGGCACGCAATAAAAAGTCTTTGGCACGTCAGCCTTTACGGATAGTGCTCGATAGTCATTTACGCACACCCGCTGCCGCCAGGATTATCGCAGCGGATGGTGAGGTAAAAATTTACACCGTGAACGCTGTGCCCAAAGATCAGGCCTTCCCCGACAACGTTGAGGTCGTTCAAGCAACGAAGGCGGCGGCGAGTGTCAGCCTTCAATTTGTGCTAGAATCGCTGGCCTCCAAATTTGCATGCAATGAAGTTCTGGTGGAAGCAGGATCGACCTTGAGTAGTGCATTTATTCAGGCTGGGTTGGTAGACGAGTTGCTCGTCTATATTGCACCTCGATTACTGGGCAGTGATGCCAAGGCATTGTTTGATCGTACCGGATTACAATCATTGGCGGACAGTGTCGATTTTGAAGTCAAAGATTTAGACAAGGTGGGCGGGGATATAAGAGTGACACTGGTCCCGGTTTGCCCTGCGGAATAAAGATGTTTACCGGAATTATCGAAACCACAGCTACAGTCGAGAGTTTGCAGCGGCTACAGTCGGAATGGCGTCTCGTAGTTGGTAGCGGCGAGCTGGACTTGGCGGACTTACAGATTGGCGATAGCATCGCCGTGAGTGGATGTTGTCTGACCGTTGTAGAGCTGGGCGCTGACAGCTTTGCCGCAGATGTTTCTGGTGAAACCATGAATTGTACAATACTCGGATCACTGAAGCCTGGGTCCAAGGTCAATCTCGAGAAGGCGATGTTGGCCACAAGTCGCTTCGGTGGCCATATCGTGAGTGGTCACGTAGACGGTGTAGGTAAATTGGTCGGATCCACAGCCGACGGGGGAAGTATTCGAATGGAGTTCGGCGTACCGCTTGCGCTGGCCAAATATATAGCGGCGAAGGGATCGATCTGTATCGATGGAACCAGTCTGACCGTTAACGAAGTGTCAGGTACCACATTTACAATAAATGTGATACCACACACCCAGACCGAGACCACAATCGGTGACTATGTAGTTGGGCGGGAAGTAAACCTGGAAGTGGATTTGGTAGCGAGATATCTTGAACGCCTGATGCAAAAATTATGAAAATGAATTCAATAGAAGAGATCGTTGACGATATCCGCCAAGGTAAGATGGTGATATTGATGGATGATGAAGACCGGGAAAATGAGGGTGATCTCATTATCGCGGCCGAGCGCGTGCGCACGGAAGATATCAATTTCATGGCAACCAATGCCCGGGGGTGGATCTGTC
>JADFIJ010000035.1 GCA_022566775.1 Pseudomonadota bacterium | reverse complement strand
GGTGTGGACGCTGAAAACCCAGGCTCACACTGGTCGAGCCTATGGCTCCCTGAAGCCTGACTACCGGATAGATCCCCAGGTGATTTCGACTGAAGTTGGTGGTGCCTTTGGCAGCTTAAATGATGCCCTGCGCACAAATATCCCACCGGAGATTCGACTGGAAGGTGAAAGTTTTCGCACAGTCAGAGTGGGCCAGGCGCTCAGCCTGGCAGTAAGGGCCCATGATCCCGACAATTTGCCCGTACGGCGTGAACTGTCAAGGGGACGCGGCGGCGGTAATCAGGCTTACAGACCGCCCTCTTCAATCGTGGTACTGAGTGGTCCCGGCCTGCGCTTTTCCTGGACGGTTTATCGAGGTCCAGCCAAGTATGCCACCTTCGATCCGGTGCAATTCAAGACCTACATCGACTCGCGTGCCTATGCGAATTCTCCGTGGTCGCCACCCTATACCATTCCCGAGCCTCCGGAAGATGGCAGGTGGACCGCCGAAGTAACTTTTGACCAACCCGGTGAGTACGTCTTGCGCGGAATCGCCAGCGATGGCTCCATGTTCAGTTACCAGAATATCAATGTGACCGTGACGCGATAGCCAGTAGGCTATGTGATTCTATCGAAGGCAGCGAACCGCGGTTCGCTGCCTTTTTTCATGGTTGCCGCTGGCACAGCGCTGTGCATGATTCCGCTCTGGAATCCGTACTAGTAATCGTCCCCGCCTGGTGCCGGCAATCCATTTGCTGCGGCCCCAGCAGGGTTTTCCCCAGGGTCAAGCTGCCCCGGCTCTGCCCCCAATAGCTTTCTCGGGAAATCTTGCATAGACTGCATTGTTTGCTTTTTGCAACGACCACTCTCAATTCAGAACGCCCAAGCTCTGAAATAAACCCGTGGCAGAGCCGGTCTGGTGATCAAGATAGTAGCGAGCTGGCTGCGCTTGGTATCGGATGCCGGTTTGGAACAGCTGACAGGATCGGGGAGCAATGTTCATGTATAAAAAATCGGTGTGCACACAGTCACGCACATTTTCAGTTCATGTTTTCATGCTGTTTGCATTTCTTGTGGCTAACAATTCCATCGCCCAGCAGGCAAGCCTGACCGGCAACGTGCTAACCCTGCCAGTTGTCGCCATTGCCGACCAGGCTTTTCGAGTCGAGCTGAGTATCATCGATGGTACCGATCCATTGCAACTGGAGGTACTCAGCGGCGAGGAACTTACCGGTGCAGATACAAGCGGTGCCAGCACCTTCGACGGTGTAACCTTGTCCATACCCGCTATCGCCGTCGGCGAAACTATCTTCTGGGCTAATTTCAGTCTGCTGAGTGACAACCCCGTTACCTTTGTGCTGGTGGCCGGCGGCCCCGTCGCCGAGCTAGCTTCAGATCCTCCTGAAGCGAGTTGTCAGCGGCCCGATCCGGATCTCAGCAACGGCCCGGATAACCCCACGATAGTTGACGGCTTTTCCATCGAGTTAGGCAAGATATTCGATGGCGGTCCCGGTCCAGATGGCATCGCGCCACTGGAAACGCCGGTGTTTACTCAAAATTTCAATGTTTTTAGCGTCGCCCCGGGTGAATTGGTCGTGGGGATAAAAATTGGCGACGAAGTACGCGCCTATCCTCACCTGATTCTGGATTACCATGAGATCGTTAATGATCAGTTTGTGATAGACGGTCAGAACCAGCGGGTAACGCTCAGTTATTGTCCGCTAACGGGTTCGGCCATGCTGTGGCAGGCATTCATGGAGCCAGTTCAGACCTTCGGTACCTCGGGCTTTCTCTATCAGTCCAATCTTATACTCTATGATCGTGACACCCTTAGCCTGTGGTCGCAAATGCTGGAACAGGCTATTTTCGGGCCTCGGTTGTTGGACATCCCCGAGAAATTGCAGGTTGTGGAAACCACCTGGGCTACCTGGTTGCAAATGTATCCCGAAACCCTGCTGATGACAGACGCCACCGGGTTTGCCAACCCTTACGGCCTCTACCCTTATGGTTCCTACAAGACCGATAGTTCACTACTCTTCCAGGTCGACAATGCCTTCGACCTTCGTCTGCACAGGAAGACCAGAGTGCTGGGCATCAACGTAGGCACCGCCTCCAAGGTGTATCCCCTAGATACATTCTCTGGCGGCGTCGAGGTGGTTAATGAGAAAGTTGGCTCCATGGATGTCATCGCCGTTGGCAGCGCCAGTCAAAATTTTGCGGTGGTGTTTAATCGAGAGTTGGAAGACTGTACGACCCTGGATTTTACTGCGGTACAGAATCGCTTACCGGTGGTGATGGTTGATAATGAAGGCACGGAATGGGATGTGTTTGGCAATGCTGTGTCAGGACCGAGGTCGGGAGACAGCCTGCAAAAAACCAATTCCTATATTGCTTACTGGTTTGCGTGGACCGCGTTTTTCTCCAATGTCGAAATCCAACCCTGACTTTAGGCATGATGGTGTCACCATGAAACGAGTGTTAGCCTCAATTGCTATATTACTGAGCACATTGCTGTCGCCTGCAGCTGGCTACGCCGCGACTTGCGGTTGTGCCGGCGTGCCCTTGCTAAGCGCGATTGATACCTCTTCCACCGAGCCGGGAGATCTCTATCTAAACCTGACTACTGAAAATCACATCGCCGACGACCTGGTAGTTGGCACCAAGGATATCAGAGACGAGACCGATCGGAAGAGATCCTCCCTGGCCACCACCCTGTCCGCCAGTTACGGCCTGACAGAACACTGGGCGGTATCTGGATTGCTTGCCTACATAGAACATAGCCGCGATGTGGGTTCCAGTTTCCTTCCCGCGCAGCATACCTCGGGTCTGAGCGATGCGGTGATATTGTTTCGCTACACACCGATTTACCAGACGCCGTTTTCCCGGCATGAAGTGTCGGTCGGTTTTGGCGCCCGCATACCGATCGGCAAGGACGATGCTGGCGGGCTCATCTCTGCCGCAGAGGACATGCAACCCAGTGTGGGGGCGCTGGGGAAAATTCTCTGGTCGAGCTATAGCTATGCATTCAATCAGGCTGCCACCGTGCAACTGGGGATCACGGCAAGCTATACGGATAATGATGAAGAAAATGACAGGCGCTATACCTTCGGCGATGAAACCAGTTTTTCCCTGGGTATGAGCCAGAGTATGGGCAGCAAATTCAGTTACGCCGCCGCCGTCCGGTATCGCCGGACCCAGCCGGATAGACGTCTTGGTTTCGATATTCCGAACACCGGCGGCGAGTGGCTGGATTTTGTGCCGGCGCTGCAATACTCTGTTACCGACAAACTGAATGTAGCGCTTTCCGGTCGGCTACCCATCGCCCGCGACCTCAACGGCGCGATTCAATTCACCACCAGTTATTCTTACTCGGTCTCTTTCACCTATGCGCTATAAAGTCTCGCTGACCCTTTTACTCCTTGCCAGCATCGGGTTTGTATCTGCTGCGGATCAAGCCCCAGATTTCGTCGGTCTCGGTATCATCGACGGGCAGCCGTTGCGCCTGTCAGATTACCGGGGCAAGGTCGTTTTTATCGATTTCTGGGCTTCCTGGTGTCCGCCATGCCTGGTCTCGTTGCCCGCCTATGAACAGATGCGGGCGGAGATTGGCACCGAGGATTTCGAAATCATTGCGATCAATGTGGATGAAGATCCGGCAAACGGCGTCTTCTTCCTGGAAGATCATCCTGTCTCCTATCCCGTGTTGAAGGACCCGGACGGAGATATTGGCATTCCCTATGGGGTAAGATCTCTGCCGGTTTCTTTCCTGCTGGATCGAGACGGCAAACTCATCGAATCCTTTCGAAGTTTCAAACTAGGTGACGAGGTCGAACTCAAGGCGGCGATCGAAGCCCTGATTCGAGAATAAGCCTGCGCCGGGCCTTATTGCATTAGTCCCAACGCTGGATTACTCTCCTGAACCCGGCGGCACTATACGGCATCGAGTCGAGCCGCCTGCACGTCGCGGTTATCGATGGCCTCGCCGGCTTGAAATGAGCAGTAAAAGGTCCATACAGGAGCAGATAGATCATGAATAAAATCAACATGTTTTGTTGCCAATGCAGTCTCGCATTCCTCGCCCTGGTGGCGATGGCATCCGCCTCGGCTCAATTGGAGCCAATCAACAACAGACCCAATCCCTACAGCACCGTCGACGGCTGGGCGGTGTTGCCAGACGGTCGCGAGTGGGGCTCTACCGCCGGCGTCGACATCGATCCCGACGGTCGACATCTGTGGGCGATCGATCGCTGCGGCGGCAATAGCTGTGCCGGTTCCAGCCTCGATCCTGTCGTCAAGATCGATCCCGATGGCAATATCGTCGCGTCTCTTGGTGGCGGCCTGATGATATTTCCCCATGGCTTGCATGTGGATAGGGATGGCAATATCTGGGTCACCGATGCCCAAGGCCCCAATCCCTCAAATCCCGAGACGGCAGGCATGGGACACGTTGTTTACAAGTTCAGTCCCGAAGGGGAGGTACTATTGATCCTGGGACAACCGGGTGTTGCCGGTGACGGCACAGACGCCCTACTGGAAACTCCCTGCGATGTAGTAACCGATGCCGATGGCAATATTTATGTTGGCGACGGCCACAGCGGACAGCAGGAAAATGCGACAGCTGACACCGTCGCTCGCATCGTAAAGTTTGATCGCTTCGGAAATCTAATCAAATACTGGGGTGGTTGGGGTTCTGACGCGGGTCAGTTAAAAACTCCCCATGCGCTGGATATCGATTCCAGGAATCGTCTCATCGTTGGCGATCGTGGCAATAACCGCCTGCAGATTTTCGACCTGGATGGAAACTATATGGGCGAGTTCAAGACCTTCAGTCGACCCAGCGGTATTTACATCACCGATGATGACACGATCTATGTTGCCGATTCAGAATCGGAATTCGACGACACCCGCAATCCTGGATGGCACGCCGGCATCAGAGTGGGAAGTTTGCTCGATGGCATCGTAGATTATTTTATCGACGGTACCGTTGCCGCCTATCCCGATGGCTCTAACCCGGAAGGAGTTGCAGTGGATGCGGCCGGTAATGTCTTTGGTGCTGTAGTTTCTGGCGGTGGTGCCCTGGTGAAGTCTTCACGCCGTTAGTTAACCCTGGCTCCTGCTTCTGGCACTGGAGTAGCGAGCCAGCATGTCCGGGTCGTTGTGAAACTGTTTCTCGATGATATCGATGAGATCCTTCTTGGAGACCGCACCAATATTCGCAATCAGGTCTGAGCTCAACACCAGAGACACAAACAGGATGACGAAGAGCCCAAGGTAGAGGAAAGGCAATTCCAACCCGAGAAATTTGAGCGCCGCACAAAATACCGCAGAAAAAAGCAAGAAGGACCGAATATAGGTATCTCTCTGAATCTGCTTTTTGGCACGCATAACAAGTTGAAAGTCATTGTCGTTCATAGCCTGTCTCCCAAAACCCTGGTGGTACCGACACTTGTAAATTCGAGGTGAACCATGAAGCTCGGACTCATGTGGCCGCTACTCATTCTATTATCAACTCGCCAATCCGTACAGGACCATCCGCCGGGTATGACTTTTGAACCGGATCGGCATAGGGAGTGACCCGCTTCGCTTGCTAAATTGAGACAACTGGTTTAAGTTTTTGCCCATGAAGATTAGCAAAGGAGTTAAGGCGTTGGTCGCGGAAGCGATGAGCCAGGTGCAAACCCTGAGTCCCGCCGAAGTCGATGCCAGGCTATCACGGGCCGGCGTGTTGCTGGTGGATCTGCGAGACGTGCGTGAAGTGAAGCGAGATGGGAAAATTCCCGATGCACTGCACGTGCCGCGGGGCATGCTGGAATTCTGGATTGACCCCGAGAGCCCTTACTATCGCACGGAGTTCGACGCGGTCGAGGAGGTGATTCTCTACTGTAACAAGGGCTCCCGTTCCGCCCTGGCTGCGCAGTCACTGCAGAGTATGGGGATACAGAAAGTGGCCCACATGGACGGTGGTTTCGATCGATGGCTGTCTGATATTGGTCGCCAGGAAGGGCCCGCCTGAATTGACTGTCTGCCATTCGGCCTGAGTGTCGAGGGCTTCGAACTCGACCCGATACGTGATCGGCTCGCCGCGTTCGGGGTAGAACCCGGCGTTCCACCGGCTGCGGGACAATCGGCGCTGGACTCGGCGATGACATCCTGGGTTATCACTCGCGGTGCCGACGCCGGCGGTGAAAGAGGGGGGACGCGCGAGCTTTACTTTGCCGGAGTTGAGGGGCTGGTGTTCCAGCTATCGCCAGAGGACCATTGTGGTGGCCGCGGTGCGCTCGGTTCCGTCTGTGAGTATGCCGAGGCGCCGCCGATCGATGGCCTGTTTAAAACCATAGACCTAAGCCATTTTATCAATTTTCTGGCGAACTCTGCCCGCGGCAATGGGTTCTATATGCAGACATTCGGTAAAGAGTTTCAGGCCTATCAAGGTCCATCGCCGCTGGTGGGGGTGGGCGATGGCATTCAGTTTCTAATGTTTGTGGGTGGCAGTGCGGAAGGCCCACCTGCCAATCCTGGTCGTATCGATCATGTTTGTCTCAGCATCGAGGATTTTTCAGTCGATGAGATTTTGTCAAAGTTGAATGGCTACGGTTTGTCGGCGCGGGCCAGCGCCAGCGATACACCACCCCTGGTGCATTGGGTGAGTATGCGCATGCCCAACCGGGGAGGCATCGACGGTGGCACGCCGGAAGTTTATTTCTCTGATCCTGACGGCATTCGAATTCAATTACAGGACCGGGTGTATTGTGGCGGTGGTGGTTATCTCGGCGAGATCTGCGAGCCCCTGGCCTGATGCATGAATCGACCGAGTAGACCTGACAAGCTGAGATAGGGAGTTCCATGGAGTATCGATACATTGGCAAGAGCGGATTGCGTGTGAGCCCGATCTGCATGGGTACCATGGGTTTTGGCACCTGGAGCGACAAGGAAGAGTCATTCAAGATATTGAACACGGCCTATGATCGCGGCATTAATTTCTATGACACCGCGGAAATCTATCCGGTACCCCCAAGCCCGGAGTTAGTCGGAGTCACCGAGTATATTTTTGGCGAATGGATTAAAACCAAACCCCGTGATTCTCTCATCATTGCGACCAAGGTGGCAGGCGCTGCCTCAGGCTGGTTTGTGCCGCCGGTTCGACATGGCCTGACCGCCATCGATCGACATCATGTGGAGATGGCGGTTGAGGGAAGCCTGCGGCGGCTGGGAATCGACTACATCGATCTTTATCAGGTGCATTGGCCTGATACGGTTATCCCCATCGATGAGTCCATGGAGGCGCTGGATCGCCTCGTGCAAGCAGGCAAAGTTCGGTACCTCGGCACCTCGAATGAAAATGCCTATGGCCTGACCAAGGCCAACACCATTGCCGACTATGAAGGCCTGACGAAATTTCAGTCGATACAAAATAATTTCTCATTGCTGAATCGTCGCTTCATGGACGAATTAGCAAATGCGTGCACGCTGGAGAATGTCTCACTATTACCCTATTCGCCGATTGCGGGTGGGGTATTGTCTGGCAAATATAACCAGGCAGAAATTCCTGGTGATTGTCGATTCGGGGATTATCTGGCGACTAAGGATCCAAGACAAAAGGCCATGGCGACGCGGTTCGTTAACGAAGCCACCCTGGCGTCGACCGCCCGCTATCTGGAGATCGCAATCGAAGCCGGCATGTCGCCGGTTACCCTGGCAACGGCGTGGAGCATGAATTTTGATTATGTGGCATCTACCATGATCGGTGCGCGCACGGCGGATCAACTGGAAGTATCGCTGGCAGCCCTGGATGTGAGCCTGAGCGATGAGGTGATGCAACAGTGCGATGAAGTACACAAGCAGTATCCTTATCCAATGGGTTAATGTATTTCCAAAGGCCAGGTGGCATAACTTGTTTATCCAATACTTAAAGGCCGTAGCGAGGCTCGCGAAGTGGGGCAGCCTTGCGGTGGTGATATGCATTGCTGCTTCCAGTTCGGCCCAAAATATCCATATCAGTCATTGTATGGGCTCCTGTCCGGATTCGACTGCTACCGCAAACAACGAGATAATCGTGCGTCATCTCTTTGCCGCGTCGATTAATGCTGACAATGGCCTGGCGGATTGGGTGGCTTACCGGGTAGTGGAAGCGGCACTCGGTGTTGCTTCCCTGTTGCCGAGGGTTTGGCGAGTAGATAATCTTCTGCTCACCGAATCACCCTATCTACGACTATCGGAAAATGGGCGGGTGATAAATCAGCTTGATCTGAGTGCGCGGGCAGATCAGAGTTATCGAATAAATGCGTTGATTATCGATGCCAGGAATAACGGCCGCCTGGTGCCAATGAGTAGCTTTGCCGGGACACCTTTTTGGTCTGACTTGAATTACCTCAGTAATCTGGCAGTGCTGCCCAGCGCTCTGCGAGAAGGGAGTTGGTCGCGGCTCGACCAGGCAATCAATGAGCTGGCGGCGCGTAGCGGTGAATTGTTTGTGGTGAGTGGGCCCCTGTACCTGATTCAGGAACCGCTTAATGCTCGCGACGGGCCTGAGTTGGCGCAGCCATCAGCCTATTATAAACTGGTCGCCAATCGGCGCTCTCACCTGGCGTTTATTTTTCCCAGTGATCTGCCTCAGCACGCTCACTATTGTGATCAACTAAGTAGTTTGTTAGAAGTGGAACAACTTAGCGGCCTGCAGCTGTTTCCGGATATGCAGGACTCTTCCACCACTGAATTAGTCGCAGCACTTCACTGCACATCCTATAAAGATTTTTGAGGTTCTAATGCGCTATATATTCCCTCCCCAGGCAGTACCAGCCGTCTCCGTAGTGGATTCAGATGATTTATATCCGGTTCATCGAATTTATTGCGTGGGTCGAAATTACGGTGATCATGTGAAGGAAATGGGAGGCGATCCCAGGGACGAGCCGCCGGTTTTTTTTAGTAAACCTGCGAACGCGATCGTCGTGGACAACGCGCCGGTTCGATATCCACAGGCGACCGATGATCTGCATCATGAAGTGGAATTCGTGGTGGCACTGGCAAGCGGGGGTAAAGACATCGCCAATGATGACGCGCTGGACTGTGTATTTGGCTATGCCGTAGGTATCGATTTCACGCGACGGGACTTGCAGGCCATAGCGAAAAAAGAGGGCAGACCCTGGGATACGGCCAAAGGCTTCGATGATTCGGCGCCGATTTCAGCGATCAATCCGGTGGCCAAGATCGGGCATCCACACGATGTGCGCATCAGCCTGAGTATAAACGGCGAGTTGAGACAGGATGCCCGGCTCTCGCAAATGATCTGGAGTGTGGCGGAAATCATCAGCGAGCTATCGAGGTTTTACGAATTGCAGGCAGGGGATCTTATTTATACCGGCACACCGGCCGGCGTTGCCGCTACAGTAGCCGGCGACCGCGTCGCCGCCGCGGTTGAGACAGTAGGCAGCCTGGAGTTCGATGTCGTCTAACGGCTGGAACCAGGACGCTATGACTTCTGATCAGACGATCTTATTACTCATCTTACTGGCCTTGCTGATCTTGTTGGTCTGGGGCAGGTGGCGCTACGATATCGTCGCGCTGGGCGCCTTGTTCACCGCCGGTATATTTGGTTTGGTGCCACAGGCAGAATTGTTTTCCGGCTTTGGTAATCCGGCAACGATTACCGTGGTACTGGTGTTAATCGTCAGTTTTGGACTTACCAAGTCCGGTGCGGTTGAATTTATTACGCAGTTGATTGAGCCTTTCTCCTCCAAACCACTGCTGCATATCTCCATACTCACGTTTCTCGCCGCCTTTCTTTCGATGTTCATGAATAATGTGGGAGCCCTGGCCCTGTTGATGCCCATAGCGATACAGTCAACCACGAAAGCAGGACGACCGCCGGCGACCGTGTTAATGCCCTTGTCATTTGGATCCATACTGGGGGGCCTGGTAACGCTCATTGGCACGCCTCCCAATATATTGATAGCAAATTACCGACGGGAAGTCACCGGTGAGGCATTCACCATGTTTGACTTTGCACCGGTAGGCGGTGGCATCGCCATCGCCGGTATACTGTTTATGTTATTCATTGGCTGGCGTCTGGTTAAAGTGCGTAAGCAAACGGCGGGCCTGGAGTTATTCGATGTCGAAAAATATCTGTTCGAATTGAAGGTCACCGCAAACAGTGCCCTGGTGGGTAAGCGAGCTGGGGAGCTGAAGGATCTGTTGGCGGAACAAAAGATGGATATCCTGTCTCTTGTGCACAAGCAACAGACAATGGCAGTGGTGAGTCGACGTCATATACTGGCTGTTAATGACCTCTTAATGCTGCAAGGTTCCCATGATGACATCGAAAGTTTTGCCTCGGCCCATGATCTGACCATGCTCTCCGCCGAGAACGCGCGCTCGGAGATATTGCTTTCGGAAGATTCGCAGATAGCCGAGGTGGTCATTACCGAAAACTCGCCCATAGTTGGGAGAACGCCGAGGCAGATTGGGTTTAATCGTAAATACGCTGTGAATCTGCTGGCGGCTTCCCGTGCCGGTACTCCGCACCGAAATCGCCTGCGGGATTTCCAGTTCAGGGCTGGGGATGTGTTGCTACTGCACGGAGAAGGAGACGAATTGCAGGAGGCAATCATTCGCTTGAATTGCTATCCACTGGCCCCGCGCGATCTGAATATTCATGGTGCAACGAAGGCCATGCCGGCGCTGGCGACTTTCATACTGGCGATCGCCGCCGCCGCCAGTGGCCTGATTTCCATACAATTGGCGCTGGGAATCGCCACCGTTGCCATGGTTCTGCTGAATGTAATGCCGGTGCGAGAATTTTACGCCGGGGTTGACTGGCCGGTCGTGGTCTTACTCGGGGCGATGATTCCCCTGGGTGCGGCGCTGGAAACCACGGGCACAACGGCGTTACTGGTCGACGGCATACTGGCTTTAGCGGGTGACATGAGCCCGGTATTCATCCTGGCGATGCTATTGATTATCACCATGACGGTGTCAGATGTGCTCAACAACGCGGCCACCGCGATTCTGATGGCGCCCATCGCGTACAACACCGCGCTTTCGCTGGACGTGAACCCGGATACCTTTCTCATGGCGGTGGCGGTGGGGGCCTCCTGTGCATTTTTGACGCCCATAGGCCACCAGAACAACGCACTGATAATGGGGCCAGGTGGTTACCACTTTGGTGATTACTGGCGTATGGGTCTGCCCCTGGAAATAGTCATCGTGGCGGTGGCCTTACCACTGTTGCTCTTAGTCTGGCCCTTGTAATCGCTAAATTTAACTCTGGCTTCAGGATTTGCTGAGACATTACTGATTTATTCAGAGCTGCCCTAACTTGTCGCCCCGCGTTTTGTTGCGAGAGACGGTGTAATGAATTAAGTTAGTAAATCGGCTCCAAACCCAAGGCTCCCACCCGTGCGCATCAATTGGAAAACTTATAACCCGGGCCCATTTTATGATGAGATCATAAGCTCCCCCGGCTATGCGCGAAAACCTGCCCGACGTCTCGTCAGTCTGCTGAGATCTCTCACCCACGAGGAGTTGCAACAGAAGAAGATGGCCGCCGAACTGGCCATCAAGACCATGGGAATCTCGTTCACGGTGTACAGCGATGCCGGCAATATCGATCGAGAATGGCCTTTCGATATCATTCCGCGAATTATTGCCGAGAAAGAATGGAACCACACCAGTGCGGGCTTGCAACAACGCCTGCGCGCACTTAATTGCTTCATCCATGACGTCTACAACGATCAGAAAATATTCAAAGACAAGCTGATTCCGAAAGAACTAATTCTCAATTCCGGTAATTTTCGCAAGCAATGTGTAGGCATCAAGCCGCGATTTGATGTCTGGGCTCATATTTGCGGCACCGATTTAATCAAGGATGCAGATGGCAAGTTCTATGTGCTCGAAGACAATCTAAGAGTGCCATCTGGCGTCTCTTACATGCTGGAAAATCGGCGGGTCACCAAGCGCGTCTTTCCTGAGTTGTTTGAGAACTACAACATCCAACCGGTTACCGAATACCCGAATCAATTATTTGATACCCTCGCGGCAATCTCGCCGCGGCCCTCAGAGTATCCGGAAGTGGTGGTATTAACGCCGGGTATTTTCAACTCCGCCTATTTCGAGCACTCCTTTCTGGCCCAGAGAATGGGCGCGGAACTGGTGGAAGGAAGTGACCTGGTGGTGGAAAAGGACAAGGTGTTCATGCGCACGATCGATGGTTTGTCACGGGTGGATGTAGTCTATCGGCGCATAGATGACCTGTTTCTAGATCCGTCGATTTTCAACAAGGAATCGGTGTTAGGTGTTAGCGGCATATTTAAATCCTGGGTGAAAGGCAATGTCGCCCTCGCCAACGCACCCGGTGCCGGTGTCGCCGACGACAAGATTATCTATACCTACGTGCCGAAATTTATCAAATACTACTTAGGCGAAGATCCTATCCTACCCAACGTCACCAGTTATGTTTGTATCGATAAGGTCCAGCGTCAATACGTCTTGCAGAATCTCGACAAGCTGGTAATCAAACCGGCGAATGAATCCGGTGGCTATGGCATGTTGATTGGACCACAGGCGAGCAAGAAGGAACTGGCCGATTTTGCCCGCAGGATTAAAGCCGATCCCAGAAACTACATGGCACAGCCACTGATTGCGCTGTCTACCGTGCCGATACTTGGCGACAGGGCGGTAGAACCAAGACATGTCGATCTAAGACCATTCGTGCTGCAGGCGGATAAGACCTATGTTACCGCCGGTGGCCTGACGCGGGTGGCCATGGTCAAGGGTTCCTATATCGTGAACTCTTCACAGGGTGGCGGTAGTAAAGACACCTGGATCGTGGGAGACGACTGAGCCATGTTATCTAGAGTCGCAGAACGTGTTTACTGGCAGGCGCGCTACCTGGAGCGGGCAGAGAATACCGCGCGCATGCTCAATGTGTTTTCCACCTTGTTGCTCGATTTGCCTCCCAGGACCAAGCTGGGGTGGCATTCCCTGGTAGAAATTACCGGCACCTATCAGGCATTCGATGCGAAATACAAACAGGCGAGCGAACGCAATGTGATGCGTTTCCTGCTGGTGGACAATAACGGTCACTCGGTCCTCGATATGTTGGCCCAGACCCGGGAAAATGCCCGCACTACCCGTGAGATAATGCCCACGGAAGCCTTCGAGCAGATCAATAATCTGTATTATTTCGCGAAGGACAATGCTGCTTCTGGAGTCGCAAGAGGACCACGGCATGAGTTGCTGGAAGAGATAATATCGAGTTGCCAGCAAATTTCCGGTCTCATGGCCGGCACCATGAGCCGGGGTGAGGCCTATTGTTTTATCCGTCTGGGCAGGTCCCTGGAGCGGGCCGACATGACCACAAGAATAGTCGACGTTGGCTCCGGTAATCTGTTGCCGGCACTGGGCAGGGTAGATAGCAACGAGGATGTTGCAGCAGATGCACACGAACCCTATGCCAGTACGCTGTGGATGAATATCCTGCGCTCACTCAGTGCCTATCAAATGTACAGACAACATGTTAAGCATCGAGTGAACGCGGTAGATGTTGTTGCGTATCTGTTACAGGACGAGGAATTTCCACGCGCAACCACCCATGCTTTAATCACCTTGACTCACGTCCTGAAGAAACTCCCCAACAATACTAAAGTCGCGAAGCAGGTCGATAAGACACTGCGGTTTGTGCAGAAAGGCAGGATAGATTTGCTACTGGACGATGGCCTGCTGAAATACATCGATGACTTGCAGATGGAAATTGCTTCGATTCATCAAAAAATTGCGGATACCTGGTTTCTGCCTAACAAATAGACCGTACCATTTGTAATCAGAAGCTCCCTAACTGAAACACGAAACATGAAAAATTTTACCTGCGGTTGTGGTCAAACCTTGTTTTTTGAGAACCGGCACTGTCTGCAATGCGGCAAGCAGGTCGGTTTCGATCCGCTAACGCTGACGATGAGTTCAAATATCTCAGAGGCTGGGGAGAATTTTTCTACGACATCGTACCGACTCTGTAAAAACTCTGCGGATTACAATGTCTGCAATTGGTTTGTCAGCAATCCCGCCGATGCCTACTGCATTTCCTGCGAATTGAATCACACCATTCCCAACCTTATGCAGCCAGACCGCAGGCGTTGGTGGCGCAGCCTCGAGCATGCCAAACGCCGTCTGATTTATTCCTTACTGTCGCTGAAACTACCCGTAATAGGCAAACGGCTGGAACAAAGTGGTCTCGCATTTGAATTCATTGAGGACAAGCGCACCAATCCGGGGGTGTCGGAGGAACACGTCAACACAGGTCACAGAGATGGTCTCATTACCATCAATATCACCGAAGCAGATCACGTCAGGCGAGAGATAAGCAGGCAATTTACCGGCGAATTATATCGAACCTTATTGGGCCACTTTCGCCATGAGAGTGGTCATTACTACTTCACCCGACTGGTGAAGTCGGACGCCACGATCGAAAAATTTCGGGAGCTGTTCGGTGACGAGACCGTAGACTATGCATCGGCACTGGAATACTACTACGCTAACAAGGTGAATATCGATCGAAATCCCGACCTCATCAGCCATTACGCACAGTCACATCCGCTGGAGGACTGGGCGGAAGTCTGGGCTCACTACCTGCACATGGTGGACACGCTGGAAACCGCGGCTGCATTTCAATTGCGACAGGGCGCGGAACTGTTCGATGAATTTGATGAGAAGCTGGTGAAGTGGTCAAGATTGTCGATTATGCTGAACTCTTTGAACCGGAGTATGGGCCTGGAGGATGCCTATCCTTTTGTATTGTCAGACCTGGCGCTCAAGAAACTTCGTTTCGTCCACGGCCTAATTTGTCCCAGTTAGCGGCCCATGCTATGGGTGGCATTTGCCGGAATGCATCTTTCAGTTTTCTGTCCCAGGTCCGGTTGAGGTCTCGCAGAAAATCGCTGTCGGCCTCAAAACGGTGCGGCGTATCCAATATCATACTATCGGTCTTATAGATGAGCGCCTCTACCGGTGGTCCCACACCCAGGTTGCTGCGCATGGTGGAATCCATGGAGACCAGGGCGCACATGGCGCAGGTGTCAAGGTCTAAATCCGGGGTCAGAATCCGGTCCAGAATGGGCTTGCCATATTTGCTTTCGCCAATCTGCAGGTAGGGAGTATCGGCGGAACTGGTTATATGATTGCCCTCGGCGTATACCAACAGGATTTCATGTTCATTGCCTTGAATCTGACCGCCAATGATGAATGTGGCTTCGAATTTTTTGCCTTCGATGGTTCTTCTATCCTGCTGTTCACGACTCAGATCACCGATATAATCGGCGGCGTCTTCGACGCTGGGCATATTCAGCAGGTTGCGCGTCGCATTTTTCTTGATGTCACTCTTGATCCTGGCGATGGTGGCTTGACTGGTGGCCAGGTTGCCGGCAGTGAGAACGACGAATTGCTTGCGGCCATCGGTGCCGAAGCGAAACATCTTGCTGTAGGTAGACACCTGGTCTATGCCAGCATTGGTGAGAGAGTCAGAGCAGAATACCATGCCGGCATCTACCGATACTGCTACACAATACGTCATATCTTGAGTTTCTGATGTACCAGCGCCCAATCATACTAATTATGGGGATTACTTAATAGAGACTATTGAGAATTTTTCAAATGCTGCTACAGCCTGCATGAATAGTGGGCTGGATGGGATAATCGGCACCGAGAAAGCCCGGTTAACGACCCTGAGACTCGAGGCTGGGCTAGTCGTAGTCGTACTCGTGGGCGATGCGTTTGCTGTCCAGACGCTCTTCGATGCGGCGACGCAATTTGGTGAATTGGGATTTGTCGGCGAGGTGGTCCTCGGCCAGGAGATTGTGGGTTTCATCCACAGCCGGCGTTTCTTCGTCCGGCAGCAGGATCGCCGGGTTCATGAAATCCTGGTTGTTCTCTGCTGCGTCATCCCATTTCCATTCTCTGGCAGAATTTTCCATCTGTTGTTTCATGATGATTGTCTCCAGCTCGATCGACATTGGGGAAATTCAAATAGGCATTAATTAGCTTATCGTTCGCCAGGCAGCGATTCTTCAATATTATTTTCGACGGTTCGATCGCGTCAAGGGCGGTCACCGCGCCCGGGGAATTGACCGGAAGGCGGGGCATAGGCGGACAGGATGAAAGTTGGAATTGCGGTAAGTGGGGACGGGTAACTAGCTGGAGCTGAGGCTGTCGATAGTTTCCTGCCTGAGCTGTTTCTTGGCAATCTTGCCGGCGGCGATGCGGGGAAGTTGCTGATATTGGAAATAAACCAATTCGGGAATTTTGAATCCGGCAATTTTTTCGGCCAGGAACTGTTTCAACTCCGGCGCTTCCAATTGGCTGTTCGCTCGTAGCATGATGCTGGCACAGAGCACTTCTCCCAGGCGCTCATCGGGAATGCCATAGACTGAGACTTCGCTGACGGCAGGGTGTTCGGTGATCGCGTATTCGACTTCGACGCAGCCGATATTTTCACCGCCGCGGATAACGATGTCCTTGGCCCGATCGAGGATGATGACGAATCCCAGTTCATCCAGCTTGCCGATATCACCGGTATAGAACCAGCCATTCCTGATCACTTCCGCCGTGGCTTCCGGCTGATTCCAGTAGCCCTTCATGATCGTGGGTCCCTTGATGCAGATTTCCCCAACTTCCCCGGTTTCCAATTCCCTGCCGGCCTCATCATGGATAACCAAGGCCGTTACCGGTGGGCTCGGCCGACCGGTGCTATGGGGACGTGATTCATAGAATTTACCGGAAATGATTGCGCCGATGGCATTGGTTTCGGTAAGGCCGTAGCCCAGACCGGGGATGGCCTGGTGGGGAAACCTGTCCAACATCATGCTCAGGTGCTCCGGCGGCCGCGGTGCGCCACCGCTCTGGACGCCTCGCAGACTGCGCAGGTCGGTGCCGTCAAATTTGTTGGATTGCATCACCTCCCAGGTTTGGGTTGGCACCCCGTGCAGCACCGAGATGCGTTCTGCCTCGATTAACTCCAGGGCCTGATCGGCATCCCACTTGTACATCATGACGAGCTTGCGCTGATTGAGGAAACAGGCAAGAAATTGAGCATGGCTACCGGTGACATGAAACAGGGGCACATTGGCCAGGATAGCTGGCGCGAATTCTGGATTCTCCTCCACCAGCTCTGGCCTCAGGATTTCGGTAACCTGTCTAACGAAGTACCAGGTATAGAGTGCGCTAACGATATTGCGATGGCTGGAGAGTACACCCTTGGGATGGCCGGTTGAACCGGAGGTGTACATGATGGAGGCATTGTCCTCGGGCTCGACCTGCAAGGCGCTTATGCTTGCGGCGGACAGAGGTTCTACCGACTCGATCAGGCGATAGAATTCAGGGTAGGCCGAAGTGGCTGTCGGTTTGATGGTGATGACTTCGATATCGAGGTCATTCAAATACGGGGATATCTGCTGGAGCCTGTCGGCGTCGAGTAATACCAGCTTACTGCCGCTGTCCTTCAGTCCATATTGTATTTCTGGCCCTTTCCACCAGGAATTCATTGGCACTACCACGGCACCAATGGTGGTTATTGCCATGTAGCTGATGCACCATTCGGGAGAATTGCGGGCGCAGATCGCGACGCGGTCGCCCTTGTCGATGCCGTATCTCTGCCTCAGGACCGCGGCGAGGCGAGCTGTCATATCCAGTGATTGGGCGAATGAAAATCGTTCTTCGCGGTAGACAAGGAAGGTGCGATCCGCGGCCTTCAAGCCAAGCTCGTAAACTCCTGCCAGATTTTTTGGTACGCTGGAAAATACCTCCAGCTCCCGGCCCTCTATTGTCAAGGTTTCTGTAGCGAGAGGGGCACCTGGCGCTTTATGCGCAGCTACGATATCTCTCAGTTTCTCCAGATCCGCTCGAATCTCATCTTCGCTTATCATCGTCGTCTCAGTTGTTCTGGGAATCCGCTGATTTTATTTCCAGGGTAACTTTGCCCATCACCCGGCGTTCGGTGAAAACGTTGAACGCAGCCACGTACTCGGACAAGGGGAATGATTGGGTGATGATTGGCCGCAGTTTGCCTTCATCGTATAGCTTGAGAAGTTCGATGAAGTTGCGTTCATAGGTATCCGGTTCCTCTTGTCGAAAGCGACCGAGAAATACACCGACCATGGAGGAACCCTTTAGCAGGGCCAGGTTGGCCTTGTATACGGGAATGCGTCCGCTGGTGAAGCCGATGACCAGTAGTCTGCCGTTCCAGTTAATGCAGCGGCAGCTCTGATCGAAGAGGTCGCCACCAACAGGGTCATAGATTACGTCTGCACCGCGACCGTCGGTAAGTGCCTTTACTTTTTCTTTCAGCTCGCCATCACCGTAATTCAGTAACTCATCCGGTTGCAGTTGGTTTACGAATTCCAGCTTTTCATCGGTGCTCGCCGCCGCGATTACCCGCGCTCCCATCAGCTTGCCCAATTCCACCGCGGCGAGGCCGACGCCGCCACTGGCACCCAGGACCAGGAGTGTTTCACCGGCCTGTAGTCGTGCCCGTTGTTTCAGGGCGTAATAGGAAGTGGTGTAGACCATGGCAAAACCGGCGGCGGTCTTGAAATCCATGTTGGTCGGGATTTTCCTCAGGCCTGCTGCCTTCACCACGACCTGCTCGGCGAGGCCGCCGAGACCAGGGATCGCCATGACACGATCGCCCGCTTCGAATCCTTTCAGGCCAGGGCCAACGGATTTGATGATGCCGCCTACTTCGGAGCCTGGAGTAAAGGGCATGGGCGGCTGAAATTGGTACTTGCCCTGAATTTGCAGGCCATCCGGGAAGTTTAACGAGGCGGCATAGACTTCGACGATGGCTTCATCATCACCCGCAACCGGGTCATCGATCTCCTTTAAAACCAGATTTTCTGGCGGTCCGAAGGACTCACAAAGAATAGCTTTCATTAACTCACCTCGACTGCGAAGAAGCCGGATTCAATCACGAAAAGCCGCCAAGGGCAAACGCCGGCGACGTGGATCACAGCCCCGGGGATCGAATCGATTGTTTGTGTTGTTGGGATGGAGACAAACGCGTATATTGACAGGCCGATTTAGCTCGAGTCAAAATTGAAAATGGACGAATTAAAACGGCAGGCCTACCTCAGCGCGATGGGGATACAGCAGTATTATCCCCGCAGCGCCCTGGCGGGAGCGAAAGCTTCGCCTCTGGCACCATCAATTACGGTGTCGACGCCGTCGGCAGCGTTGAGCGTGGACAGTGAAGAGGCAACACCGCAGAGCCCGCCCGTGAGCGATGAAGAGGCATTGCTCGAGCCCGAGAATGAGCCAGGGAAGGAACGTGAGCAGGAGGCCGAGTCGGGCGGAGAGCCCCAGGCAGGGCTGAGATTCGAGCTGTGTTACTACAAAATCAATGCTGAATTGGCAGTCATCGACGAGATTCCCCATCATTCGGGGGAAAAATCACACAGTCATTCCCTTGCCCTGCTGCGGGCGATTCTGCTGGCCCTGGGTGTTGATAGCAAGGACTGCCAGTTTAAGCCAGAGACGTTTAGCTGGCCGCTGGCCGCTGCCCTGGAGATGAAGAGTGAACCGGCGCTGGAGGCGCGAAAGGCGCTGCTGGGGTTCATAAAAAAACGCCAGGAAATTGACCTGTTCAGGAACCTGTTAATATTTGCAGGTCAGATCGATGAAATATTAATGCATGCCGAAGGCGGGGAAGAGGCGCGAGATCATCAGTTCGCCAATTGCAACTATCACGTTACCATCACCAGCTCGCTGCGATCCATGTTGGCCTATCCAATGTTAAAACGCGATACCTGGCATCATCTGCAGCCTCTTCGACAACGCCTTGCGAGTTCGGGCGAATAACTTCCTAAGCGGGTATTTGCCCATGAACCCACATCCGAAGCTGGAATTTTTTGCGCGTAATATGCGCTCGAGTGATTTAGACCTTGTGGTTAAAAATGAAGTCGACGCCTACGAGCACCCATGGACCAAACGTATCTTCATCGACTGCCTGCGATCAGGCTACCAGTGCTGGGTGTTGGCCAATAAGCAACAGATCATCGCCCATGGAGTGATGTCCGTGGCCAGCGGCGAGTGTCACCTGTTAACACTCTGCGTCAGCCCTGAATTTAAACGCCAGGGATTTGCCAGGAAATTGTTTCAGATCTTGCTGGATCGGGCGTTTAAACTCGAAGCCAGCGTCTGTTTCCTCGAGGTGCGCAGTTCCAATGCCGGCGCCATAGCCCTGTACCAGTCGATGGGATTTCTACAGGTCGGGGAGCGCCGGAATTACTACCCGAATCAGCGTACGGGCAGGGAAGACGCGTTGATCCTGTCCCGCCAGTTGCCACTGCGATGAGCGAGGCCGGGGTAAAATCGGAGCTGCCCTAGGTATCGTTATCTCTCGATGCGGCGAGCCGGCGCAGGAGCCCGCCGAGCAGCTTGAAGACGGTGATGAGCAACAGCGCGCCGCCGATAATTGCAGCCAGCATGATGACTGTTGCAATGAGAATATTGAACATCTCCTGGCGGGAGATATCCTGCCAAATCGATAGCCCCCAGAGGCAGGTGAGGCCTATGAAGATGCCGGCGATACTCGCGGCAGTTTTCTTACGAACATTGAGAAGTGAAAATATCAATATTGTGGCCTGTTATCCTTGTCCTGGTGGCTCGCCCTGCAATCCGGATAGCCGCTGCAACCCCAGAAGGCGCCGTTCTTGCCGGTGCGCTTGACCAGCAGCTGGCCACACTGGTGACAATGATAGGCGGTTTCGGGAATGCCTTCATTGTCGGCGAGCGTTACTTTACAACCTTTTGAGTAACCACTGCAAAACCAATAATCGCCATCGCCCCTGTCGCTGCGTACCAGTCGTCGGGTACAGACGGGACAACGATACTGGGCGTCGGGCTCCTGCGAGGGTTTACCGTTGAGGTCGTTGACGGTGGTGCGGCAGTCCGGATAGCCGGTACAACCCCAGAAAGGCCCCATTTTCCCCTGTTTCAGACGCAGAGGTTTCTTGCAGTCCGGGCAGAAGTGGAATTTCGAAGGGCTTGAATCGTGGCTCGGATCGGGCATGTGCAATCCGCAAACGGCTCGATTAATTTGAAAGCGGGTGACTGCCTGTGCCACCGGCTCTAAACGTCAATCAGTGCCATATTTCTAAACCTCACCCAGCATCTTGTCAACTATTGGCAAACATTACTGCAGGAAGCCGCCTTGATCTACGGCTGCTTCGCAGGCCAGAGACATTGAATACCTAATCAGAGGTTCCCTAGTATCGCTTTCAGCGCCGTTACCAGGGTGGCGTTATCCGCCTCGCTTCCAATTGAGATACGCAGCCTGTCCCGTAATCGATCCTGATCGAAATATCTCACCAGAATACCGCGCTGCTTGAGTGACTGGTAAAGATTTTCCGCACCCACGGCCTGGGGAACTTCGCAGAGCAGGAAATTGGATTGACTGGGCAAACAGGGTAGCCCCAGTTGTGCCAGCGCCTGGAACAATTTGCCACGTTCGGATCGTATCCTCGCCCAGCCCTGTTGGGCATACTCCACGGAATCCAGCGCCGCTGCTGCCAGGCGCTGCGATATGGTATCTGTATTGTAACTGTCACGGGTCTTGGTCAGCATCGGCGCGATCAGGGACTTACAGGCAATGCCGTAGCCGAAGCGAAGACCCGCCAGCCCATAGCCCTTGCTTAAAGAACGCAGAATCAGCAGGTTTTCATGGCGCCCTATCAGGGGGATGGAATCGTAGCCAAGCTCGGGGTCGATGAAATCCACATAGGCCTCATCGACAACCAGGACGCCCCCATAATTCCCCGCCAGTTCATCCAGGTATGCCACCGAAATCAGGGTGCCGGTGGGTGCCTG
>JADFIJ010000212.1 GCA_022566775.1 Pseudomonadota bacterium | reverse complement strand
ACCACCGATCTGAGCAACGGCAGCAAAAGCGTATATCGGGAGCAAGAGATCATTCCCGGCGCCCAGGACAACTGGGAAATTGGTGGAGACTACGAATACAAATTTGCAGATGGCAGCCGTTTCAAAGCACTATTTATCAGCAATGAAACCGACACGGCCTCCAATCGTGAGCGATTTGAAGTGCTGGCCGATGGCAGCCTCAGCAAAAATCTTTTTCTCGATGCCAGCAGCACCTTGCAGGAACGTATCCTAAGGACATCCTATACCAGAAACTTCTTCGAATCCCAGAATGTTGAGATAGGCGTCGAGCGGGCCCAGACCATATTAGATTCAAAGCTTCGTCTGGGCATAGACAGTGCGGTTGGAATGCCATCGCCGGATTTTGGTGGTCTGGTGCCGATCTCGGTGGCCAACGCCAATTCCCAGGTGGAAGAAATTCGCTATGAGCCATTCGCCATACACAATTGGAAAATAAACCAGAAAATGACGCTGGAAACCTCCCTGGTCTACGAGATCTCGGAGATCACCCAAACGGGCGATTTTCGCAACCAGCGCAATTTCGAATTCTTTAAACCGAAACTCGATTACCGATATGACCTGACTCCTTCTATTCAGATACGTGCGGTGGTGGAGAAATTTGTCAGGCAGTTAAGCTTTGCAGATTTCGTCGCAGCGACAGACAACGAAGACACCGATTCCAATACCCAGGCAGGTAATGTAAATCTTAGCCCGGAGTACTGGTGGAACTACAATCTTCTGGCCGAGTATCGTCTGCCTGACGATGCCGGTGTGCTCAGCGCAAATCTTTACAAACACGCCCATAGGGACAAGAACGAACGCATCGATGTGTCCACGTCAGAAGATGACCTGCGTTCCGCCGTCGGTAATATCGGTGATGGAGATATGTGGGTTTTCGAAGTGAAAGGCAGCTTTCGCCTTGGCATGTTAAACCTACCCAACGTGCTGGTGACCACCAGGGCCAACGTCAAGGACTCGAAAATCAAGGATCCATTTCTCGGAATCGAACGCCGCTTTACCAATTTTGATCGTGGCAGCTTTGGCTTTGGCTTTCGTCACGACATTCCCAAGTGGCGCCTTAACTACGGTGTGAACTGGATGAATCGATTCGACGGTGGCATCAAACGCTATGACATCGATGACATAGAGAGTACGTCTGGAGACCCTTTCACCATGGCCTTCGTCGAGGTTATTGCCTTCGGTGATGTCACCATTCGCCTGGACGGTCGAAATGTCACCGATGGTCAGATGTGTCGGCAAAGACAGCGCTACGTAGGCCGCGCCAGTGCCGGTATCCTGGAAGAAATAGAATACATGTGCAGTGGTTCCGGCGCAGTGTATTCCCTAAAGGTCAGCGGCAGATTCTAGGGAAATCAGGATAAAAAGTGTCGGAGCCCGCTCCGACACCACTGTGTCAGTCAGTTGGGACTCCCAATTCGATCTCAGTGCGCGCGGCCACATCGACAGTGGGAAAACCGACTTTATTGGTGTTTGGCAGGTCTTCAAGAGCACAAATTGGACCCACAAAAAAGCCGACTGAATTAACCTTCGGTCGGCTTCTTTTAATGGCCTAAACTGCCAGGATGTAACGTCAATCGTTACCGGCTAAGCTGCGTTCTTCTCTTTCTTTGCGTTCAGCAACCAGTTTCTCGAAGCCTTCGTCATCCAGGTGGGTAACGGCTATCCAGGCATGGGACATCTCATCACCAGTTCTGCTACCACTCACTACCCATTGATCCGGATCTGGATTGTTGGGGTTTGCGGCCGTATTGTCATACCACTGCTTGATGACCAGCACGGCACCGGTTGGCACCAGAGGCGCGACATCCTGGTCATAAATATGGCTGTGATGCCAGGTAGCGCTCCAGTTTGAAATCTGGCTTATCTGCTCAGTACGACCGGTATCAGGATAAAAAATCTCGAAAGATGCCGCATTCATACGTAGGTGGCCGTGGGGCTGAAAGCTGTCGATACGAACCGGGTGATCGAAACTATGGAAGCCCTGTGTCATGGTGTAGCCATGGGGTGGAACGATCAGGATTCCACTCTCGTAACCATCTCTTAATGCGTAGAGTTTGAGATCCTGCTTGTATTGCGCTTCGGCTTCATAGCCTTCCGGATGAAACCAGATGCCGAGCTCGACCACATTATCCTTAATCATTTCACCTTGTGCAGTGGCACCTACACCACCAGGGAACATATGAATAGTCCATCGAATACGTGACCCGGCTTCTAATAGCCGACAGACACCATCGGGGATGATTTCACCCCATTTGCCCATGGCATATTCGTTTAATTGGCCGCGTTGTTCGAATTCACCATCGCCGATCGGAGCCTCATTATAGGTATTAGCATGATGAACGACGGCCGCTGCATCAGCCCGAGGTTTGACTTGCATGGCCTTTATGCAGCGATCTGTTGGCAAATTAGTCAGGTTGTATGGCTGGTGCCATAGGTCGTTGCCATCTGCAGGAATATCCAGTGGCGCTGATGCAATCACTAATGACGGTGGCCCGAATAGTTCAGCAAATTTCCATTCATTGGGATCCGGAAATTCAGGAGTTACAACAGTGATGTCAGCATCTCCCAGGGGAGCACCTTGATCCACCCAGGCGACAATGGTGTCAATGTCTTCCTGTTGCAGTCGCCAATCGCCCTCCAGATCTTGAATGCCAATACCATGATCGTAGGCATAGGGAGGCATCTCTCTGTTGGCAACCCGCAGTTGAATCAGCGGAGCCCAGGGACGTACCTGCTCGTAGTTGGTAAATTGCATGGGACCAATCCCGCCTTCTCGGTGGCATACTACGCAGTTTTCATTGATGATATTAGCCACTTCACCGTTGTAAGTCGGGTGTGATGTATCAGCTTGTGCATTGGTAAAACCGAGTGCCAGCAGCACGGTAGATGCTGCGGCGAGTATTTTTCGCATCATTCTCATTGTTTGCTTCCCCTTGGCAGGTTTATGTATAAATTCATACTAAACAGCAGGTATGGGATCAGAGTCTATAGGGATTACATCCAAACCTAAAGTAGAAATTGCAGCGATTACTGTAACGTAGTAAACCGACTATTATTCAAATAGCAGTTAGTATTTCAGGGTTGAATAATTACGCCATGTTCAACATTATCTTCAGCGTGAGAATTGAAGAGCGCCGGACGACGGAAGGCGGGATGCCATAAGAATCAATATTGACCAATTTACAGTGGTGATATAAGAGCTGATTGGCAGAGTAGTAGTCGATTTCTCATTCCAATACGTTGCCTGTTATGCGTGCAAGGCCAGGCGAAAATTCTTAACGAATATCGTAGCGAACGAAGGCTGGGAAAGCATCGTAGAACGTCAGCAAGGTAAACAATGCCAGCAGACCGAAGTCCAGTAGCGAAGCTTGAAACCAGTTGGTCTATCTTGCGGGCGCGCATTAATCTATATCGAGGCTCCCATAGAGGCTGTCGCTTCAGGGTTTCGAAGTAATGCTGATTTTATCGAGCATGCCGGTACTGGCTTTCAATTCCTTCTCGCCGGCAGGAAACTGGTTGGATTGCAGCAGATACGCGAGCAAGTCTTCGTAGCTTCGCGTGGACAAACCGCCGGGACGATCGGAAGGCATCTCGTCGCGCATTTTCGTGTAGAGCTCTCCCAGTGAACGGCCCTCCCAGATAAACATGAAGCTCATTCCCAGCAGGGAGGGTGTATTACTATTGCCGCGTAAATCCACGGAGTGACAGGAGGCACAGTTTGTACTGTAATCGGCGGCGCCACGCGCGGCCTGCTGCGCAGTGAAAACGCCACTCCAGATGGATTCATCCGATTGCGCCACACTAACCGCATTCACGATCAGCATGGTGACTGCGAGGCAAAATATTTTGCGGCTGAAGGCTTTGATCCTCATGGCGCCGGCAGAGCAAACACGTGCATGGAATTACCATTGCGGGGACGAACCAGTTCCGGTGCCAGATCCCGGGGCAGCATGTTTGACCAACTGGCACCACCGGTGGCGGCGGGTAAGGCAATGTACTGTCGGCCATCTACCATATAGGAAATAGGGAAGCCCTGGGCCGAGGTGGTGACCCGTGTCTGCCAGAGAATATCGCCGGTTTCGGCATCGAGCGCGAACATGCGCCGATCCCAGTCACCGAAGAACACCAGACCTCCCGCGGTAGTCAGGGCAGCGGTGTTGATGGGAGCGCGGGAGCGATAACGCCATTTTACCTCACCACTGGGAATATCCAGCACCAGCAGCTCACCTAGATTGCCATTCGATTGCGGATGGGGGTAATTGATGCGCCGCACCGGTCCGGTGCCACCGCCACCGAGCACCCGTTCCGTGGGACCAAAGGTGGCGAGTTCGCAGTTTAAGGTAATGGGGATATACATGGCACTGGTCTGTGGTGAATAGGCCATGGCGCGCCAGCTCTTGAAGCCGGAGGTGCTGGGGCACATATCGATCTGCTCGCCGATGCGGGGCAGCAGGCCGTCGCGATAGGTAATGGCACCCGTCACCGGATTGACATTGACGATGGTTTGATAACCGACGTCGGTGGCCTTGATAATTTCGCCGCTGATGCGGTCCAGTTGCCAGAGAATCGCCAGTTTTCCCATCTTGAATAGGGATTGGCGACCATCGACATCGACCAATATGGTCTCGAATACCTCATCCATATCATGGGTTTCCCCGGGCAGATGCTGGTAATACCAGACCATCTCGCCAGTGTCGGGATTGAGCGCCAGGGTGGAATTGGTGTAGAGCGCATCACCGGAGGTGCCGCGCACCGCTCTGGCCCAGGGCTTGGCCTGGGCAGTTCCCCAGTACACCAGGTTGGCTTCGGGGTCGTAGCTGCCGGCGATCCAGGCGTCGCTGCCGGCTCTGAAGCGCAGCGGTAAATCACCCCAGGTGTCGCCGCCAGGCGTTCCCGGTCGCGCTACGGTGTCGGTACGCCACAATTCTTCGCCGGTGAGAGGATCGTGACCGGTGATGAAACAGACATCATCTTTGTAGCGTTCACAGCCGTTGATCCCGGTGACCAGCGTGCCATTGGCCACGATGGGTCCGGCCACGTAGTAATAACCCAGAGCAGGGTCCGCCACCGCCGTTTCCCACACCAACAAACCGCTGCGCGCATCGATGGCCCTGATGCTGGCATTCTCGGTGGCTGCATAAATCATGTCGCCGAAGATAGCGATGTTCTTCTGTACGCCGCGGCCAACGCCGGCGAACGCCGTCGGGGGCATGGCGGCGGTGCCAAGTTGGTCAGGACCAAGAGCAACGGCGTTTGAGCCTTCCATCGCCGCGGTGATGCCGGGGCGATATTCCCAGATAAGGTCCCCATTGGCGGCATTCAGGGCCTGGATCACACCCCGGGGTCCGGGCAAAAACATGACGCCATCGTGGATTAGCGGTGCTGCTTCGCCGGCGCCGGTATCATCCATCGCCCAGGACCAGATCAGTTGCAGTTGACCGACATTTTCAGAATTAATCTGGTCGAGTAAGCTATATCCCCAGCCCGCCTGGGTACCCCTCCAACTGAGCCAGTCGCCACTGGGCGGGCTGCGGAGCAATTCTTCAGTCACGCTCTGGTAATCGGCAATTTGTGCTGACAGGGAGGCGCTACCGATCAGAAAGATGAAGGTGAGGTACGTATCGAGTTTTGTTTTCATTGTATTAACTTCGAGTTTGCGGGGTAGTTGATTAAGCCAGAATAAAGGGGGACAGACCACGTTTTCTTGTCTTTGTCGTTTCATGTTTGCAATTTGCCATAAGGAAACGTGGTCTCTCCGTGAGGTATCTCCACAAAATATTTAATTAAATCAAAAGATTACACAAATATAACGGACGTAATTCTCCATATTGGCTGGTTGTGCGGTACCTGAAGGTACGCCAGCTCGGAGCAGGGGGGTTATTTTGCCGTTCCGGTGGGCCATCCCTGGCCCGCTGAACCAAACGGATGTGGGGAATGCAGGGTTTGCAGGAGCGAAAACCTG
>JADFIJ010000211.1 GCA_022566775.1 Pseudomonadota bacterium | reverse complement strand
GACTCGTATTCGTCGGTGATCGCGGCAACAGCCGGGTGCAGATCTTCGAAGCAGACGGAACCTTCATCGAGCAGTGGCGTAATTTTGGCCGTCCCAGCGGCATCTTCATCAATCGTGCAACGGACACGCTCTATGTCACCGACTCCACCTCGAATTCGACGAATAATCCAGGGGTAAAGCGCGGCATCTATATCGGCAGCGCCCGCAGCGGCGAGCTGCGCTACTTCATACCCGACCCCGATCTGGAGTTGGCAGACCAGACGCGAATATCCGGTGCCTCTGGCATTACGGCCAGTGCCGATGATGCTGTGATTTATGCGGCGGACGTGGCTCCCAGACAGCTACGCAAGTACATGAGAGAATAAAGCTGCCGATTTCATCGACGATCAGCTTAGTTAACGGACACCGGGGACGCCTGCAACTTAGCAACTTAAGGTGCTGGATTGAAATTGTCCTCAATCTGATTGTTCTCTTCCTCGCGTCGCTGCTTCGGATTCTGCCTGAAGTGAAAATTCAGCATTTCGGGCAGTATCTTAAGTTGCTAAGTTGCAGGCATCCCTACTGGTTTGGGCCCAGTTGCGCTTCCAAAAATTCGGCCTGCCGACGAAAGTAAAACAGCCGATTCGACAACTTGCGCCAGCCGTGACCTTCATCCGGTATGCGAATATAAGGTGCATCGATACCATTGTTGCGTAACGCTCGTACCATGGTCTCGGTTTCGGCGATATCGATGCGCGGATCCATTTCGCCGTGGGAATACAATACTGGCACATCGATGGCATCGACCTGGCGTATCGGGGAATTCACTTCGTAATAACTTTTCCACTCCGGCAGACTGATATCGCCATATTCGATACGGTCAGAGGCTTTCAATGCGGGCGACGCGATTTCCAACGCTGTCACCCAGTCGGCGACGCCGTAACGGGAAACACCCGCCTTAAAATTGCCGGGATAGATGGCGAGAACTGCATTGACCATATAACCCCCGTATGAGCCGCCAGAAACGGCGGCGCGGTCGGCATCGACGCGGCCGTCGGTGCGGAAAAAATCCAGCATGTCGATAAGGTCGCGCACACTGTCACGGCGCCTGGTGCGATCATCCAGGGTCGTATAGGTGCGGCCAAAACCGGTCGAGCCTCGGACATTGGGCTTGAACACGGCGACACCCCGGTCCACTTGGTACTGGGACGCAGCATCGAAACTGGCGACAGACTGACCGGTAGGACCACCATGCACCTCGAACACAACCGGGGGCGGTCCACTGCCCCTGATCGAGTCTGCATCCGGCAGATAGAGCAGGCCCTGCAGTTCGACACCATCACGGGCGCGCATGCGAATACTCTGGGGTCGGATCAGACGATCCGGGTCGAGCCCGGCAAGATTGGATTTGAATACCTCACGGGCCCTGCCGTCGGCAAGATTCCAGATATTGATATCCCCGGGAGTGCGCCAGCCATTGGTGCGAATCGCCAGTCGGGGCGATTGCTTACCGCAACTCAACGAATGCACTCCCTCCGGCAAGGTCGGTGCCGTCAATTCAACGCCGCTGCTCAAGTCGCGAGCGTGCACCTGGTAGAAACCATCGATGTTCACCGTCCAGGCGAGGTACGCATCGCCTTCACCGCAGAGCTGAACATTGCCAATATCGTGGTTCGCCGATTCCATGGTGACGAATTGCATCGTACTCAATTCGAATTTGACCAGGTCTGAAAACTCGCCCTGGAGATTGGAGGTCCCGTAAAAACCGGAGCTGTCTGCCAGCCAGGCGAAGCCACCGTCGCTGTGATTGGCCCTGGGGTCGGGCTTCGAAATGGTGATTAACTGCCGGGCTTGGGTATCCAGTAGATACAGATTGTCGGAATCCTCGCCCACGGTTTCCGTCACGATGAGGTATTTGCCATCGGGAGAAAGGGCATTGGCAAAATTGCCATAAAAACCCTCGAACAGCAACTCGGCAGTTCCGCTTTGCACATCGGCCTGGTAAATATCAAAATCCAGGCCATTGCGCTCGGTGGATGAGTAGAAGATGGTCTGGCCGTCGGCCGAAAAGTCCCCAAATCTGCGGAAGCCGCCCGCCACTGGCGGCAGTATCAATCTTTCGGCGCTGCCATCGATACTGATCATGGAGAAAGATGGCTGCTCATTGCCGTCATTGTCTGCGAGGTAAATCAGCGAACGGCCGTCTGGAGACCAGCGGAAAAATGTGATGCCATTGCCGAAGGTCAGTTGTCGCGGCTGCCCGCTATCCTCTCCACTATTTATCCCTGTGACCCAGAGTTGGGGCGTGCCGGTTATGGCATAGCTATAGGCCACCCAGTCCCCATCCGGTGACAGTTCGGTAGCGCCGGCGCCGCTGGCGAGCAGATAACGTCCAATATCAGCCGGGTCATCGCCGGCACGGCCGACGCTCACGGCTTCGTTCTGAGGAGAAATGGCCGCCAGTGTAGAATCGGCAGGCACTTGGCAATAAGAGCTGGCGCTGGTGACTAAGATCGCAGTAGAAAAAAATATTTTAGTTCGCAGAAACATGAATACCTCAAGAAACTGGCTTAAAAAAACAAGGGGGCGGACTCACTGTCAGCAAGCCAATAAATCTGTCCCCCGTTACTTTGTGGTGTTGAACTAGTGCGCCAAGGGGTCAGGCCGGATCTGGAATTTCACCAGGTTGCCCTGGGTACCCTTGCCGCCCTCGTTGTGCCACACCGCATTGGTGCCGTAGTCGGCCCAGACGCCGCGGCCCTTCCAACCTGCGTCGGGGTCGTCGATGCGCCCGTCCATACCCCGCGAGTAGAATCCCAGCGGGTAGGGAACGCGCATGATGACGAAGTCATCCTCCTCCGGCAGGAATGCCAATAGCGAATCCGATGTGCTACCGGTGGCGATCGGTATGTTGCGGCCGAGACCGAGGGTGTCGTGCTGGTCTACCCAACTGTAATAGTGGAAGTCGGCACTGCCATTATCGGTGACTCCCTTCATCTGCGGCCCCGGCGTCGCATGCAGGGTCCAGCCTGCGGCGCAGTGCTGGCCGGTGGCGGTGGGACCATTGAGGACACTGCACTTGCTGCGATCGAAGCTGGCCAGGTGGCCGCTGCCGGAGAGCGCCGTCCAGATGATGCCGTCGGAGGTGATGTCGATACCGCGGGGTGAGTAGCCTTGAATCGGCGCATCGGGGTTATCGAAGGGCGGCTGGTAGTATTCGGCGATGCAGGTGCGTGGCGGGTTGTTGCCAAGATCGAGGCGCACGATCTGTCCCGGCACACCGCCGGAGGCGGCCCATATTACGTGGTCCGCGGTAGGATCCGGCACGATGCCGTACCAGCCCCCACCCATCTCCTTGTCCTTGCTGGGGTCGAACTCGCCGCTGCGACTCACCCACTCGGTGATGCGGCCGTCGCCGTTGGTGTCGACGATCAGCGGGCACCAGCCCTGAGCCGCCTGCGCATCACCGGTGCGCTCGTAGACCTCGACATCGAGCCAGCCGATGACCGGTCCCACGGAGCTGAAATACAGCCGTTCACTGTCCTCGAAGCCGAACTGCAGATGGTGGGTATTGAAACAGCTATCGATCAACTCCACTTCCTCTTTGGCGGGGTCATAGAAGGCGATATGGCGGGCGGCACGGTTGAGGGGATAGTGCTGGGCATAGGGATTGCTCGAACCCTGCCGGCACCAATCCGGATTGCCCGGCCCGCGAATCTGATGGGTCATCCACACCCGACCCTTGCCGTCCATCATCGGATTGTGTGGGTTGCCCGGGTTGTTCCAGACCAGCTCATCGCCCCAGACCATGGAGGGCTCCAGGTTGCTCTGGTCGATGTAAGATCTGAAATCGCCTTCGCCGGGCTTGTCTCTCACGGGAATCGTTATATCCCGCGCCACGTTCGTGACCGGGTCGACCCAGACCAGTTTGTCGTTGGCGAAGCCGACGCCGTAGATCGGGCCACCGGCGTTGACACTCGGATCGCGTTTGTCGCTGGAGACCTCATCATGAATATAGCCGGTCTCGCCACCCCATTCCCACATGGTCAGTACCACGTTCCGCTCAAGACCCTTCGGTCGCGGCGGCATCGGCGGCACTTCGCCATCCATGATGCGGTCGGTCCAATCGGCATACATGTCAATCACGTGATCGGCGCCGAAGCGGCGCAGCCCGGCACTCATCAGGCCTCCCCGTTGACCAGCCCGGGTGCGATGAATCCAGGCCGCCTCGGTAGTCTCGAACTCGGCGAGATTGGCGACCTCGCGCGTGGCCAGATTGCCAAGTTGGTGACAGAGTTGACAGCCCTGCTTGAGACCGTCGATCCAGTTAGCCTGGCTGCGCATAGCGGGTGAGATGCCATTGCCACCGTCTCCCGTACCCGGGAACTCGCTCGCCGGCGGTACCTCCACCAGCGAATACCAGTAGTTGGCCGGGTAGACCTGGGCGGCCTCGCGGGGGTTCGCTGCCTGCACTGCCCTCAGGTCGAGAGTAGACCCCGGTGTACTGAGCACCGGCTCGGAATCCCTCAGTCCATAGCCACGGACCCAGACAAAGTAGTCGGCACTGGGCAGGTCCGGCAGCACATAGCGACCATCGTCATCGGTCACCACGATCTTGCGGAAGAGGCTGTCGAAATCGTCAGTTTCGGCGATAACCCAGACCCCAGCTTCCGGACCGTTGATACCGCTCACCACGCCACCGATGTCGTCATTATCGATCGCTACCTGGGCGTAAAGCCCGGGTGCAAGCCAGAACAGACTGCCGAGCAGCAGTGCCGCCGCGCCGCTGAATCCGCGCCGCCAATTTAATTGTATTGCCATCGCTGTTCCTCCCTGCCAATAGGCTTTGAGTAGTCGAAAGTTAGACGCCCCGCAACCGGCTAAACCGAGTCTTAGCCTCAAAGATGGGGTAAAGCTATTTAACTGAAAATCAGCTTGTAAAACGCCCGCATTAAGGCACAAAATATAGTCCACATCCGCCATGATGTCGATGCCGTTCGGTGAGCAAGGACAGCTTAGGGGGCACTGGCATTTTGGGGGTACACTCAGCAACATGGGGGGGCGGTTGCAGCCAGCGCTCGCGATCCCACTCCACGGCACTAACGCACACATGTAGAGGTGAATTATGGGGGGAAGAAAGACACAGCAGGAGTTTGAACTCAATGATGACCACGTCACCTGGTTGCAGGAGATGACTGAAAAGTATGGCCTGTTTGACGAAGACAAGGCCCTGCGAGTCGTACTCGACTACGTGATGGAGGAGGCCGAGCAATCTACTGTATTTGAGAATATTCGCTGCAATCATTGTGGCGATACTTCAAATCAGGACTGAGGCGACAAACTTGGATTTATCGGCCCGTACCCTGAATACCTTGTTCGCCCAACTCGGCTTAGGGGCCAGCGACGAAGATATCGATCGGTTCATTGGGCAACACCGGATCGAACACGATCGTGAACTGGTCGCTGCCGAATTCTGGACAGTGGCCCAGGTAGCGTTTTTGCGGGAAGCCTTGCTCGATGATGCCGACTGGGTGGTACTGGTAGATCAACTGGATACACGCTTACGAAACTAGGCGCTATGATCCTTGCCGTACCCCCCTATTCCTTGAGAACATCAATATTGGGGTCGGAGCAAAATTGGAAAAATTGGGGTCAGAGTGGGAAAATTGGGGTCAGGAAAAATTGGGGTCAGAGTAAATATACAGTAGTTTCAGGGCAGCTCCAGCACATCAGATTGCTCGGTGTGAAACTACTGTATATTTACTCTGACCCCAATTTTTCCTGACCCCAATTTTTCTGACCCCAATTTTGAAAACACTGAATTCGGGAGAAAACCGTGATCGTCGAACAAATCTGGACGGGTAATGACTATCGAAATTTTAATTACCTGGTGGCGTGCCCGGAAACCGGCGAGGCCCTGGCGATAGATCCCCTGGATCACGAGAAGTGTCTGCACGCGGCAGCAGAAAATGGCTGGACCATCACCCAGGTCCTCAATACCCATGAACATGGAGATCACATCGGCGGCAACAGCAAAGTTA
>JADFIJ010000210.1 GCA_022566775.1 Pseudomonadota bacterium | reverse complement strand
GTGCGGTCGTATTCATCCATAAGGGCCTGAGTGGCTGCAGATACGGCACAGGCTGAGATACTCAGGGCCGCTAACGTCGTGGCGATAAACTGTACGGTTTTCATGGGGTTTAAACCTATGCTGTCATCTGGAGGCTAAGCATCGAGTGTAGGTCTGGCTATAGCCAATTGCAATGCAGACCGTGACGGTAATCGATGAAATGACTAAATACACGGTAGCCGTCTTCTCGGTATCGATGCAGACTTGAGCACCGCAGGAATTTTGGCGGGCTGGAGAGCCTGTGCAGCTGATGATTGGGTGTTGTCAGCGATTATTGTAAGATTCAACAATCAAAAACCACGAAGCCGGAGCCATGAATTTCAGCGAGCCCCTGAAACGAGTAGACAATCGCAATAAATTGCTGGTTCTATTGCTGTGCAGTTTCGCTCTGACTGCTTGTACTGCTAACAATTCCCAAGCGCCGGTGCCCCCATCACCATCCGCAATAGAAGGCAGGCGCGACAATGCAGATAGACCCGGTCGTCCCTACGAATCACGCAGTTTGATAACCAGTACCGGAATTGAGCGCCATTACTTGCTGAGGTTGCCGGCGGGATTCGAGCAAGATTCCTGCGCCGATGTGATCTTCGATTTTCATGGCGCCGGTAGTAGCGCTGAGAGAGAATTCAGATACTCTGGATTTGCACCGCTGGCGGATCGGGAAGGCATCATTCTGGTTTATCCGGATGCCAATAAAATATATCCCGATCAAAATCATAGGCTGGCCAGTTATTGGGACGGCGCCTGGGAAGCAAACTTGCGCGAGCGGGGCTATGATATCGATTTTATTCTCGAGCTGGTCGAGTCTGTAAAAAATGAATACTGTACTCAGGACTTATTCGCCACCGGCATGTCGGCCGGCGGCGATATGGTCTCTGCGCTCGCTTGTCTGCAAAACACACCATTCAAATCATTCGCGCCGGTAACTTATCGCTACTATAACGTCGAGGAGTGCGGTGATGCCGGGCCACGTCCTCTGATTTCGTTTCAGGGAGATGCAGATCGCGTCGTGCCTATCGAAGGATCTGGCGAACCCTGGTTCGATCCACCCATGGCAGAAGTTATGCGCCGCTGGGCAGTCCATAATGAGTGCGACACGGAGTCCCTCGTACAACGTATAAATAGTGAGGTGGTGCGCTACTACTGGAGAAACTGTGAGGCCGAAACCGAATGGTATTTAATGGAAGGCGGCGGTCATGCCTGGCCTGGAGGTGCGTCGTCAACCAGGGACAGAGATGTATCTCGGGAGATATCCGCCAGCGAACTGATATGGGATTTTTTTACGCAATGACAAGAAGCCGCTTTGATCTATGGCCGCTTTGAAGGCCAGAGATATTGAATACTTAATCAGGGGCTCCCTGGAGCAGTACAAACGAGCGGATGTCATTGCTATGGCTTTAAACCAATCAAGCAACATAAAAATACACCGCCATAAAATGGCAACTACTGCCCAACAGCACGAATACGTGGAAGATTGCATGGTTGAATCGAATCTTCTTGATACTGTAGAGCGCAGCGCCCAGGGTATAGGAGAGACCACCGGCGACTAACCAGGTCAATCCGGCCCGAGGCAGTTCGTCGATCAGGGGGCCGATGGCGAAAACAATCAACCACCCCATGAACACATACATCAGTGTCGATAACAGTCTGTATTTCCCGGTAAAGAAAAACTTCAGAATAATCCCGGCAAGGGCCATGCCCCAGGATGCGCCGAATATCATCCAGCCAGTCGGACCCTGCAGGGTGATCAAGGTGAACGGAGTGTAAGTCCCTGCGATCAAAATATAGATACTGACATGATCGAGAATTCGAAGCCGGCTACGCCGTGCTTGATTTTTGCTGCTGTGATATGCGGTGGAAGTGCCATAGAGAAATATCAGGCTTAAACCGAAGATGCCGAAGCTAATAGCAAGCCTGACATCGTCCATGGGGATAGCGTGCCTGAGCAGCGCCACCAGGGCGCCAATGCTCAGTAGCAAACCGATGGCGTGGGATGTGACGTTAAAGCGCTCTTCGGCGGGCGAGTAGCGGGGTATCTCTGCGCTGTTGCTCATTCACGTATTCAAATATTTTGCGGGCGAGTGAGCCTGACAAAACACAGCACCACGGCTACGGCGGCAAGGAGTGACAGCGCCGTTACCAGCCCCGGTGACAAACCCAGATCGAGTGACTGAAATCCCAACGCCGTGACACAGGCGAGGCCGACAGATATCAGTGCCTCTCCCGCGATCACCCCCGAGGAGAACAGCACACCCCGATGTAGCACCCGATCGTGCTCGGCAGCCGGTGTGCCCCTGGAATAATAGTGCGCAATCAGGCCGCCGATAAGGATCGGGGTCGCCAGACCGAATGGCAGATACATGCCCACGGCAATCGGCATCAAATGCGCCCGGAAATTGCTTTCCCGCAGGCGTAAGTAGCGGTCGATGCCGAGGATAATCAGGCCCACTATGGCACCGACGCCGATAAGATCCCAGGGTAATGTCCCCTCGCCGGAAAATCCACGTGCCAGTGATGCAAACAGACTGGCCTGGGGAGCGGACAGCTCGCGACCCCCAATGCCGCCTTCTATGTTGTTATGCAGCAGATTCAACACCGGCGACATGATAAAGGCAGCAACACAGACGCCGGCTATCTGCATCATCTGTTGTTTGAACGGCGCCGCGCCCACCAGAGAGCCGGTCTTCAAATCATTGCAGACATCACCGGCGGTAGCGGCAACGCAGCAGACAATGGCGGCAATACCAAGCGTAGCCACCATGGCTTGCATGCCGGAATAGTTGAATAACCACAATAGTCCGCCTGCAACCATGACGGCGGTGATTGTCATTCCTGACACCGGGCTGTTGGAATTACCCACCAGTCCGACGATGTAACTCGCCACGGCGGTGAAGAAGAAGCCCATGACCACCATGACCACCGTAGAAAGCAGGGTAATGCCAATCCCGCCGGTGAATCGATAGTTGACGAATGCCAGTACCACGATGCAGGCAGCACCCAGACCGATAATAGCCGTGGTCGATATGTCTCTTTCGGTATCGTGCTCCAGTAATCTGCCGCCGCTCAGGTTTTTGCCGAGTTCCTTGACTGCTGCGACCAGCCCAAGCCTGACCGAGTAAAGCGAGCTAAAACCGCCCACTATCATGGCGCCGACGCCCACATAGCGAATTTTTGTACTCCACAATTCATAGGCACCATCGAGGGCCACGGGAAACTGCTCGGCGCCGCCGAGCAGGGGAATACCGATGAGCCAGGAAATCGCGCCACCAATAAAAATCAGGACGGCAACATTGAGTCGAACGATAAAGCCGATGGCAATCAACATCGGTGACAGATCACCGCCGAAGTAAAATATCCGCGAGCCGACTGCCGCAGCGGCTTCCAGGGTGCCGGTAATCGCGCCAAACAGCTTCGCCGAGATCGCAACCGCACCGCCCAACAGGCCGCCCAAAAGCAGGGTACGACCAGCGCCCGTATTCCCCTGTTCCTCTCCGGCTTTCAGCACGGCGGCACAGGCAACGCCCTCCGGATAGGCCAGTTCATCATTATTCAGAATAAATACCTTGCGCATGGGAATCATGAAGAGAATGCCGAGCAGGCCACCGGTGAGGGCGATGATAGTCACCGACCAGAAATCGAAGGAATCCCAGAAGCCGATAAGAATCATCGCCGGCATGGTGAAGATGATGCCGGCGGCCAGGGACTCCCCCGCGGAAGCACAGGTTTGCACCTGATTCGCTTCCAGTATGCTCGAGTCCTTGAACAGCATTTTGAATAACAACATCGCCATGACTGCAGCCGGGATAGAGGCCGACACCGTCATTCCGGCTCTGAGTCCCACGTAGACATTGGCGGCGCCCATGACGACTGCGAGCAGGAGACCGAGTATCACCACCCTGACGGTCAATTCCTTGCGCGGGGCTGCGCTTGCTGGTGCTGTATCGATGGTGTCGGTCATGGCGTATGCAGTTCTCATGCGTAATGGCAGAAGTCACTATACAGGAATCCTGGGGGTCAGGTCTCAGTCTGCATTGTTCAGAGCTGCTCTAGCTAACAAGCTTGTAAGTATCGCCATCTCTGATAATTTTCCCTGCAGTGGGAGAAGCGAAATGGGTTCCAATGACCAGTACCGATGAATCCGCAACGTCCTCCAAAAGGCTCTTGCGACAACTGGCTGCGGCAGGGGGATCCTCATCGAAAGTCACGCTCCAATCTGGCCTGGCAATCTGGCAGGGGTGGTGCATGGTATCGCCGGTAATCATCGCCGTTTCGCCTTCGGACTCGATCATCACGCTGACGTGCCCGGGGGTATGGCCGGGAGTCGGAAACAGTCGAACATGGGGTGAAACAATATGATCGGATTCAACCAGATCGGCCAAACCTGAATCAAATATCGGCGTCACCGAGTCCTGCATTACCCGTACCTGGTCCTCGCTGGTGTCCGCCGACCAGTATTCATACTCGCGCCGACCAATCAGATAACGTGCGTTAGGAAATGTAGGCACCCATCTGTCTCCGTCCTTCATGGTGTTCCAGCCAACATGATCGACATGCAGATGGGTGCACACCACAATGTCGATAGCCTCACGGGGACAGCCTGCCGCTTTCAAATCTTGCAAGAACTCGGTGTGTAAACTTTCGTTGCCTGTAATCTTGCGCGGCTTATCATTGCCGATGCAGGTATCTACCAACAGGCGCAGCCCCGGTGCTTCCACCAGCAGTGCGTGTATGGAGAGTTGCAGCACGCCATCCGGGCTGACGAAATCGGGATACAACCAGGGAATTTCCTGCAGCGCCTGCGGCGTCGCCTCGCGCATGAACGGATACTTTTCGTAGTAGGCAACCGGTAAAACAGTTTCCACGATACAACTAATCTTCACCTCGCCAATTTGCCAACTATTCATTCAAATTCTCTCTACTTGCTCTTGCTTGGAAAAGTTTTATCACTGCTCAAGTTCATCGAAGATTGCCTGGATACGATCCGGCGCCAGCGGCCAGTTCAGGTCTTCGATGTTGAGCCTGTCGGCGATGTCATTACGGGTGACACCTGACTCTATGAGACGCGTTATGCGCATGACCAATCTGTCAAACTTATCCTTGAACGTTCTGATCTCGTTTTTCGTCAGAAGGGGTCCGTGGCCGGGGATGACGGTGTCGAAGTCCAGTGTCAGCACGCCATCCAAGGTGGCAGTCCAATCGGCGGCGCTACCGCCATTGTCATAGTCGATAAACGGCGCCAGCGTAGATCCATCCATGCGATCACCCCAGATGAAAAGATCGCCGGTGTGCACGGTGCGCTGCGCAGGGAAATAAATCACCGCGTCACCGCCGGTGTGGCCGCGCCCGAAATGATGAGCCTGCACCTCGACGCCGCCCAGGAAGATACTGGTGCGTTGCGAGAAGGTCAGCGGTGGGGCCCCAGCCGGCGGGGCACTGGGCCCATTATTCTTGAGCATATTGGCACGGGCATTTTCATGACCAATGACCTGGGCAGTAGGGATAAAATCGGCATTACTGCCGGCATGGTCGAAATGATGGTGGGTATTCAACACATAGCGGATCGGTTCAGAAGTCACGCTCGCGACCTGCTCCACAATGTCGGCGAAACTGTCGGAGAACTTGTTGTCGACAATAATGACACCCTCACCGGTGACCAACACCGCGACACTGCCACCAGACATATTCCCATCGAAGCCGGGAATTACGTAGAGACCCTCCTTGCCAGGGACCGGTTTGATTTGCACCCGCTGCAGTTGCTCTGGTGTCATGGTCGGACGCTGCTGCGCGCTCGTCAAACCGATTACGGCGATACCCACCGCAGCCAGCGCGGTCACTAGAATTGTAATTTTCATGTTATTCGTCCCATTGTCTACGTTCAGTGTAGATCTGTGAAATGTGGCTGTGAACTATGTTGAATTCTATGGATTACCAGTTTTCACTAAATCAAGCGAATCTGTGACCTGTAGTCCCCTTGCGCACAATCAGGCCATGTCTATATCCTTC
>JADFIJ010000034.1 GCA_022566775.1 Pseudomonadota bacterium | reverse complement strand
TCACGGTTGGCGCCGGTATCATTGGTGGTATCCGCTCGATTGCCAAGGTCGCGAGCAAGATCGTGCCGTTTATGGGGATTCTTTATGTGGTCTCTGCGCTGGTGATTCTCATCATGAGTGCAGAGCATTTGCTGGGGGCTATTTCATTGATATTTAGTGAAGCCTTTTCCACTCAGAGCGTGACAGGGGGAATGGTCGGTGCACTGGTGGTGGGGTTTCAGCGTGCGGTGTTTTCCAATGAAGCCGGCATGGGCTCCGCGTCTATTGCGCACTCGGCTGTGCGCACCGACGAACCGGCTTCTGAAGGACTGGTTGCTTTACTGGAACCTTTCATAGATACCGTGGTGATCTGTACGCTAACTTCCCTGGTCATTGTTGCCACCGCCTACCCCGCCGGATTAATGGACTCCGGGCTGGAGGGAATAGAACTCACCTCTGCCGCATTTGAACATCATATAAGTTGGTCGCCTTACCCTTTAGCACTGGCTGGACTGCTGTTTGCTTTCTCGACAACACTGGCATGGTCTTACTATGGATTACAGGGATGGATCTATCTGGTTGGTGATTCTTCCCTCGCACAACTCGGCTTTAAAATGGTGTTCTGTGGCTTTATCGTACTCGGTTGCATGATCCAGTTAACTGCCGTTCTGGATTTTTCCGATGCTATGGTTTTTCTCATAGCGATTCCCAATATTATCGGCTTGTATTTTTTCGCACCGCTGGTGAAACGGGAGGTTAATCAGTACCTGGAAAAAATCCGCAGCGGAGAAATAAAGAAGACAGGATAGCTAGGAAAAGGGGGTCAGGTCTTGCACGATAGCGTGAGATTTTGTGAGTGCTAACAAGCAAGACCTGACCCCGTATTCTCTTAAACGTGCCCAAGTCTTAGTGCAATATGAGATTCCACTCAACTCGTCTGAAGTGCATCCCTATGTGGTCTCAAGCCTCTCGGCAATTCACCAGTTTTTCAGGCTTTTCATTCTTCGCCCTGTGTATTTCACTGCCCTGGGTGGCGCAGCCATCGGTGTTTGCTCAGACCGAATGGCAGAACCCGGATACGGACTGGATGCGAGAGGTTATGCCTGCTGCGGACAGATTTTCCAGCAGGCAAGGTGACCCGCCAGTTTTCAGAGCCTTTAAAACAGCGACGGGAACTATCGAGCCAGAATTGGTCGGTTATGTATTTACCACACCGGATTTGCCACCGGTACAGCTTGGTTTCAGCGGTCCCATCGATACGTTGGTGGGCATGGACTTGCAGGGACGAATCACCGGGGTCAAGATTTTGCACTATCGGGAGTCTTACCGGAGTTTCCGCGGCGATTTCATTGAGGATTCGGGTTTTCCTGAGCAATTCAGAAATAAAAACATCGAAGAAGAATTTCGTGTCGGCAGAGACATTGATGGCATGTCACGGGCCACAATATCCAGCTGGGCAGTTGCCAGAGGCATACGCAATGCGGCTCGCCGAGTGGCCACAGCGTATCTCGCCGATTCCACGTTTGTGGCTGAAGCGAACTACGAGGCAGAAGCCCTGTTTTCACTACAGCAGAAATCCTGGGAGGAATTAATAGAGAGCGGTTTTGTAAAACTGCTTCGTGTCCCTCTCGATGATCTCACTGAACTGCGTCTCTTCGTGGCCTACATGGGCCACTACCGACTCGGTGAATTATTGGTGGGTGCCAAGGATTATTCCAACGCCGATCGGGAAGCCAGCATTCGTGTTGAAGACGGCAGTATGCTGTTGATTGGTGTCGGTGGAAATGCTCCGAGGCTGCGACAGCTGAGGTTAGCGGTTCTACAAAACGGCAGCGTTTATCCGAATCGCAGAGATCGGTTTGTCTTCGCTGGCAGCGGCAAGGAAGGCAAGATTGCCGGCCAGGTTCAGTTCGCCGCCGCGATGATTCTTGATCCTGCGATAGATATTGCCCAACCCTTCAGTGTCATCTACGACACCGGTCCAATTACTGGTGAATTCTCAGAATTCGTTAGTGTGGACTACCAGTTAGCTCCTGAGGTGTTGTCACTGATCCAGGGGCCACCGCTACCCAACGAGCTATTATCAGCAGAAAGAATGGCGAGTAGTGACCTCACCGCATCGGAAGAACGGCCCATCGCCAGCTGGATTGCTCGAAATCTATGGTCAGGAATAGCCGCATTGGTACTGATTTTGGTTTTAACGATTGCGGCAATTAGGCGCAAAGGGGTGAATTGAAAAGAGGACAAATAAATGGGGACTGACCACGTTTTCCGTGAGTACAATTGTTAACCTGTCTCGGTAATTTAAAAACGTGGTCTGCCCCCAATTTATACCCTAGACTGTCGCACAATAGTGATCCTCGCGACCATGGCACCCGCGTTTCAGAAGGCGGTAGCGCCACCAGCAAATTCAGAATTTATCCAGGGAGCAGGCGATGAGCGGCAATTCAGATTTTAACTACAACAGGGAATACCGTGGCAGAGTCAAAGCCGCCGTCCTGGACTGGAGTGGCACCACCGCCGATGCCTACGTGATCGCACCTGCCGTAGTCTTCGTTGAAGTATTCAATAACCAGGGTGTTGAGATCAGCATGCTGGAGGCACGTGGCCCCATGGGTTTGCGCAAGGATCTCCACATCAAGGTGCTGACCGAAGACCCGGTAATCCGGGAACGATGGAAGTCAATCAAGGGTAGCTATCCCACCGATGACGACGTCGCCAACATGTTCGAAGAGTTCGTACCGGCGCAGTTGGCTTGCCTTCCCCAGTACACAGCTCTGCTGCCTGGCGTTGCGGAAGTGACCCAGCAATTGCAGAAAGACGGCATCAGGCTTGGGGTATCTACCGGCTTCCTGCGCTCGATGGTAGATGTTTTGCTAGCGGATGCCCGCAAACAGGGATTCAGCCCCGACGCCACGGTCGCCGGCGATGAGGTGGTAAATGGTGCACGCCCGAAACCCCATATGGTCTACAAGAATCTGGACCTGATGGATATCACCACCATTCAGTCGGTAGTAAAAGTGGATGACACCGCCTCCGGGGTGGGCGAAGGCCTCAATGCAGGATGTTGGGCGGTGGGTGTGGCTCGCTACAGCAACTACTTGAACATCAACAGTATCGAAGAAGCAAACAGTCTTGGCGAGGTAGAAATTGAGCGCCGCACGGAACTAACCAGGGAGATGCTACGCAAATCCGGTGCCCATTATGTGATTGACAGCATTGTAGATTTGCCTGCAGTCATCGATGACATCAATGCCCGCCTGGCTCGCGGCGAGAGACCCTAGACGCGGCTATGTCTAGCCCTGAATTTCCAGAAAACCCCTATCTCCTGCTTACCCCGGGACCTCTGTCGTCCAGTAAGACGGTAAAATCAGCGATGTTACGGGACTGGTGTACCTGGGATAAGGACTACAACAGCATGGTCCAGGAGATACGGGCTGAACTGGTGTCGCTGGCTACCAAAAATCTGGATTGCACTGCGGTGTTGATGCAAGGCAGTGGAACATTCTGCGTGGAATCCGTGATTGGTACCGCGCTGGGTAAAGAAGACAAACTTCTGGTGCTGGCTAATGGTGCTTATGGCTCCCGTATGGCCGAGATGGCCAGATATCTGGATATTGCCCTGACTGTAATCGATTTCGGTGAAACTGGCGCTGTAGATCCCGGGCAGATAGAGGCCGCTCTGCAAGATGACCGGGCAATCACACATGTCGCTGTAGTGCATTGTGAAACCACTACCGGCCGGCTCAATGACATCGTGGCCATCGGTAAACTGGTAAAGTCGTTTGACAAAACCTATATCGTCGACGCCATGAGTTCCTTCGGCGGCATGGCTATGTCCATGGAGGAAATGCAGGCGGACTATCTTGTCAGCAGTGCGAACAAATGTATTCAGGGCGTTCCCGGCTTTGGCTTTGTCATTGCCAGAAGAGAAGCAATCGAGTCCACAGCCGGGCAAGCCCGCTCGCTGAGCCTGGATATGTACGAGCAGTGGCGCACCATGGAGCGAGACCAAGGCAAATGGCGCTTTACCTCGGCGACTCACGTGGTTCACGCCTTTTCCCAGGCGCTGAAAGAATTGCGAGAGGAAGGTGGCATTGCAGCCCGCGCCACCAGGTATTCTGAAAACCAGCGCCTGCTGGTTGACGGCATGCGCAAACTGGGTTTTGAATGTCTACTGCCAGATGAATGTCAGTCCCCGATTATCACTGCCTTCATCAGCCCCCAACATCCGGGATATCGTTTCGAAGAGTTCTACCTGGCGCTTAAGGACAGAGGCTTCGTGATCTATCCAGGCAACGTGACGGAAGTCGATACATTTCGTATCGGAAATATCGGCGAAGTTTACGCTGACGATATCCATCGTCTGCTAGACGTTGTCGCGGGATTACAATAAAGAATATTGGGGGTCAGGTCTTGCGTGTTAGCGTAGGGACCCGGTAGTGCTAACACGCAAGACCTGACCCCGTAATCGCTCTCGGAACGGAAGGCGTGGACTTGATTGGAGATAGCTATTAATCTCCCAATATTCACTAACCCACCCTGGCCAGACAGGCACGCTGAAATAAAAGGGAGGAAGAACTGAAAAATGCATGACCGTAGCCACATTTTTTCTGCAGGATTCCCTCACATAAATTCTGTGCCCTGGATTCTATGGGTCTCGATTTTGTCGGTCTCTATTGTGACTTCGGTGGCTGCACAGGAACAGGATCAGTCAACTGTCATTTACGATATGGCGTATTTTGCGCAATACAGCCCGGTTACCCTGACGGATATGATCCGCAATATACCCGGTGGCGCGTCCGTTCTTGGTCGCAGAGGTGGATCACGAGGCAACAATAACCGGGGTTTTGGCTCCTCCGATGTGCAGGTCCTGATCGATGGCCGCCGTATGTCCGGCAAGGTGAATAACATGTCCACCGCCCTGGCGCGAATTCAGGCTGTACAGGTCGAAAGAATTGAACTGATCCGGGGCAACGCGGAAGGTCTCGATATTCGCAATGAAGGGATTATTTATAATGTGATTCTGCGAGAGGGGGCAAGCGATTCATCCTCCAGTTTCCTGGATGTCGGTGTCACTAATATCGACGAGATGTCGATGAAGCCAAAGGTATTGGCCTCATTCAATGGTAGTAGCGGACTGCTTGATTACGGTCTCAGTTACCAGTACGACACCCGCCCGCGGCTCAGAAATGTTGACGAGGATGTATTGAATCCAGATCGTACGCCCAATCAGTTCCGTGCACTGGTTACAGAAGAAGATGAAGCGAACCATATCTACACCGGTACGCTCGGATACGAATTCCTAAATGGTACGCGTCTGCGTTTGAATGCACTGTATTCCGATAATGAAAAAATTGAAGACAGGCTGGAAGACCAGTTCCTTGTCGGTAGCGGTGCTGCCCTGGATCCGTTTGCTATCGAAGACGGTGACTTCAGCTTTGAGAATCAGGAATTTGAAATTGGCGGCGATCTGGAATTCAATGTGGGAAACATGGGTCGGCTTAAAACGCTATTCGTGATAAATCGCACCGAGAACAGGGATGAAATTATTCAGGATACATTAGCAAATGGTACAAGCACTCGCCTGTTCTCGAGCATCGCCGATTACGATGAAGGGGAAACCATTATACGCTCTACCATGACCAGTAATTTTGGCCGGCATACCCTGGAATATGGCGCTGAGGCAGCCTTTAACACACTGGATAGAACCTTCGCCTTCAATAACGATCCCTTGGAAAATGCGATCGTCGAGGAAGATCGCTATGAAGTGTTCGTCACTCACAGCATTCTCCTGACGGATAAGATCAGCCTGCAATCGGCCCTCACCGAGGAATTCTCTACTATATTTCAAGACCGGGAGGGTGAGACCAACGAACGTAGTTTCCGGTATCTCAAGCCACGTATTGAACTTCGCTACGATCTGACTGCCTCCGACCAGTTCCGCCTGTTGTCAGAACGTACCGTGAGCCAGCTCAATCTCAATGACTTCGTTGCCAGCCGTAATATCGACGACGATATCATCAATTTCGGTAATCCGGACCTGGAGCCGGAAAAGACCTGGTTATATTCCCTGGGTTACGAACGACGGTTTGCCAATGATGGCGGCTCAGTTGAATTTAAGGTTCTGTATGAGAGCATTTCTGATCATATCGACAAAATACTGATTGGAGCCGATGACTCCGGTGTGGGAAATATAGGTTCTGCCTGGAAAAAGAGCTTCAAGGCCGATCTTAATACCCGCTTTGGCTTTGTTGGATTTCCGTCTGCGGTGTTGACGGTGTCCTACACCTATGAAGATTCTGAGGCGACCGATCCATTCACTGGCGCCAAGCGCCCATTGCGCAACTCAACCCCCCATTACGTCAGGGTGAGTTTCCGTCACGACCTGGAGAACACGAACTTCGCCTACGGCTTCAGTGCACACCGGCGCAGTGGCCGACTACGTCAGGATGTATCCTTGTACGAAATAACCGATTACGAGATTCATTTGTCCAGCGCCTTTGCCGAGTATAATTTCACTTCCAATATCAGGGTTAGGTTCGAAGCGGCGCATTTTCTGAATGAAGATGGACGCAGGTTTGACAAGACTTTTTATGACGGCAATATTGCCGATGGTGTTATCAGGCGGATAGATCTTCAGGATAGCAGGGTAATACCCGACTATGTGCTCAGTCTGCAGGCAACGTTTTAATGAAAGAATCAGGAGGAGACTATTGTGAACCGAAAGCAAGAACAAGATTTTCTCGACCGGGCTAAATCAGGCCATCCGGTTGATGATAGAGTCAGTCGACGTGACCTGCTGGTCGTCGGCACCGCAGCGGCAGCAACACTCATGCTATCCCCAGCTGTATTGGCACAATCGGGCCGATCAAAATTCCGACGGATTCCACCCCAGTACATCGCCGCTCTGAGTGATCCCCAGGCACACTCCGGCAGCAATGCCCAGGAATGGGGTTTATGGCGCAAAGACCCTGGTCCCCGTGGTGTCGATCTGGATGACTATGACAGATTGCAGGCCAACGGCGGTGTTGCCCCGGCAAAATGGACCCTCGATAACAAGGATTGGTGGTTGGAGGAACACGGCCTGATTATGGAACAACCTGAATTCCCTCTCCCTGCTGGCCTTTATCTGGTCACGGGTGACCGCCGGGCTCAGGCTGCGCTGACTGTGCATCCCATGGCCAGTGACGGCACTCAGAATTGGGAGCTGGACAACGACGCGTCGATCTATGACGTGACCCATCTGCGCTGCCGTTCCGGTCGTTACACACCGGCTACCAGCAATGCATCGTGTTCCCCCGCCAACGCTAAGAAGTCGGACTTTCCTGTTCGGCCGGGGGCGGCTATGCCTGGGGTTGATGGCTGTAACAAGCAGGATTATTCGGTTTTGATCGTAATTGGGATCGGGTAGATTACTTGGGAGGGGTCAGGTCTTGCGTGTTAGCAGGTCTCGATTCGTTTTATGGCGCGACTCACCGTCGTGTAATGAACTCCGTAGTAGCTCGCTATCTCTCGCTGTTTATAGCCTCCAGAATAGTAAGCATGGAACATGGCAGCATCCTGATTATCAGCTTCCTGGCGATATTGAGACAGGGGCTTGGGGGATCGACGGTGCTGTGCCCTGGGAATTTCTGATAACGCTGTATGGCCAATCATTTTTTTCAACTCCTCTACAAATGCCTCACTTCCCAAATATATCTGATCCTTCAGCCCTTCCCAGGGACTCGCTGAGTTAATGCCATTAAGAACAAATCGTCGATAACGCGCGATGGCAACGTGCCTGCTGCTGCCGAATTGCAATAGCAGTGCCTCGCATTGTAGCCAGGGTTGTTTGCTTCTTAGGCCAACCGTAGCCTGGTAACTGCTCCAGAACCAATCTTCCGGATTGGTAGCCATATTGGCTCGGACTGGGTTAAGAACGATGTAGCGGCTAAGCTCCAGCAGATAGCTAGTCTTGTCCACCAGAATAGCCTTAAACCTTCCCTGAAACAGGTGCCCAACACGGTTATGAGATCGATTGATTGACTGTGTGTAAACGCCATTTAGATGGCGCATTCCCGCAGAAAGATTCGCATCGGGGGTTTCGATCAATAGATGGTAGTGATTGGCCATTAAGCAGTAGGCATGGCAGACCCAGTTGTACCGCTCACAGGCTTTTCCCAAGACTTTCAGAAACAGCCATCGATCCTTATCGCAGAAGTAGATATTCTCCTTTCCGTCCCCTCTCGATGTGACGTGATACAAAGCTCCGGCAAACTCAAGACGTAACGGCCTGGCCATATTGCACCCTCCGTGGTAAATGGCATTACATAAGTTATAGCACAAACATCAAAATTTTCTAGTTTCCCGCGCTAACATGCAAGACCTGACCCCGAATTTATTTCTTGGCATATTCTAGAAAATAATTGATTGCTTCCGGATTGCGCATCGCACCCAAGTTTGCCGCTCGATCGACCTCCATGCCAAGCAGGATTTTACGAATCGGCACTTCCATCTTTTTACCACTTAGGGTGTAAGGCACTTCATCAATCGTCAGCATTTCATTGGGCACGTGGCGCGGTGAAACATCGCGGCGCAGCTTATTGCGTATTCGGGTTTTGAGATCTTCATCCAGGCTCGCTCCCTCTCTTAATACCAGAAACAGTGGCATGAATGATTCCCGACCGTGGAACTCCAGGTCGATAATCAGGCTGTCGAGTATTTCATCGAAAGATTCCACCACCCGATATATCTCGCTGGTTCCCATGCGGATGCCCTGGCGGTTGATGGTTGAGTCGGAGCGGCCGAATATCACGCAGCCACCACGATCGTTAAATCGAATCCAATCGCCATGGCGCCAGATGCCGGGATACATGTTGAAATAACTTTCTGTATACAGCGTCATGCCTTCGTCATTCCAAAAATAGAGTGGCATGGACGGCATGGGTTCGGTGATAACCAGTTCCCCAAGCTCATTCCTTACCGGCTTGGCTTCCTCATCGAAAGCCTGCACATTGGCGCCAAGGGACGCGCCTTGAATCTCGCCCGGGTAGATCGGCAATATGCGCGCACCCCCGACAAAGGCGGTACAAAGATCGGTGCCTCCACTAAGCGACTCCAGCGCCAGATCCTTATTGATGTTTTCATAAATCCAATGAAACCCATCAATGGACAAGGGTGATCCAGAGGAGCCGACTGCACGAATCGCACTCAGGTCATAGTCCTGATTCGGGTGAATACCGGCCTTCATGCACGCACTTATAAATGCCGCCGAAGTGCCAAAATAAGTCACACCCGCTTTCTCTGCCAGTTCGAATTGCACACTCATGCTCGGGTATGCGGGGCTGCCGTCGTAAATTACCACCGTCGCCCTGGCAAACAAGGCACCGACCAGATAGTTCCACATCATCCATCCCGTGCTGGAATACCAGTAGAAACGATCACCGGGTTTTATATCATTGTGAAACACCAGTGCTTTGCAATGTTCCAGCACGATACCCCCGTGGCCATGCACAATGGGTTTAGGCAAACCGGTGGTGCCGGAGGTGTAAAGAACCCACAAGGGATGATCGAACGGCAGTTGCGCGAAAGTAAGGCTTGAATCGTCTGCATCGCTCAGCGCTTGTGACCAGAGCACTGTATTGATCAGACCTGCAGTATCTTCGCTGATGTGATCGATGAGTAATGTTTTCTCAACTGTTGGTAATTCCTGCTGAATTTCTGCCACCACAGCTCGGCGATCATGGGTCTTGCCACCAAAGTCATAACCATCGACCGCTATCAATACCTTCGGCTGTATCTGGATAAATCGATCCAGCACGCTGCTTTTTCCGAAGTCTGGAGGACAACTCGACCAGATGGCGCCGATGCTGCTCACGGCCAGCAAAGCCACAATGGCTTCGGGAATATTGGGCAGGTAAGCCGCGACGCGATCACCTTCTTCCACGCCCAACTCCTTGAGAACTGCGGCTAATCGTCGAGTCTGCTCTTCTATTTCCGCCCAGCTGTATTCCTGCAGCAAGCTGTTCTCGCCTTTAAACAGGATCATGGGCTTGCTGTCATCGCGCCGGGCGAAGATATTTTCAGCATAGTTGAGACGAACACCGGGAAACCATTCGGCACCAGGCATCTTTCGCTGCGTTAATACCGCCGACCATTTCTCACTATAGGTGAGCTCGAAGTAGTCCCACAGGCCTTCCCAAAAATCTTCGATGTGATCGACAGACCAACGCCAGAGTTCTTCGTAATTGGAGACTTCAATGCCGCGGGCAGCGAGCCAGGTGATATAACTGGTAATATTTGCGCTAGCGACAGTTTCGTCTGATGGCATCCAAAGGGGTGTGAGATCTGTAGTTGATTGGTTCATGGTGGCTAATGCTGTGTAAGACAGAGGGTCGGGCAGAAGAATGATAACCTATGCTGTCGGGGTCAGGTCTTGAATGTTGCGTCAATCACGGGCGAAAGCTGCGCGATGCTAAATTGCAAGACCTGACCCCAGAATGTCCCTGTGTTTGTTGTTATCCTACAGTCAAACAAAATAACGGGAGGAACCCTGCGATGATTAAAATACCTCAGGCACTATCGGGTCTGCTCGCCTGTGTTATCGGTATATTGATGTCGAGCGGCGCTATAGCTGCAGACAGCGACATAGTCGTCGTTGGTGGTGAGGGTGCAGACTGCATCGAAGACCCCGGCTGCGTGAATCGACTGCATCCCGATATACCGATGGCGGCGAGAGCCAGGCCGGGACAGACCATCCTGTTCAGAACCCGTGATGCACGGGATGCGCTCGGTGCTGCCGCCGCTCAGACTACTGAACCTGATACTCTGAATGGCGATTTCAGCCGGGTACATCCCATTACCGGACCAGTTTATATCGAAGGTGCGGTGGCGGGTGATGTGTTGAAGGTAACTATCAACAATATCGATCCCGGCCCTTATGCCTGGACTATGGGCGGCAGTTCCGGTTTCATCCCCGACCTTGTCGATGGGCAGAGCCTGGTGATCTGGCGACTGAACAGAATCTACGCCGAGAGCGACGACCTCCCTGGCATCCGTATTCCGAACGGCAGTTTTCCTGGTGTCATCACGACGATGCCTGGACCCAATCAGCTACGGGTGATGTTGGAACGGGAGCAGGCGCTGGCCGATGCCGGCGGGCGCGTCTCACTGCCTATGGCCGACGGCGCCGACCCGGCGGCTCTGTGCGGACCGAATGGTAGTGCACGTGATCAGTGCCTGCGCACACTTCCACCGCGGGAGCATGGTGGCAACATGGACATACGCTACCTGAAGACAGGTGTGTCGATCTACCTGCCCTGTTTCATCGATGGCTGTGGCCTGGCAATCGGTGACCTGCATTATGCCCAGGGCGACGGGGAAGTCTCGGGCACGGCAATCGAAATGTCGGCGGATGTCTGGGTAACAACAGAGATTCTCAAAGACGGTCCCGACCTGTCACGGGGTCCTCACTTCGAAGGTTCGGCCCAGTTGCTGGACATTCCTTCGCGTCGTTTCTATGCAGTAACCGGTATTCCTGTGAAAAATGCCGGGGACGTGCCGCCGGACATGCGCTATCTGAATTCCGATGTGATTGCCGGCCTGGAAAACCTGTCTAACGATATCAACCTGGCAGCGCGCAACGCCATCGATGGCATCGTTGACTATATTACCAGTACCTATGGATACAACCGGCAACAGGCTTATGTGATCGCCAGCGTCGCTGTAGATATTCGCATAAGCCAACTTGTGGATGCGCCCAATGTGGGAGTCACCGCCGTGTTGCCGCTGGACATATTCATCGGCAACTAGAGCTGGACACTCGATCAAAAAATGGTGACAGACATGAATCTGGTACTCACTTCCGTGACACGCCGTGAATACATCCCTGTAGGCTCGGCGCCCGCTCCGACCGCCATGGATGGCGGAAATGCAGAAAATGCAGGAGCATTTTTCTGCCTGCGGGCGACGGTCACTACACTGAGCACCAGATTCACGTCCTGAAAATTTGTGGGCCAGTAGTGGGTCTGTCCCCATTTTCTTGAAGACGTGGACTTAAACAGAGATAACTTCTATTCTTCCCAGAGACAAACACGCAGGGGTACTGCCATGACTCACATCACGCGCCGAGGCTTTTTCCAGCAAGCAGGCATAGTCACCGCGGGTGGCCTCGCACTCAGCGGCGCTCTGCCAGGGCCCTTAACAAAATCCGCGCTGGCCCAGCCAATGCCTGACTGGCTGTCGCTGACCGAAGAGCCGGCGCTTGAGCCAGAGCTTCCCATCATCGACCCCCATCACCATCTGTGGGACCGCCCCAACAATCGGTATATGCTTGAGGATCTGATCGAAGATACGCAGGCGCACAACGTGCGGCAGACGGTCTTCGTCGAGTGTACATCCATGTACCGCGCCGATGGACCGGAAGAGCTTAGAGTGGTTGGCGAGACCGAGTTCGTGCAGGGCGTCGCCGCCAAGAGCGCCAGTGGCGGCTACGGTGAGACGCGGGTAGCGACGGGTATCGTCGGTTCCGCCAACCTCAGGCTGGGCGACCGGGTTGCCGCGGTGCTGGAAGCGCAGATTGCGGCCAGTCCGCAGCGTTTTCGCGGCATTCGCCATCGCGCGGCGTGGGCGGATCGGTCCGTGCTGCCAAACCAGGCCGCTGACGCGCCACAACATATATTGTTGGATCCGGACTTCCGCAAAGGCTACGCGCACCTGCGTACCTACGGACTGTCATTCGAGGGCTGGCTCTATCACACCCACATCGACGACCTCACCGACCTCGCGAAAGCGTTCCCGGACACCACCATCATCTTCAACCACCTCGGCGGGCCGATCGGAATAGGCTCCTGGGCGGGGCGTCGCGACGAGGTGTTCGCCGCCTGGAAGCCGGCAGTCGCCGAGCTGGCGAAATGCCCGAATGTCGTTGCCAAGGTTGGGGGCATCCAGATGGTCGTCAATGGCTACGGCTGGCACCAGCGGGAGCGACCGCCGACATCGGATGAGCTACTCCAGGCCAATCGAGACTGGTACAACTACACCATCGACCAGTTTGGACCCGACCGCTGCATGTTCGAGAGCAACTTCCCGGTAGACAAACTGTCGTGCTCGTATACGGTGCTGTGGAATCAGTTCAAGAAGCTGACGCGGGGATTCTCCGCCGACGAACGTGCCGCCATGTTTCACGACACGGCGATGCGCGTGTACCGACTGCCACGGATATAGTACGGGGCGCAGGTCTCCCTCTGTACATCGGCGGAGGCAGACCTGCGCCGTTGACAAGGGGGATGGGAAGAGTCAGGAAATTCTAAGGGGAAGCTCGTCGAGACCGCGCATGAGATAGCTCTGCTCCCATTTCGGTGTGCCTGTGTCCAATTCTATAATCGGATACCTCTCTAACAATACTTCTAGCGCTACCTTCGCCTCCAGGCGAGCGAGTTCGGCACCGAGACACAAATGAATTCCGTGACCAAACGCGATGTGATTGATCTTCTCTCGGTGAATATTGAATTCCTGCGGACTGTCATTGGCGGCGGGATCTCGGTTCGCCGCGGCAATAACCAATATAATGGTTTGATGTTTCTTAATCTGCTCGCCTAGAATTTCCATGTCCTCGGTAGCAGTCCTGGTAAGCGTCTGCACCGGTGGCTCGAAACGCAACACTTCTTCGATGGCCTGAGGTATTAATTTGGGATCCGATCGCAAGTCCTGCAGTTGATCGGGATTCTGCAGGAGCAGATATACCGCATTGCCAATAAGCCGTGTGGTTGTCTCGTAACCCGCCGCCATCAGCAGTACGCACATCCGTGTTACTTCCCGTGATGAGAGTTTCTCCCCGTCAGTATCGGCGGTGATGAGTAGAGAAATGAGATCATCGCCCAGATTATTGCGTTTCCCCTCGACGATATTTTCCATGAAATCGAGCATGTCTCCCATGGCCTTGTCGGCTTTTCCCAAGGCTGAAAATTCGATGACGGTAACATTCTGCAAAAACACTTCGGCTAAAGTTCTAAATCGATCTCTGTCGGCGACTTCCACACCGATCAAGTCAGATATGAGCATAGCGGGTAGCGGGCGAGCCAGCACTGAGATCAATTCAATCTGCTTTTGACTTTCGACCCGGTCCAAACACTGGTTCGTCAGCCGCCGGATTTTCGGCTCAAGGCTTTGAACAAACTTATGCAGGAATCCGCCGCGAGCAAGTTTGCGAATTCGACTGTGTTCGGGAGGGTCCATACTCAACATCAATGGATTTTTGAGGATTCTCGAATCACCACCCGATGACATCCTATACATTCGGCGAATCGTCGGATTCTTCATCAAATCAGAACTGATTCTTGGGTCTGTAAGTACTGCGCTGACAGCGTCGAATCCTAGTACACTCCAGCCACCAACCACGTAGGTACGAATCACCGAGCCTCGTGCCAGTAAGCGCTCATATTCAGGATAAGGATCGCCAAAATATTCAGGCGCTCCCAGACGGTGGTCATTAATGGTGCGATCGAAGAAGCTAGCAGTCATCTGCACGATTTTAAAAATTACACCAAGGAGTTTCTGCATAGTTCCTCTCGCGTCATCGGAAAATTAGAAACTGTCTGTATTTGATGTCTCGCCTGCCGCACCTCTATTTCATTGATTCTAACTTGTTAAACTGTGAGTGCCCTTCAGTCCTCTTATAGCCCAGCCTCAAATTCTTCCCGCCGGGCGCCGGCAAGAATACCCGGCATCGCGTAATTTCCCTCGTGGCAGGCGTATTCATACATGCGCCCATCCAGGGGGTAGTAGCTCAATTCCGCGGTCCACGGCTGGCTGTAAAGATTAGAATCATCCACAGTAAACTGGTAGAGCATCTCATTCTCGGCATAGCGACTGAAGCGCTCGGTGATCTTGCCATCTTGCGAGATAGCTATGGAACTTTGCCCCATCTGCAGCGGGTTGATGTTGGTTGTCTCGATGATCAGGGTGTCGTCTTCATACCAGCCAACAGAGTCACCCAGCCACTGGCTCAATACCGCAGGTCGACGATTTGCCCGGGCTTCTTCCGCGGTGGCAAAGATCGGAATTATGCGGGCGTCATGCACCATCTCCACATTGATCAATACATAATCATCCGTCTGCACGAACTGGTAGCTGCTGTTGTAGAGCGTGCCCATCATTCCCGGACCCGCGGTGTTGCCGAAACCAATGAGGCAGCGTTCGGATATTGGCATGGCTTCCGGGCCCGAGGCATCGGCGACACCGGTCAGATAGCGGGCACCGAACTGGGGTCGATTCAAGTCTACTTTGGGGTTCGCCAGTCTCGGCACCTGGCCGTTCTCCGGATTGACAATGTACGAGGTGCGGAATTCACCTTTTACCAGGGCCAGTGACGAGCCGGGGTCGGTCCAGAACAAGTTATAACCACGCAGGCCAAAGTCCTGGCCTCCCACCGGAGGCGCGCCGGTTTCGGGGTCGATCTCCGGGCCTGCAGCCACATTTTCGGCCGATATGCCGGCAATCGACATGGTGGCGACCATTTGTTGAGCCTGCTCGGCGGAAACAACGAGTGCTTCAACACCCCGTGGGCGAGTCAGACCGGTCCGTGAAGTGTTGGTCCAGACCCCAGACAAATCTGGCCTCGCGGGGTCCTGGGCCGTGCTGAGTGTGGATAGAACAGATAATGATAAGCCCAGGATGGCTGAGGTAACTGCTAATTGCTTGAATTTTGACATGGTCGATCTCCTTAATTCTTTAGGTACGCCTTGAAATTCCTGGCGTCTACCATGGTAGAAGAAACAATATTCTGGTCGATCGCGATTGTAAAGTCTCGTCGATCACGGAGTCAGGTCTAGTAGGCTACGGGGGACTGACATTAAATCCCTCCGTCACATTTACTACTCACCTTTACTACTACCATAGATCACACGGGCTACTTTTACTTGCGCCGCCCCACTAACATCAGTCCAGGTCACATAAACATCGTTACCCACGCTGTCGATGATGGGGAAGCCGCTACGGCGCGATGCCTTGCTGTCTGCAATTTGGGTGGTTTCCAACAAGTTGCCTTCGGCGCTGAATCGCGTGAGCATGATCTTCGCATCGGGCCCTTCCGTGTCCATCCAACTGACGGCGATATCGCCAGACTCGAGAATGGTAGTGCCGACGCGGCCGTTCGTCGTTTGACTCGCCACCAAGACAGGTGCCGAGAATGATTTGCCGCTGTCCGTCGATACCACCAGTTGGACCAAAGGTGCATCGTCTTTGGCGGTGAACCAGCTGACAGCGACCTGCTCGCCCCTGGCTGCGATGGCGGGTCCATTGACAGGACATCCGGCTATTTCCCAGCCATCATTGTGGATTGGCATGGGTTCTGTCCAGGCGCCATTAGCATAGCGCGTGATGTAGATATCTCTGATCTCCTGGTCGGAGCGATCCCGATAGACCACCAGCGGACCTGTAGCCGACATGGCGGCGCTGGTCTGGCAACAATCACAGACCCTGTGATCCAATTCCCATTCGCTGACAGTTCCACCTGCTCTATCAAAAATACCCGCCCGCAGGGTCATCGCACCAGGCATGCCAGGATCAGACCTTGGGGGCGTAATGTGGTCGCCACTTCCGGCCGTTTCGCGTCCATCTAACCAGGAAATAAAAGTACGGCCTTCGCTCATCGGTAACATGGCAACGAATCCATGTTCGGCGCTGATGCCATCTTTATGAATAGTAATGCCTTTGCCCCAACTGTCGTTCCTGGAACTGTAAAACGCTACTTTGATATCGTAGTCGTAGCTACCCTCGGCGCTCATACTTAGCCAGTGGGCCGCCATATTATCGTCGTTCACCAGCAGCGAGGGAAAATCGGCCCAGTTATTAAACCAGTTATCTCCCGAACTGATTATTGCCGGGTCAGTCCAGCTATCGCCTTCAAATTTTGAATAGCTCAATGTGGCCAACTCGTCTTCTCGAGTGACCCAGGAAAGATAAACCTGCCCCTTACTATTTGTTATGACTCGTGACAGGCTGCTGTTGATAGCAGCAGGTGATGGCATCAGTTCAACCACCACGGCGTCGGCAGCTTGCAAGGCTGTGCTCATGGCTATAAAACCGACACAGATCACAATACTGAATGCATTTAGTGGTCGTAATAAAACAGTAGCTGCTGAATAATTCACAGTGCGTTGGTCCCGGGCAATTAATCTTTCTCTTCTGGCAAGTTAAGGATTGCTAATTGCGCCAGCAAACTCTCTTGCGTCTGGGCACCAATCATTTTTGCCACGACTTCACGTCCTGGTGACAAGATATACGTGGTAGGCAATACGTCTGGCGCCCTCAACTTTAATTCAGCCACGACATCCATGGTTAAGGTGGGAAATTCGATGCCCATGTCTGCGGCGATGGAGAGTGTTATCTCACGGGGATCTTCATCGAAGTTGACACCAACTATGGTCACATTGGTGGATGAAAGGGTCTCATTCAACGCATTGAGCACTGGGATTTCCACGCGACACGGCGCACACCACTCAGACCAGTAATTGACGATAAGCCATTTGGCTTCGTTTTGTGGTGATTGCTGCGCCGCCTGCGAGTCTTGCAATTGAGTCGCAGCCAGGGCCAAACCCAGCAGCCCTGCGGCCACTATCATAGAGCGAATAATTTTCAATTTATTAATCCTGTTACAACCCCACAAACCAGTCGACAAAGCCTGGATAGCATTCAGGCGCATCATAACAGCACTATTCGATGAGAAAAAGAATATCCGAAGTTGCCATCTGACACCTGCTTGAACTCGAGATCAGGTCTCCATTGGCACGTCGTGCTCGCAGCAAAGAAAACAGAGTTATCTATATCGCTTATTCAATAACCCGGACAATAAGGTCGACATCGCCAGTCAAACCACCATCATCCGCCCTGCCCCGCATCACATACTCGCCAGGCTCATGAAAGATAATCTCAGTCCGCACCACACCATCCTCCGGCATCTCCGGTGGAGCCCAAAACGGCGACCAGGGCGAATTCTGAAAGGCGCGGGTGTCTTCCCAGGTTTTCACCTGCAGCGGACTAAAACTCACCTCCCCGCTGCCACGATAGACAAGCCAGGAGAAGGTCATGCCCACCACCCTGTCGACGGTGCCGCGGATGGGGGGCCGCAGGGCTTTTTCCAGGCGTTGCCGCGGGGTTTCTTCTGCATCGAGCGGCGCATAGCGTCGATAAGTTCGATAATCGGGTTTGCCGTCGTCTACTATGGTTACTTCGAGTCGCAGGGGCTGACCCACCGGTACCGTGCGCATGTCGTCACCGTGCAGGCTGACTGTGGGTGGGACATTGCTTTGCACGTCGTCGGAATTATTGAAGCCGCCAGCCACGGTGCCGGATTCAGACATGATGGTGATGGGTTCCAGGACGTAGTCTTTGAGCAGGGAACCATAGGCGGTCTGGGTGACGCCCTCGCCGTTGATCAGGGTCCACACCAACTCACCTTCGAAGTCTGCCCCTACCTCGATGCCGAATACGTTGCGGTTGCGACGGGGAAGAAAATGGGTGGGTTGACCGCGGTCGGCCGGGCCCGGTGAAAAGGAATTTTCCGGGCCGATGAGTACGTTCAACTCCTGTTTCCAATTTTCATTCATGTAACCGAACAACAGGGTATGGGAACCATCGTCGTTGAGGACCCAGCCCTCGTAAACGGGTGATATGCCTCTGCCGGAATCGTAGGAGGATTGGGACTGGGCGGCGGTATTGCTGGTGAGTAATATTAGAGCCCACAAGAATAACGCCGTCGATACAATTCGCGTGATCACACTGCCTGTGGTATTGGCCCTGCCGTTCAAGAAATCACCCTGCGCCCGCTCTAATCCCTTCACTGAAGTTTCCTGCACACTCGTTTCCTGCAACAGCGCGTCAATCTTCCGCGCTATCGTCCACAGCTTCCAGCAACGGAATATCAGCCATGCACAGCGGGCAGCCAATCAGGTGATCATTTTTGGTCAGGCCAAGCCGCTCCCGGCGCTCCGCCATCTCCTGCACGAATTGCTCATCGGTCAACTCCACCGATTGCCCGAGATGGAGAAACATATTGGTGACCGATCGATTGCCGGAGCCAGACCAGTTTCTCGCGTCCACTACATTGGGGTTGCTGGCGATGTTGTCCATGTAACCAATCATATGGAGAATGGTGCCCTTGGGCAGCAGTGGCGCGTAATCGTCCTCGAATGTATATTGCTTGACCCAGTTGTGGTCGTAACCGGAACAGGCCAGAGTCTCGATCTGGTTCCCCCAGATGGCTTCCAGGCACATGCGCGCGCCGGGGGAATGCAGGTGCGGTTCGAATGAGGAGATCTTGGTGTGTTGCTTGAGCACGGTGTAAGTGTGCAGCTCCTGCCCCGACATATTCCCCTGGATGCTGATGTTGAGCCCATCGCCGAGTGACCACCGGGCTTTCTTGTGCTCCGGTTCATAGCCCTTCGGGTGGAAATAGAATCCCAACTCCATGTGGCCATTGGTGTCACGACCGTTGGAGTGCAGGTGATAAGTCAGGGGCATGACGCTGGAGCCAGCCGCCAGCAGGCGCCCGGCCTTGGGATCGAAAATATCCGGATTGCGGCCCAACTCGTGTACCGGCCAGGTGTCGCGTTCATCGCCTGCGCCAATCACCGTGGTCTGCCAGGTCATGTGATGGACGATATAGAGTCCTCCAACGATGGTGCCGCCGGCGTCAGAGGACTGCACATCATTCACTTCACGCATATCCACCGCACTGACGTAGCGGTCCTCGGTGAGCCCGGTCAATATCGGCGTGCCACCAATCCAGACATCGGCGGCATCGCCAGCGACATACAGATCCTGAAGGGGTATGACCAGATCCGGCGGTCCCAGCCGCCACTCGTTGGAGTCCTTGAATTCGGGCAGAGGCGGCAGGTTCTCGAGATTGCCTTGTGGCGCGCCGTTGTCCGCCCATCGGGCGATCAGTTGTAGTTGTTCTTCACTGAGTCGCTCGTCGTCCTTTACCTGTTGGATACCGATACCCCGCTCCAGGTAATAAGGCGGCATGGTGCCCATCTTGTCCCGCAATCCGGTCTTGTACTTGATCATCGGCGCCCAGGGACGGACCTCTTGGTAAGTCATCAGCGACATCGGTGCCAGGCCGCCGGCGCGATGACATTTCACGCAGTTCTCATAGAGAATGGGAGCGATATCATCGGCGAAGGTGACTTCCCCCACGGTGTCGTGGGAAGCGGATGACTGTGCCGCAACGCTGAGTGGCAGTGCCAGGCCCAGCAGCGCAATGCCGGCGACCCGGCTTGGGGTAATAGATAGACGCATTGAGCTGTCTCCTTCAACCCTCACTAAAACCGGTAAAGCAGTGGGATTTTGAACGGTTTGTTGTAGGTGGTTATTTCAACAGTTATCGGCCATTTACGCAATGCCATTGTGGATTTCCACTTCCGTTCAGCGGGTATAGCTCAGTCCGCCGATTAGTGCCAAACTGTCTCCAAAAATACAGCCCCGTGGAAGCCCATAATTGAAAAACAAAATTCTACCGTTTACTTGCTTCACTATTTCTCTCTCCTTTTTGTTCACCTACTCGGCAATTACACAAGCTGCCGATGCCAACTCTGACTGGAGCTACTGGGGCGGCACCAAGGCGTTCAACCGCTACTCTCCGGCGGCTCAGATCGATGCTGAAAACGTCTCTGAGCTAAAAATCCTCTGGCGGCGCCCCGCCGTCGATTCGTCAATAACCAGTGCCTACCCGGACCTGCGGGTATCCGGCAATCTGCGTTCCACGCCGATCCTGATCGATGGGGTGCTCTACGCCGCCAATGGTGTCGGGCTGGCGGAAGCCTTCGACCCGGCCACGGGCGCGACCCTGTGGGTGCAGCAGCCCGATGCCCCGACGCTGGAATCAGCGCGCGGGCGCAGTACCCGCGGCCTGGAATACTGGGCCGATGGCGCGGATAGCCAACTGCTGGTGATTCGCAAAGGCTACCTCTATGCCCTGGATCCGACGAGCGGCGAAGCCATTGCCAGTTTCGGCGACGCTGGCCGGGTTAGCCTGATTCCAGCAGGTGCCAACTCCTACAGCTACAATTCCGGCGGCCCTATCGTGGTGAACGATGTGATTGTGCTAGCCGGTACGGTTGACGGCGCCGGTGACAGCGGTGCCAAGTGGCGGGGCGTGGCCTCGGAGGACGTGCGGGGCTATGACGTACGAAGCGGGGAGTTGCTGTGGACCTTTCACGCGGTGCCGCGGGAGGGTGAATTTGGATTCGATACCTGGGGAAACGACTCCGCAAGAGCGTCCGGTGACCTCGGTGCCTGGTGCTGCCTGAGTGCAGATGAGGACCTTGGCTATGTGTATGTGCCTTTCACCGCACCGACGGCGGCCTATTACGGCGGCCACCGCCCCGGTGACAACCTGTATTCCAACTCCCTGGTGGCCATCGATGTGACTACCGGGGAACGGGTCTGGCATTTCCAGATGGTGCATCACGACGTCTGGGAATACGATAATGTCGGTCCGCCGCTGCTGGGTGAGATCAACGTCGATGGGCGCACCATCAAGGCGGTGATGCAGGCCAACAAGACCGGCTGGGTTTATGTGTTCGATCGGGTCACGGGCGAGCCGGTGTGGCCTATTGAGGAGCGGCCGGTGCCACAGTCCGACGTGCCCGGCGAAATGACGTCGCCAACCCAGCCCTTCCCCACGAAGCCCGCAGCGATCGCGAGTCAGGGTGTTAGCCTGGCGGACATCATCGACTTCCCGGAAGTGGGCCAGATCGCCAGGGCGACGGTCGCGAATTTTGTCATCGGCCCCATCTTTACGCCTCCCTCTATCGCCAGTGACAAGGTGGGTAGCACCCAGGGCACATTGACACTGCCGGGCTCCTGGGGCTCGGCGAACTGGAATACCGGCGCCTTCGATCCGGCGACCGGCTATTACTACGGCTTCGCCAATGACATCCCCAGGGTTTACCGCCTGCAAGAGGCCACCCAGGATGATGCCGAGATGGATTACTGGAGCCCCAACCGGGAAGCGCCTTATATCGACGGCATCCCGCTGACCAAACCGCCCTGGGGTCGGATCACCGCCATCGACATGAATCGTGGTGAACACATGTGGCAGGTGGCTAACGGGGATTCACTTAGTGATCATCCGGCACTCGCCGATCTCGATCTGCCGACTCTGGGTA
>JADFIJ010000033.1 GCA_022566775.1 Pseudomonadota bacterium | reverse complement strand
GTGAAGGCGGCTCTATTCGAATATTGCTGGTACGAAGGCAGGGCTACAGACGCCAATATCCCGATGATGGCCGTCACCATCATTAGCTCTATCAGGGTAAAGCCCCGTTGTGTTTGACTGTCTTTCAAAGCAAGTTCCATTTGGGGTATTTTTCCACTAAATTCGGTAAGTTGCAATCTGGGAGGGGAGATTTACCAGCTTAGCACTGCGGGAATAATTCGCAGCGCATGCTGGTTCCGGCTTCTGATTATTCGACTAAAGTAGGATCGTGGCTGTGATTGGTGACGAATATTTCGCTGTAACCATGGAATTCCGGGTTAGGGTGTGAGATGCGTATAGTATCGCCATCGCGGGTGATGATGTTAGGGGTATCTGATTCATCACAACGCAGCGCAGGATCCGGCATCCGATTTTCCTCCAATAGCTCGCCAATCTCCTGGAATATCCACAGGCAATCTACCAGTGCAGCCGCAGCCAGGCGACCGGCGCGAGCCTCTGAGTCCCCTTCCAGAAAATTGGGATGGGAATAGACATACAAACCTGCATATACGACGATCGAACCTATGGCGATGATGAATAGCTTCACTGGATTAGTACGCGACTGCCCGGCTTTTGACAGCTCTGGGCTCAGAGTTTTAGCGGCCTCCGTAGGCAGTTGACCTGTCTGCGGATTCGCTCGCTGGGCCTGTGCCGCAACGAAGTGTTCATTTTCACGAATCTTGACACAAGATTCACACAAAATTCCGGCCTCGGTGTGATTGGCACATAGACCACACATTGGCGTCTTACATCGTTCGCAATTCGCAACTGCATCCACGAGCGGATGATTCTTACATGACAAGGTCGAGGTCTCAGGGGTCTGGTTGACGTTATACTACTAGAATACTGGCTACATTTTTCGGAAGTAGATCTAGGTTTTCAATATTCTTAAAATTTGAACTATGAAACAAGCATCACAAATGATGTTATGCACTTCCTGAATATTGGTACACTATCACGTTAACAAACTACATTTCCTCTGTAAAACTCTCTACTGGTTAAGGACTGGGTTAAATTGATAATAACTCCTCCGTCGAAGCAGGGAAACCCGGATGTCCAGCTCCAACAAAGTTAGATTGAAGATTGTTCTCTTTCTAATATTTGCCCTTTCCGGGTTTAGCGGATTGATCTATGAATCCATCTGGACCCACTACCTCAAATTAATTCTTGGCCACGCAGCCTATGCTCAAACCCTGGTTCTCTCGATATTTTTGGGAGGTTTGGCGATAGGCGCCGCGCTCATCGCAAGGAAAAACCGGCCAATCAAGGCCCCCCTCAGAACCTACGCCATAGTTGAATTCCTTATTGGCTTGCTCGCCCTGATTTTCCATGTAGTCTTTATCGCCGCCGAAAGATGGCTCCATGAGACGCTGATTCCTTCGGTTGATGCTCCCGCACTGGTTGAATTCATGCGCTGGTCAACTGCGGCCATCCTTATTCTTCCACAGTCAATCTTGTTAGGCACCACGTTTCCCCTGATCGGCACCGCCATCATTCGCCTGGATCGGTCACGCTCGGGCTCAAGTCTGGCCATGTTGTATTTTACCAATAGTATGGGTGCGGCCGTTGGGGTTTTGGTCAGTGCCTTTTTCCTGCTTGCTCTGGTGGGATTGCCGGGAACCATTCTCACCGCAGGCTTGATCAATATATTTGTTGCCATGGTGGCATGGGGGCTTAGCAAGTTGGAACCCACCCATGCACCAACAGAAGCAATAACGGTGACCAGCGGCCGCGATGAAAAGCTGGAATTCTCGCGATACCTGTTAGGTGCTGCCCTGTTAACTGGTCTGGCTTCCTTCTTTTACGAAATTGCCTGGATTCGCATGCTAAGCCTGGTATTGGGCTCTTCCATGCAAGCGTTCGAGCTCATGCTGTCCGCGTTTATTGCCGGCATTGCCCTCGGCGGATTATGGATTCATCGACGCATAGAAAAGATACCCAACCCGGCATTATTCCTGGGCAAGGTTCAGATCATCATGGGCCTGTGTGCCGTGGCGACACTACCTCTGTACAACGAGATGTTCGATCTGATGAGCTACCTGCTCCAGAGTCTGACTAAAACCGAGGGTGGTTATTTATTATTCAACCTGGGCAGCCATGTCATCTCCCTGTTAATTATGCTGCCGGCAACCTTCATGGCGGGAATGACGCTGCCCTTGATCACCTTTACATTACTCAAGTGGAATCAGGGTGAAGCCAGCATAGGCCGTGTGTATGCGTTTAATACCGTCGGCGCGATTATCGGTATCTTGCTGGCGGTGAATATTGCCATGCCTGTTATCGGCACCAAGGGCCTGATTGTGGCCGGAGCAGTCATCGACCTCGCTGTGGGCCTGTTTCTCATCAGGCGTCACCTGGATACAGCCCGACCCAACACCCGCCTTGCTTTCTCCTGTGCACTGGCCATCGGCTTCATCACAATTGTCTCCTTCGCCACCGACTTCGACAGATTAAAACTAAGCTCCGGTGTGTTCCGATACGGGGAGGCATCCACCGCAGCGGATGCTACCGTGCTGTATTATCAAGATGGCAAGACTGCCAGTATTTCCGTAGTCGAGAGTGGAAACGGGGTCAGGTCAATCGTCACCAATGGCAAGACCGATGCCGCGATCTACCCACTCGATATGGATTACGGCCCAGATGAAATGACCATGACAATGCTGGCGGCTCTGCCCCTGGCGGTTCATCCCACGGCGCAATCCGTCGCCAATATCGGGCTGGGTTCAGGGCTTACGACTCATACCCTGCTGTTGTCACCTCAGCTCACCCGCATCGATACCATAGAAATTGAATCGGCCGTAGTCGAAGCCGTCGGTCAGTTCGGAAAAGCCACCGAGAATGCACTAATCGATCCACGCAGCCACATCATTATTGATGATGCAAGATCCTTTTTTTCCCGCAGTCAGACGCGCTATGACATTATTGTTTCTGAGCCATCTAACCCCTGGGTAGCCGGAGTCTCCGGTCTATTTACCACGGAATTTTATGGCCATATCAAACCTTATCTGAACGACGATGGAATTCTGGTGCAGTGGCTACACCTGTATGAAACCAACCTCGAGCTGGTAGCCTCCGTGTTCAATGCCCTGGCAATTCACTTCGAAGACTACGCGGTTTACAGCACCACCGACGACGATATTATCATCGTAGCCACTAACGGTCGTGAGCTCGGCCGCCTCGACGCTGGTATATTTGACAGCATCGCCCTGCGACAGCAGCTGCAGCGAGTGCACATCGTCGATATCGATGATATTAACGGTCGCCTGCTCGGCAACAAGGGATTGTTACAACCCTTTTTCGATGTGCTGAAAATTCCAGCTAATTCAGATTATTTTCCCACTCTAGGATTGTATGCAACCAGGAGCCGCTTCCTGCAGGAGAGTGCATTGGAGATCACGGAACTCCACATCGCCGATTTCCCACCCGTGCAGTTGACGCAGCCGATAGTAAATAATGCAAGCACTGGGCTCTATTTCATGGGCGATGCGGCGAAGCAAATGGCTCGAATGATCTCCACCATACTAAACCAAGGGGAAACAGACCTGGCGCCATTTAGCACGATAAATAATAATTCACTCTTGGACCTGCAGGAAAAAGTTGCTGTGGTGAGAGGGCTGCTCCGAGATTGTCAGCCTCTCACTAACCAGCGCCAGCTTTTTGGTAATAGCCTGCACATAATTGCGATCAACACCTTGCCCTTTATTGATACGGAGGAGATGCAGAGCTTCTGGAGGCAGCTTGGCAACCATGTCTGCCTGCAGTACTGGCCCGAAGAAATACAGCAGTGGGCGAGACTCTATGCGGCCATTGGATTAGATCGTCATGAACAGACAATCATCCTGGCCCAAACCATTATCGAAAACAGCATCGCTGCCCCCACTCCGCAATTGACTTTTCTAATCGGGGCCACCCTGACTGCGTACATGAAGACGGGCCGCTATGAGCGAGCGCGGCAATTTGCGAACCAGCGCATCGAAGCTGCCGATGGGCGCATACAGTTTCCCCTGTATTTAAAGATCTTGTTTGCACAACTCGATATTGCCGGCTGAGCCAGGGTCGTCAACGGCAGCCTGCTAGAATAAATACCGATTAAACCAATCGACGGTACGCTCCCAGGCCAGGGCCGCAGCCGCTTCGTCATAACGTGGAGTGGTATTGTTATGGAAGCCGTGACTCGCACCTTCATAGATGTGGGATTCGAAGCTAACCCCGGCGCGCCTTAGAGCGGCTTCGTAGACAGGAGCACCCGCCAGAATTCGGGCATCGGTGCTCGCATTTTGGAAGACCAGGGGCGTCCTGATATTAGCCGCTTCCTCTACCGTCACCTGGCTGCCATAGAAAGGCACACCGGCATCCAGTACATCAGGCATCCTGGCGGCGAGATTGTTGACCACGCCACCGCCATAACAGAAGCCGACTGCTCCCACCTTGCCATTGCCCAGTGGGTGAGTCTTCAAGTAAGAGAGGGCCGCCTGCCAGTTGCTCATCATCTCTTCGCGATCTAACTCACGCTGCATGGTGCGGCCATCGTCGTCGTTGCCGGGCCAGCCCCCCATGGGGCTCAGAGCATCCGGCGACATCGCCATGAAACCCACCAATGCAAGCCTGCGGGTGACGTCTTCTACATAGGGATTGCGGCCGCGATTCTCATGAATAACCAGCACCGCGGGCAATCTCTGGTCGCTGCGACCGGCGGGTCGTGCCAGGTATCCCTGCCAGTCCTGCGGGGATGGAAAATTCAAATACTCGCCGTCGATGCGGGGGTCGGTGGCCGCTATTTCCTGAGCCTCGGCATACTTGGGTTGCAGGGTCTCCAGGATAGCGACGGCCGTCAGACCTCCTACCGCAAATTTGGAGACCTGTTTCAGAAAGCCTCTCCTATCGATGGTGCCGTGGACGTAGTCATGAAAGCTGCTCAGCACAGCGGGGTGAAAGTCTTTTATGGTTTTATTGGGCTTGGCCATCGCTTGTTCCTGTTATCGCTGTGCATCCCGGGGGTAGATTCCCGGGAGGAAGTCCTGGGGGTAAATCAGTGGATCAGAGCAATTAGATTTAATTTACTCCAAGGGCTTTGATTGCACAACAGTTGCCAGCCCTTCTAATATCGTCGTCCATCCAGCCCGAGCGAGATCAATCATGTGCGCCCATTTTGGATCCATATCGTGGCTTAAGGTAAGTTGGCAGCCATCTTCGGTTGCCACGATTTCAACCGTCACCACCGTCAACTTGTCTTCGCGATCCATGTTGTACCCGAATACGAGCCGATGAGGTCTATCGATTTGCAGGAACTCACCGAAGTGTTCGGCAAGCGCATCCCCCCGTTGTTCGCTGATGACGAAGTGCCCGCCCACCTGCGGATCCAGCTCGACTCTTTTCATGACGCCGTCCGGCGATGCGAACAACCAGCTGCCAACGGCATCCGGGTCCAACCAGGCGTCGAAGACCTGCTCAGGTGTGGCGCTAAAATGCCGCGATACTGTTACGGTTCCCGTCGATGCTGAATCAGGTTTATGGTTCATCTTGCTTCCTCTTCGCGTGTTTTTTTCGATCTCTGTAGTGGCAACGGTCATGGGTAGCAGCGGGTATTGGACGTACGGCTGGAGAGCGCTGCTTCGATTACAAATTTCGTTTTACTCCCTTTGAGAGTATTCTTCCAATCTTATACCGTAGCCGAGTAGCGGCTCCAGCGTGAACAGCCGGGGAAACCTATGTCATCGAGTCGAAGAGAATTTCTAAAGGCGGCCACCGTTGCCAGCATGGCAGTGGCGAGCAGTGTAAATGCACAATCAGCTCTGGTTCAGGCGCCAGGTGGCGCAAAATTAAGGACGCTGGAAACATCGGTATTAACTATTGGCTACGAAGAACACGGCGATAGCGCCGGTTTTCCAATCATTCTTCTGCACGGTTTTCCTTACGATGTGCGCTCCTTCGATGGGGTGGTGTCGCCGCTGGTGGCCGCAGGATACAGGGTGCTGCTGCCTTATCTTCGAGGCTACGGCCCGACCCGGTTTCTCGACCCGGACTCACCGCGCATGGCGGAGCAGGCGGCAATCGGCCAGGATCTGGTGGATTTTGCCGATGCCCTGGGCATAGATCAATTCGCGGTGGCGGGTTTCGACTGGGGCAACAGGGCGGCATGTATTACTGCTATTCTCCATCCCCAGCGCGTTAGGGCCCAGGTTGCCTGCGGTGGTTATTCAGTACAGGACACGATCACGCCGGGACGTCCGGCACCGGCTGCGCTGGAAGCCATGCTTTGGTACCAGTGGTACTTCAATACCGAAAGAGGGGTGGCGGGATTAACAGCGAACCGCCATGACATTATTCGACATCTGTGGAACACCTGGTCGCCGGCGTGGAATTACACCGACGCCGCCTATAATCGCTCGGCGGCTTCTTTCGATAACCCTGATTTTGTCGATGTGGTGATTCATTCCTATCGACACCGGCATGTGAATGCGCCAGGGGAAGAACGTTTTCTTGAGGTCGAACGGCGCCTGGCCACACGGCCGGTGATAGGAGTGCCGGCCATCGTCCTGCGCGGCGCAGCCAGTGGCTTCGGGCCGCCTTCACAGAACCCGGCCGGGGATCAGGCAAGATTCTCAAACCTGGTGGCGCGGCGGATCGTAACGGGAGCAGGCCATGACCTGCCCGCCCATCGACCAGACGCGGTGGCGGATGCATTGCTGGAGTTGCTGGCCTAGAGAACAGGAAAGACCTGACCCCAGCTATTTTACAAATTAACACGACACTGCCGAGTGAGAACAGATGAGACTATTAGCCTTGCAGTTGTCCCGCAGCAGATTTGGTTCGATCCTGGCCTTGCTGTTGTTGCTTGGTACCACCGTAGAAGCAGCCGACGGTTGGGTGCTACCGCGCACCGAGCAGGGCCAACCAGATTTCCAGGGTGTGTGGCTCAACGCGACGCTAACCCCGATGGAAAGACCTGCCTCTCAAGCCGGGCAACAATTCCTCTCCGAGGATGAAATCATTGCCTTGGAGACGCGAACCGCGCAGCGAAGAGCCAGTGATGACGCGGCGGCAGCGGTAACGGCTGGACGCGCGATCGTCAGTTACAATCAGTTCTGGAGGGACTCGGGAGACACCGTCCTCTCCACCGGTCAGACTTCGCTGATCGTCGATCCAGCCAGCGGATTAGCACCTATCAGGCCGCAGGCAGAAGCAATCAGGGACTACAATTTCGCCCATGTCTCGGACTCATACCAGCACATGACGGTGTGGGACCGTTGTATCACTCGAGGCGTGCCGGGCTCGATGTTGCCCGCAGGCTATAACAATGCCTACCGCATCGTGCAGACCGAAGACACGCTTACCATCATCTACGAAATGATCCATGATGTGCGCATTATTCCATTGGGCAAACATCGACACATCGATGAAAAAATAAAACTGTGGATGGGAGACTCCGTTGCACACTTCGAGGGTGACACGTTGGTAATTGAAACCACTAATTACAACGATCGCGGCATGATCGCTTCCAGTGCGGCAGGCGGGAGATTGAAAGGCGTGCCGGTCACCGAGAAGCTGCGGGCAGTCGAACGCTTCACTCGAGTCAGTGAAGACACTATCATCTGGGAGGTTACGATCACCGATCCGGACATCTATACCCAGGCCTTCACCATCTCCATGCCACTGACACGTGATGATGAATATGTCATGTATGAATACGCCTGCCACGAGGGCAATCATGCCGTGGCCAATATATTGCGGGGTGGTCGGGTTGCCGATTAGTCGTTCCGATTCCCGGTAAGCGGCTTACTGGTCGGCCGCCTGCTTCTCCAGATGCCTGGCCGCGCCGAGGATGTTCCTCAAGCCATAGTTGCCTTCATGACAGGCGAACTCATACATGGGCTGCTCGGCCATCACCATGGGAAAAGCGACCGACCAGGGTCGCACCCAGGTAGTGGGGTCTTCCACGGTGAATTCATACTGCAGCAACTCTTCTGAAATCCGCGTAAAACGCTCCACCAGGTGCAGGTTCTCACCGGATCGCCTGAAGTTGGCTTTGTCGGAGAAATTTGTGGACTCGATCACCAGGGTGTCACCCTCCCAGTGGCCGCGAGGATCGCCGTGCCATTGCCTGAGCTTGGCAGGAAGATGGGGTCGTCCATCCAGCGGTATGATACGAATATCGTGAACCATTTCGTTGAGAATCATCACCGCGTCAGGGGTCTGCAAGATGTGTAAGTTGTTATTGTAGGCTTGGGGCAACATACCCTGGGGAACACCCCAGGTTATACACCGTTCGGTCAAGCTGCGGTCGATCCAGCTGTCTGCGGGGCCGCGTCCTTCCCGGGCTCGGGCCCGAGCCGCCGCTCTATCCCTGGATGAATTCGTATAGGCCGGGATCCTGCCGCTGGCCGGATCCACTACCAGCGAGGTTTGTCCACTGGCTAATACGGCCGTTCCATAATCCAGGTCGCCGGGATCGTGTACCGATATGCCGCTGCGACCAGAATCCAGTGGCCGGCCATCGCCGCGTGCCGCACTGGCTCTCTCGTAGGCGCGAATCTCGTCGGCATTCAGAAAAGGCTTGTCGGCATATCGCTCGGGACGTTCCAGGGGCGTGATGGTGCGACGATCCCATATGCCTTGCAGGTCAGGGTGTCCCCAGGGAGTGCGGGCAGCTTCGAAATTATTTTCAGCGGAATTGCCTGGCTGTGCACTTGCGTGTATCGGTGCAAGGGCTAAGGTCAGAATAGCGGCTACAACAAGCTTTCGTCGTAGTTTGTGCATAAATCCTCCTGCTACGGTAAGCAGTGGATGCAGTGTTACATATCGTGAGCCCATCGGATACCAAAAACCCGATGCGGCCAGGCTCGACCCATTGAGGACCTCCTGGATTTTCCAGCGCTGGGGCTTAATCGAGCAATTGTTGTCTGAATGAAAATACCCAGGGCTCATTCGGTTCCACCAGCACATTAATCCAGTGCACCAGGGGATTGCCAAAGCCTTCCACCCGGGTGAAGTTTTCCACCAACTGGCGCCGGTTCGAATACAGCGGTTTATCGACCCTGAAGATATGGGTGTCGCCAACGGCCAGCACCACGGGTTTTCCGAACGCGAGGCTTTGCTCCGCCAGCAGCGGGTAGAGCCATTCCAGGGATGCCCTGGGGTCGAGACAGCTCCCACAGGCTTGTCGCGTCAAGGCGGGAAGGCCCCACACGATCCAGGGATCCGCTTGCATCGCCAGAAAAACACCGCTGGCGTCAGTTTGCCGGGCCTTCGCGAACGCCGCCTCGATCCAGGCGGTCGCCGCCGCATTGCGACGTTCTAATTGTTGCGGGTCGGTGGCGGCTACGGTCAGGGCGACGACATGTACGGTGGCGAACACCACGCCCTCGCGCTCCCACATGGCGTTTTCAACAAATTCGGAGAATTCACTATCCTCCGACTGTTGCCTGACCGGCATGGGATTGCCACCGGTCGAATAGCCGGGCGTCGGGAAAAATATTTCGCGGAAAACCGCCAGTCGCTCGTATTCGTTGAATCCGCCGGCGCCTTCCCGCTTACAGTCGAGCCAGTCATTGTCGCCGGGTGTTAGCAAAAACGGTGGCTGGAAACGCTGGTTGAGTTCGAAACGCCGTTGGAATTCTTGGTCCGAGCAGGAATCGTCACCACCTTTTACATCGCCTAAGTGGATCACCCATTCAATATCTCCCTGCGCATTTACCTGGTCGATCATGCGGATGTATTTGTCGTAGGTGGCTGATGAATAGGGATTGTCACCGAGCAGTGCAAACTCGAAAGCGTCGGCGAGGCCGGCGCCGCTGGCTGTGACCAGAGAGCTGACAGAAAACAAAAATCCGAGATATTTCTCCACAGAACTACCCTCGATTGCAAAGCGGAATGCCCCAGCTTATGCCATGAGGGCGACAATTTGAACTATTCCGGATTCTGCGCTCACCACACTACCGAAGCTTGTGCCGTGGTCCCACCCATCAGGAACCTGTTGTTGTAGCAGCGAAAATAGTAATCTGGCGAACATTGTCACCGTGTGGTGAAGCAAAAAGGAGCGGGCCGTACCGGTAAAGAGCAGTGGAACTCGAAGAATTACAGCAGAGACTGGTATCTTTTTGCCGCACAAAATATGCCGACGACTCGTTGGCAGTGGTGGATGTATTCAAAATGCCAGGGCACGCCGGTTTCGCCTATGGCTTTTCAGTCGATTCCGGCGCTATTTTGGATAAATGGTATATTCGCCTGCCGCCTCCCAATGTCAAGCTGCAGGGTACTGCCGATGTCCTGCGCCAGGTAGCCGCGTTAGCAGCGATGCCAGATGCAGTGCCTCACTGTGCGGTGAAATGGTCCGGCGATGACCCGCATTGGTTCGGCCGACCTTATTTTATCGTGCCCCAGTTGCGAGGCGATGTGGTTCGGCTCGACGGCGCAGGATGGGTCACCGATCTCGATGAAACCACACGTAATGACATGGCCAGACAGGCCATCGATGCCCTCGTGCGCATTAACAAGGTGGACTGGAAGCAGGCGCCGTACTTGGGAGCGCCGGTCGCGCTGGACGCGGATGTGGTCAGATGGGATCGATTCGTCGACAAGGCGGCAGAGCCACAGAGACTTCAGCTGGTGCCTGTGGTGAGGGAGATGTTATTGCAGCAACTGCCGGCAGACGCCCCGGTGGGAATTTTCCACGGGGATTTCCAGTGGTCAAATTTGTTTTATTCAAAGCAGGGCGATTTACTGGCGGTAATCGATTGGGAATTGGTTGGTGTCGGCGCCGTATTCAACGACATCGGTTGGTTCGCCACCTTTAATGACCCGACGGCCTGGGCGGACGCCGCCCATCGAGGGCATTACATGCCCCAGGCAAAAGACCTGATAGCGATGTATATAGATGGGTATGGAGGAGATCTGCCAGATATCGATTGGTATAGAGCGTTGGCCGCCTACAAGTTTGCCATCATCACTGGATTTAACCTGATGCTGCATCGACGTGGAAAACGTCATGACCCCATGTGGGAGACCACGAAAGACTCGATGCAGACGCTGTTGCACAGAGCCCATGAACTACTGAATTGACTGGTCACTATGCTAGACTCGCCTTGGTCTTGCCATGTTAATACCAGATGCCTCTGGGGGAGTTAAACCCATTGATACCGCAACAACTGTCTCGCCGCGCCTTTCGAAGAACAGCGGGTGCTGCCGAAGCAGGAGTCATCAATTACCCGGTTTCGCAGACCGGCACGGATGGCTGTCACCGTTTGGTTTTGATGATGCATATCATGCGGAAAAGGGGGAGTAGGCATGGCCCAGGCGCTTGAGTTTTCTCCGTCCTACCCGAGCAGAGAAGCTGTCGATTTCGTCGTTGTGGGTTCCGGTTCCGCCGGCGGCATCATGGCGAAGGAATTGTCGGTGGCTGGATTTTCGGTAGTGATCCTGGAGCAGGGACCCCACCTGCAGGCGGCCGATTTCACGCACGATGAATGGGCGATCAAGCATGATTTTGAGCTCGAATGGGATTGGCGCAAGGGTCATCCACAGACCTTCAGAAAAACCGAGAATGAAACCGCCGTAGTGGGCGACTCGACGCTGCGTTATGCGCACAACGTCGGTGGCAGCAGTGTGCATTTTTCCGGCAATTTCTGGCGCCTGCGGGAAATCGATTTTATGGAAGCCAGTGTGCGCGGTCCTATCGCCGGTACCAATTTTGTCGACTGGCCCATCACCTACGCCGAGCTGGAACCCTATTACACCAAGGTGGATTGGGAGATCGGTCTATCGGGTTTGCAAGGTCCCTGGGATCCGCCACGCTCTCGTGACTACCCCTGTCCACCGATGCCAGTCAAGTCGCCCGGCGTGTTACTGGAACGGGCGGCCAAGAAACTCGGTTATACTCCCTATCCGGCGCCAGTTGCCATTCTTTCCCAGCCCCACAATGGTCGCCCCGGCTGTATACATTGTGGATTCTGCAATGGTTATGGCTGCGAGGTGAATGCGAAGTCTTCCACCGCGGTAACCATGCTGCCGCTGGCACTGGCCTCGGGTAACTGTGAGCTCAGAACCGCATGTACGGTTTCCCGGGTAAATACCAATGCAGCGGGGCGAGTCACGGAAGTGGTCTATTGGGAAGCGGATGGAACCGAAGTGGCGCAGCGGGCAAATGCTGTCGTGTTGTGTGCCAACGGTGCCGAGACACCTCGATTACTGCTCATGTCCGCCACCGGCAGCTTTCCGGATGGCCTCGCAAATTCCAGCGGCATGGTTGGAAAAAACTTGATGTTTAACGGCTATACTCAGGTCATCGGCCTGTTTGATGAACCCATTCATGCCTACAAGAGTGTCCCGGCAACGCGCGTCGTTCATGATTTTTGGACTATCGATGAAAGCCTTGGCTTTTACGGCGGCGGTGGTATCGACTCACGCCATCCCTTCGGCGGTAATCTGATTTCGACGGGCTTGAGTGGTGGATTGTTTGGCGGTCCGTCCTGGGGTAGTGATTACAAGCGGTCCTTGCAGCAGCTGTTCACCCACAGTTGCTCATTCGATGGCCACACCACTTCCTTGCCCCTGGCTTCAAACAACGTCACCCTGGACCCCAATGTCCAAGACCTGTGGGGCCGACCGGCGATCAGAGTCACGTACATGGATCATGCCGATGACTTCGCCACCATGAAATATATTCTGGAACGCTCAATGGAATTAATGGATGCGGCAGGAGCCACTCAGAAGCTTGGTTATTACGATGAAAACGGATCGGTATGGACCCAGCATCTGCTGGGTACTTGTCGCATGGGAAACGATCCCGAGACGTCGGTGGTAGACAAATTTAATCGCGCCCACGACATCCCTAACCTGTTCATGGTTGACGGCAGTAGCATGGTGAGTTCAAGCCGTGGCCAACCCACCATGACCATCATGGCGCTGGCATTCAGAGCCGCTGACCATATTGTCCAGGCGGCACGGCGGGGTGAGATCTAGCCCGGATATTTCACCAGTACGCTTGGAAATTCGGGTTTCGTGCTTGTCCAATAGCCTAGTCTCCGCTTCGCACCGCGATACCCAGCGCTCCACAGATTTCTTGCAAGACTTCCTGTTCGGAACTTAACTCCCGATTGTCGGCGGCGATAGCGATCTCGGCAGCGGAACGTACCAACTCGCAGTGGATGGCGTTACCTGCCACCGCGGCAATGAGTTCCAAGGCGTGGCTGTGTCCCGCTGATGGGTCGCTGAGGATAGCCCCGGCGATGTCGCGAAACCGAAGCTCGACCCGGTCGATGTTCAAGGGTGCCAGTAAATCTTCCTGTTCTCGTATCAGCGCCATGAAACCGTCGATTTCAGATTGGGCAAGATCGCCGTCGGCAACGGCCACCAGTGCAAAGGCACTGGTTATTGCCCGTGCCAGCTGGTCGGTGATGTTGGCGTCGAAGCGTTGCCAGGATGCCAGCGCATAAGCCGCCTCTTGTTGGAAAACCATGGTCTCTGTCCTCTTCAAGCGTCGGATGAAGACCCGTGCCCGAAGGCGCCAGTGCTGCTCATCGCCCTAACTGCACGGCGGCCATCGCCGCAATAGTTTCTTATTTCCTTTACATCAGGCATAAAGAGTCACCCAGTTGCCCCGGCATTATTGATCGGCTTTGGATTTAACCCTGGCGTACACCTCGGAGCTGCCGTCTTTATTCATCAGGATAATATCGTAGGCGATGAAACGGTCCCCCATTTCCATACCCGGGGCGCCCATGGGCATGCCCGGTACCGCGAGTCCCAATGCATTGGGTGGCGGCGACGCAAGAAACCGGCTTATGTATTTGGCAGGAATATGGCCTTCGAATACAAAGCCTTCCTTGGTGACGGCAGTGTGGCAGGACTGCCATTTCGGCAACACTCCCAAATTCGCTTTAACCCCATTCATGTCCCGCGGGTGAATAATTTTAGAGGCAAAACCACGCTGGTCCATGTGTTCGATCCAGCCTACACAGCAGCCACAGGATTCGAGCTTGTAGACATCGAGCGTGATGTCATCGATTGACTGCGCCGATGAGCCTGCGCCGGCCAGGGCGGTTGCGGCGCAGAACAGCAATGCCGCCCCTAGCCTGGCAGGGCTAAAAAATTTGATATGTAGATTGGTTTCCATAGTCGACTCCCGTAAAATAGAATATCTGACAATATGACTCACAGATATACGGTAATTGTTACATTACTTAATCATAAACGAAATATTTTCAACCGGCAGCACCAGTACTTCGGCCTCTTCATTGTCATAGAACAACGGAAAGCGCGTCATTACTAGGGTATTTTCCCGCTGGTGCTTAGCCTGATCCGGTACAGCCCGGTTCGCGCCGTCATATACAGGGTGCTGCCATCGTCACCCCAGGCGACGTTGGCTGGCACTTCATCGGGTTTTATGGTGCCCAGGTGTTTGCCGCTGGCATCGAAGATCCAGACGCCGCCCGGACCGGTGGCAAAGAGATTGCCATCCACATCAACCTTGAGCCCGTCGGCGGCTCCGGTTTCATTCTGATCATTGACATCGAAGAACACACGGCCAGTGCCAAGTGTCCCATCATCCCTGACCGGATAGGCCATCCAAACCTTGTTCTCGGCATCGGAATTGGCCACGTAGAGGGTTCTCTCGTCTGGTGAAAACGCGATACCGTTGGGTCGGGTCTGGCCGCTTTCCAATAGTTCGAGTTCGCCATCCGGGCTGAGCCGGTAGATGCCATTGAAGTCCAGCTCTCTGGCCGGGTCGTCTTCGAGGCCCGCCAGGCCATAGGGCGGATCGGTAAAGTAGAGCCATCCATCTGATCGATAGGCCGAATCATTGGGGCTGTTCAGACGTTTGCCCTGGTAGTTGTCTGCCAACACCACGGTGTTGCCATTTTCTATTCGGGAAACCCGTCGATTGCCATGCTCCATCAGAATCAGCCGTCCCTGGGAGTCGATGTTGAGCCCATTGGAGCCCACCGAAGAAGTTTCACTCTCGCCTTCGAACACCGGTTGCATGAACGTACTCAGGCCTTCGGCATCATCCCAGATGTGAATCGCGTTGCTGCGCAGATCGCTGAACATCAGATGACCGAAGCGTCGATGCCAGACCGGACCCTCCGTAAACGCGAAGCCGCCACTGAGTTTTTCGATACGGGCATCGGCGGGAACCAGCGCATCCATTGCCGGATCGATTCTAAGCAGGGTGCCGGCGCCGGCGGCGCTGGTCTGGGCAAAGGCGTTACTGCTGAGCAGTAAACCTATGAAGGTGATAATTAAGAAAGACGAATGGGGTTTCATGATCGAGCTCCAATGTTAGGGAAAACAGTCAGGGTAAATTCTCAGAGGTGTTAGTTGGTACCATCGATGAGTCCATACATTCTCCGCACCGCTTCAAGGTTTGCACCCAGGTTGCGCACGCCGAGAGTTTCGGCGTGCGCCCGCAGGTCGACACGGGCCGCCGTCTCTGCTGCCGTCAGACCGCGGGTCTTCATGTCTATCACCGCCTCGGTCAGGTCACGATAGTAGGCTTGTACGTTATCGATGCGTTCAAAATCCCTGAAGCCCGGACCGTGGCCCGGCAGGATCAACTCGAAATCGAGTTGTTTCAAATTTTCCAGAGTCTGTGCCCAATCCGAGACGAAGCCATCGCCCATGTAGGAGATGCCACCCAGCAACATGTCGCCGGTGAACAAAATCTTTTCTGCCGGCAGATAGATGCCCACATCACCGCCAGTGTGGGCGCGACCGAAAAAGTGAATCTGGATTTCCCGGCCGCCACGATAGAGCGTCATCCGATCACTCATGGAAACCGTGGGTGGCACCGGATCGATTTCCCCCTGGGCGCTAACGTGGGCTCTCCAGAATTCGAGCTGGGTTTGTATCTCGCCCCGCTCATCGCCGGCAGCGGCGTCCAGGCGAGATTCGAGATCGGCCAGCGTGCGATCGAAGCGGGCGAGGGAAGCCACAAATGTTTGTTCATTCATGGGATCGCCAGTCAGTTTCGCCCGGGTATATTCATGCCCGATGATCTGGATATCACCAAAGGCGGGAACACCGTTGGCATGGTCATAATGAAAGTGGGAATTGATAAGCGTAGTAACCGGCTTGTCGGTAACAACCGCAATCGAATCGAGCAATGCGCGGCCGGCGGCCGGCGTAATATGCGAGTCCACCACGACCACGTCTTCGTCTCTCACAATGATCAGGGCGTTACTCATGGTGTACAAGGTGCCATTACCGGTGGCGAAGTAAACCCCATCTGCCACCACTTCCAGATTGTGGCTGTCGGTGGTGATGATTTCCTGCGCACTGCTTATGTTGAGCAGTAGCAGGGCCGACAGGCTAATGATAATCGAGTTGGAAGCGCGCATATTGGCTTGTCCTCATTATTATTTTTTCTTGGTTCGGCTACATTAGACCAGCAGGCATGAGCTTGTGAAGCTAAATTTGGCCAATGCCAGGGTACATTTTGCGGCTTCTATCGCTAGAAATACGGCGCCGACTGAGGCAGAATCGGGGGTATCACAATAAAAGGGAATGATAGGGGATACCACCATGAAACGACTCCTCTCAATGGGTTTGGGCCTGGGCGCGCTGCTGCTGGTCCAAGGCAGTGCCATCGGCCATCACGCTTTTTCATCGGAGTTCGACATCGACAAGCCGATTCTTCTGCGTGGCAAAATTACTCGCATGGAGTGGATTAATCCCCATACCTGGTTGCATATGAATGCGATCATGGAAGACGGTTCGATTCAGCCGTGGATGCTGGAAGGCGGGACCCCTAATACCTTGTTACGCGCCGGCATGACCTCACAGATCATGATACCGGGCACCGAAATCGTGGTGCGGGGTTACCAATCCAAGGATCCGGATTGCAATCCCAAGTGTCGCGGGAGTGGTCGCGACGTGACCTTCGCCGATGGTCGCAGTATCTTCATGGGTTCGTCGGGGGTGGGGGCGCCAAGGGGTGAATCCCCTGACAAGAAGTAATTCAGCCCGGTGGCAGGATGATAACAACGATGAGATGGCGATGATTAAAATTGGAAGTCTAAAATCGGCAATTGTTGGCAGTTTATTCGCTGTCGCACTGATTGCCTGTGCCCCCGAATCCACCGAGCGCGATGAGGTGGTAACGACGGCGGTAGCAAGCCAGGGAGATTTGAACGGTATCTGGCAAGCCCTGGGTTCGGCTAACTGGAACCTGGAAGGCCATACCGCCAGCAAGACGCCGGTGACAGGTGTGCTCGGTGCCTTCGGGGGGATTCCGGCGGGCATGAGCGTAGTGGAAGGCGGGGAAATCCCCTACCTGCCAGCCGCGCTCGAGAGGCGCAATGCCAATAGGGAAGACTGGGCCAACCTGGACCCGGCTGCCAAGTGTTATATCCCCGGCATCCCGCGCTTGACTTACATGCCCTATCCCCTGCAGATATTCCAAACCGACAACAAGATTTTCATTGCCTACGAATTCGGTGGCAACAGCCGCATCATACACATGGATAGACCCGGCACGGTTGCGCCGCTGCCGTCCTGGATGGGCTACTCCCTGGGCCATTGGGAGGGCGATACCCTGGTAGTCGATGTGGATTCACAGATGGCCGAGACCTGGTTCGACAGCGCGGGCAATTTTCACAGTGGCTCGCTGCATGTAGAAGAACGTTACACTCCGATGGGTGCGAACCATATTCAGTATGAAGCCATCATTACCGACCCGGAAGTATTCAGCCGGCCATGGAAGCTCAGCATGCCTCTGTACCGGCGCCTCGAAACCGACGCCAGGATTCTCGAATTCAAGTGTGTGGAGTTTGCCGAAGACCTGTTATATGACCATTTACGCCGTGGCTATGAAGGCCCCAAGAATCTCGACGGAAGCCTGCGTTCCGAATTAGAAACTGAAGCTGATCTCTGAATTGAAACCGCCTGAAGGCCAGAGACCATATGACATTAATCAGAGGTGCCCTTAATATGAAAGCAACAAACGCCATTTTTATTTCCCTGGGCTCGCTGCTGATATCGCAACTGTGCCATGCCGACGTGCCCACGACGGCCTGGGGTACACCCAGCCTGCAGGGCAACTGGGACTACCGCACAGTCACACCATTCCAGCGACCTGCCGCATTCGCCGACAAGGAATTTCTAACGGCAGCAGAGGTGGATGAATTTGAAACCGCCGTGCGCAATGCCCGTGCTGCCCGCGAGGCCGCGGAATTCAGCGGTGACGCCAGCCAGGGCGACGTCGATGTAGGTTATAACTCCTTCTATCTGGATCGGGGCACGACGATGTCCTCCACCATGCGCACATCCCAGGTAATCTATCCGGAAAATGGCAGACTGCCGGCAATGCTGGACGCGGCGAGGGAGGCGGGTGCCTATTTCCGCGCCCTTCAGAGTCGGTCGCCACAGGGCCCCGAAGACCGTAATCTCTATGATAGATGCATCCTCGGCTTCAATGCCGGCCCACCGATGCGTTCTGGGGCGTACAACAACATGATGTCTCTGGTACAGACCGAAGACTACATCGTCATCCAGACCGAGATGGTAAATGATCACCGCATCATTCCCACCGGCGGTGGGCAGGCACTACCAGACAATATGCGCCTGTGGAAGGGTGACTCCAGGGGCCAGTGGGAGGGAGATACCTTTGTCGTCACCACCACCAATTTCACCCACCTGTCGCGCTTCAGCGGCAGCGGCGAAAATATGACCCTCACCGAACGCTTCACCCGATTGGATGAGAACACGCTGGAGTATGAGTATACCGTCGACGATCCTGAATCCTTCGCCGATAAATGGACGGCGGTGGTGGAGATGAAACTCACCGATGCCGACCTGTTTGAATATGCCTGTCACGAAGGCAACTATGCCATGCCATTGATGTTGAGCGGTGCCCGTAAGCAGGATGCGGCGGGAAAAGAAGACGATACCTGGCTGCCTAGCTGGAGTCGTTAAACGGCGACAGTGCAAACACAAAATGGGCGCTAATCTCTAATACTGATAAAAAAGGGGAATGACAATGATTGTTTTAGTCGCGGGGGTAAACTGGATAGCCGTAGCGGTCAGCACCGTGCTTTGCTTCGGTCTCGGTGCGCTGTGGTACTCGCCGAAGCTGTTTGGCACAAAATGGGCCGCAGGTGTGGGTATCGAAATTGGAGCAGACGCCAAGCAACCCTTGCCCGCATTGGCCATGCAATTGCTGGGTACTTTCCTGCTGGCCTGGATTATCGCCCTGGCCATCGCCAACGATGCGATGCCCATCGGGGTGCTGTTTGCGGCGACCAGTGCCTGCCTGTTAATGGCCGGCAGCATGTTCGGCCAAAACAGCCGCTACGCCACCGTCGCCGAGGGCAGCTTCGTGATGGCAATGGCGGTGATCATGATTATCTGCCAGTCCTTATTCTAAACCGAGCTGGCGGAACTCTGACACCCAATCCCCGGTCATGACTGCAAAATCATAAAGGCCGGCAGCCTGCCGTGGTGTTGCTTCCACCATGGGAGTCTGTTGATCAACCACCCCATCGCCAACAGGCTGAAAATCATCGCTGCAAAATAAGAATGCAAAAACATGACGCGCGGTATTAACGCAAACGGCAGCCAATTCATGGCGTAGCCCGCAAGCAAAAACCACAGTAGCGGGTCACGCCAATTTTGCGGGCGCAACACAGCTGCAGCGACCAGCAACAGCATCGATAATGAACCGGCCCACCACACCACCAGATTTGGCTGCATGGCGATGTCTATCTCGCCCCGACGCCAATAGCCTACGGCCTTTTCACCCAGCGGCCATTGATACCACTTGCTGCCATAGGGGTGATCGCGCATGCGTTGATTGGTGAGATACATTCGGCGGTTCAATTCCGCAAATTTTTGGACAAAAGACAATTGGGGCTCGGCCTGTTGATTTTCCGTATAGCGATTGCCTTCGAGGCCCATGCGAAACTCTTGCGACATAAAGGCATTGCCGGTCCCGGACAGGGGCAGCAGGCTGAAGTGGATATAGAACACACTGGCATAAACCAGCAGCGCCATGCTCAATACCAGGGCGCTGGTTTTGGCCAGTTCATGCCACTTCAGGCGACGCCGCAAGAAATCTACGCCGTCCATGAGCAGGGGTAGGGCAATAAAGGTGGCGGCAGTCCACTTGATGGAAACCGCAGCGCCGGCAAACAGACCGCAGATTATCAGATATCGCCAGCGCCGGTGTTCCCGATAATAGCTGTAGAACAGCAACGAGGCAAAGCCGAAGCAAAGCAGGAAGCTGTCCCAGAATAACAATCGAGATTGGGTAAGCAGGGCGTTTTCGAACACGATCAGCAAGGCGATAAAAAATGCCAGCTTCCTATCCTTCCACCATTGATAAGCCAACAGGTAAATGATCGGCGGAAACAGCACGCCGAACAAGGTCGGCATGAAACGCAGTATCAAATAGTTGTTGTCGGTATATTCCTGTCTCCAGTCGGTGCCATATAAAATCGGTTCGAAATCGAAGAAGGAGGCAAACCCGGCGACGATCAATTTTCCCAGTGGCGGATGCACATCGAGGTAATACTGATGAGTGAAATAGCTCGAAAGGTATTTGCCGAAATTGATTTCATCGATAATGGCTGAGTCGGGCCAGCCGAAATAGATAAAGCGGGTAAGGAAACTAGCCAGCAGCAAAAACCCTAACAACGTCAGATGGCGAGGATCGCTAATTTGTCTCGATAAGGACATAGGCTACCTTGATTAGTTGTCTGATGTCGGGGTCTTCTTGTTGGCGGATTCGTTCAAGAATACAGAAGCATAAGGCGCCTGCTCTTTAACTCGCTGGGAGCCGACTATTGCGGCCCAGCTTACGAGTGCGTAGCGCATACCGCCAGTTGTGATCTCCGCCGCGTGCTCATAATGAAAATTCGACGGAAACGCCACTAACAGCCCCGCCCTGGGCCTGAAGCGGAAATCTATGCGGGGAAAGTACAGCTCGCCGCCTTCGAAATCATCGTTGAGATAGAGTAGCACCGAGTAGTCTCGGTCCTGGGAGCGAACCCAGCGGCGCTGGTCCTTGAGCCAGTGATCGGAATCGGCATGGCGGTTGTATAATCCACCGACGCCGTATCGCAGCATCTGAGGTGCCTCGAACCATTCAAACTGAACCCGGTAAAACTTCGCCAACATCGAGGCGTAGATGCGTACAAATTCGCTGTTAACTTCTTCGTTGATGCCATCCAGGGGAACCTTTTCGGTGACCCGTCCCTTGGAAGCCATGGTCATGGTCTTGCTGGATCTGGACTTGTCGAAGTCTACGACATGTAAATCGGAACCCAATTTGTCATCGGCATAGTCGCGCCAGCGGCGGCACTTTTCACTGGACAGGTAATTTTCAATCATCATCACACCGGTCGGGGCATCGACCAGGCGGGGTGCATTCAGTTCCTCTATGGGTTGTTCTTCGATACGGAAAGCAAATGCCTGCTTATCGATCCATTTTTCTTTTATGGAGCGAGTATAGATCGAACGTGTGGGCAGGGCGGAGAAGTGATTGTCAACGGTAGTGCGATAATCGGCGGTATCGTCCAACTCCTGGTGGTGCTGTCGATAACAGGAACGGTAGGCCGCCTGTTCCTCATCGAACAAGAAGCTGATCAATACGAATCGTCGGCCGGTTTTAACCGGCTGTACTTCGTGTAGTAGTGGCGTCGGGAACACACAGGCACTGCCCGTCGTGGGTTTGTAGCCGTAGTTTCCATATTCGGGGAACACCAGTTCACCGCCATCGTAGTCTTCATTCAGCAACAGAGAGATGGCATAGCGGCGAAATGCCAGCGATACATCGCCGGTATCACGGTGCTTGTCAAACTTGCCACCGTCTTCGGCGAAGTAGCAGCCTAGCTTGTAGCGTTCACGATATTTTAGATCGTAACCGGTGATCTTGCGCAGTTCGGGAAACAGATTCTTGGCAAACGCCTGGTCAACGGCGGCGATGAGCGCACTATCCACTACACTGACATCGGTTCGGCGCTTCGCACCTAACTTGACTTTGCTCTTGTTTCCCGCACCCACGGCGCCCTCGAACTGGTCTCCCGATTCCCAGTAGTCGAGCAGGCGCTGGATCAGGCTTGCGTCCAACACATCCGGTATCACCAAAACCGGCGGGTGCGCGGTGATGATCTTCAGTTCCCTGGGTGCATTCAACAAAGCCTCGATAGGATGATGGAGGTGATCATGGATATTGTCGCTGGCGATGATGTCCAGCAGTTTTAGATTGGGGTCCAGCAGGTACGTAATCAGGCCTGCCGAGGTTTCTCCGTGTTTTTCTGCCTGCAATACGCCGAGCAAATTTGCATCCGGATCGAGACACCAGCGCCCGCCCAACTGCGCATATCCCGACGCGTCGAAGGCATCCAGGGTGCCTGGGAAGATACACAATCGATCAAACCTGACTAGCCCTTGCCATGTTTTTACCTGTTCGTTGTGGCTTGCGAGTTCCCTGACAAATTTCAGGGTAGCTTGAGAGTTCCCGGGTTTGACGATTACGTGCAGAAACAGCGGTT
>JADFIJ010000209.1 GCA_022566775.1 Pseudomonadota bacterium | reverse complement strand
CTATGTGCTGTCCGAGGCGCTGGGCCGGACCTTCGAGGTGAGCAAACTGCCTTTCGCAGTTTTAATTGCCAGTGACGGCACGCTCAGGGGCAAGGGCCTGGTGAATACCCGGGAACACATGGAGAGCCTGATCGAGTCGATGGATACCGGCATTACCACCGTGCAGGAATATGTCAATAATTTACCCGCAGACACAGCCAGTTCAGAATTCGAGGCTTCAGCAATGGAAGAAACATCATGAATATCGAACGCATAATAGACCGCGGCTACTACTGGATCGATGAGAATGCGCGCAAGACCAGCCTGGCCTTGGCACGCAGGCTGTCGCGCCGACATTTCCTGTCACGGCTGGGCATGATCATCGCCGGTGCGGCGGCATTTCCCTTATTGCCGGTGGCGCGATCCTTCGCCCAGAGCTCGGTAGAGGAAGTGGGCGATCCCCAGAGCTGTGAATATTGGCGTTACTGTGCGATGAGTGGAACCCTGTGTTCCTGCTGCGGCGGTTCTTATACTTCCTGTCCACCCGGCGCCGAGCCTTCACCGATTACCTGGGTGGGTACCTGTCGTAATCCCGTGGATAACCGCAACTACTTGATGTCCTATAACGATTGCTGCGGTAAGTCGGTGTGCTCGCGTTGCAGTTGCCACAACACCGAGGGTGACAAGCCGGTGTATTTTAATAGCAACAGCAGCACCGTGCTGTGGTGTTTCGGCACCGAGAACACCAGCTATCACTGCACCGTTTCGATGGTACTGGGCACGACGGACGAATGAACCGGAGTGCAGCAGTGACCGGTGTCGGCGTATTACTCCGACAGCATTTCCGACATCTAACCCGCTACCTGTTGGTACCGATCTTGTTGCTATTATTGATCGCCAGCAACCTTGTTTCAGCCGCCAGTCCACGCATCAACTTCCTGCTTTACTGTAGCGGTTGCCATCGTCCCGGCGGCGAAGGCAAACCACCCCATGTACCCACCCTGCATCATGAACTGGGTAGAATGTTATCGGTGCCGCAGATGCGGGCTTACTTGGTGCGCATACCGGGTGCGACCCAGGCCCCGATTGACGATGCCGAACTAACTGGGGTAATAAACTGGGTGCTGGAAGAGTTTAATGCCGAGACATTGCCCCCCGATTTCGAATATTTGAGCGTCGAAGAAGTCACTGCGGCGCGGAAGAATATATTGGCAGATCCGCTCAAGTATCGAACGCGATACTGGAAGGCTTATCCGAACTAAACTCCGGAAACAGACTGGATGCTTAGTATCCTGTCCTTATTTCTTTGTCCTGCTGTTTCAATAATAATGGGAATGTTCAGCACGCACTCAAGCGGTGGAAATGCCATGAATAGCTATTTTTTTACCCGAAGTCAGCGATTACTACTTACAGCTATCTTTGCCCTGCTGCTTATTGCAGCGCCGGCACAGGCGCAAACCCTGATGCTTCGCCAACCCGCCTTAAGCGAGTCTCACCTGGCCTTTGTTTATGGCGGCGATATATGGATCGCTGACGCCAATGGCGATAATCCACGCAGACTGACTTCTCACCCTGCGACTGAGTCCAATCCAAAATTTTCTCCCGACGGCGAGTGGCTGGCTTTTTCTGCCGCTTATGAAAACAACATCGATGTCTATGTGATCTCGGTTGATGGTGGCCAGGCCAGGCGTCTTACCTGGCATCCCCAGGCGGACACCGTGAATGGCTGGAGCAACGATGGCAGAAATATATTATTTGCCTCGGCGAGAGCAATTCGAAACGGACGCAGTAATCAGCTTTATCACGTGCCGCTCGAAGGCGGATTTCCAGAAAAACTGATGGATGCGGTTGCAGTAGAGGGGTCATGGGCGCCGGATGGCAGACGCATTGCGTATAGGCCTCACTGGGCTGCTCATGCCGGCAGCAGCGGCTGGCGCCTGCACCGTGGCGGGGCGACGCCGCCGATCTGGATCATCGATACCCAGACCCAGGAAGTAGAAAAAATTCCCCACCCCCGCGCCAATGAGACCAACCCGATGTGGCGATCTGACATGGTGTATTTTATTTCCGACCGGGACAATAACGCCGCTAACCTATTTGCCTATGACACCGTCAGTAAATCGATTACCCAACTCACCGAAGAAACTCTATGGGACATCAGAGCGGCTGACATTCATAACGACCGGATAATTTACGAAGTGGGCGGCCGCTTGAAGACCTATAATCTGAGTAACAATCGAATCGCCAATCTGCAGATTTCGATCAATCCCGATTCGCCGCAAACCCTTCCCGGCTGGAAGGATGCCAGCTCCACCATCCAGAACATCGAGCTTTCCCCAACTGCCCAAAGGGCACTGATAACCGCCAGGGGAGACGTCTTCACCGTACCCATCGATGCGGGCTCGACCCGCAATCTCACAGCTAGCGGAGGAGTACGGGAGAATGGTGCCATCTGGTCTCCCATGGGTGACAAGATTGCCTACATCAGCGACGCGGGGTCGGTGCACAGTATAGTGGTCGTGGACCAAACCGGGCGGGGTGAAAAAGAAGTCTACGGTTTAGGAGAAACGGACTACTACGCATTACTGGCCTGGGGTAAAGCCGGCGAGAGGTTGATTTATCAAGATAATCATCTGCACTTGTTTTCCCTGAATCTGGCAAGCGGTGAACACACGCTGATTCGCACAGATATGCGTCGCAATCCTACCGCTGTCTCGATTAGTCCCGATGGCAAATGGCTCGCCTATACCCAGAGCCTGGCGAATCACTTTAGTACCATCATGCTCTACGAATTTACCAGTGAAGTGTCCTTTCAACTCACCGATGGCCTGAGCCTGACCGGGTCACCGACTTTCAGCAGAGACGGGCAATACCTTTATTTCACCGCCTCCACCAACGCCGGCCCACTGCAGGTAGGACTGGATATGTCTACCCAGGAAAGACCCTTGCGCAATGCAATCTACGCGGCGGTCCTGGCCAGCGATGGCAGGTCACCATTGCTGCCGAAATCGGGTGATGAATCGCCAACCGACGAGAACCTTGACGCCGACGAAGAGGATAACGAGACTGCCGTCACCAGAATCGACCTGGATGCCATCGAGCTACGCCTGGTTGCACTGCCAATTCCTGAGCGTAATTACACCGATCTCAGCGTCGCCGAAGATGGCTCGCTGTATTTCATGGAAAGACGGCAGCCCGGTGTCAGCAATGATCTACCGGCCAGTGAACGCCAGGCTATCCACCTGCTGAATCGATTCGACTTCGAAGACAAGGAAGTCAGCCTGGTAAAAGATGAGATCGCCAATTACATCATGAGCGGGGATGGGAAAACACTGCTTCTTATGGGGCCGGAGCAGTCGTTGCTGACGGCAGACATTGCCGACGAAATCAAACCCGAGGCGCTGAACACCAGTGACCTGAAGATGTTCATCGACCCGCGGCAGGAATGGCGGCAGATATTCGATGAGGTCTGGCGCATGGAGAAACAGTTTTTCTATGCCGAAAACATGCATGGCCTGGACTGGCAGACTATTCGCGAGCGTTATGAAGTATTGCTGCCCTACGTCAGTACCCGGGAAGATCTCAATCTGTTGTTGATTGAAATGATCGCGGAGCTACAGGTGGGTCACAACCGCATCGCCGGTGGTGATATCCACCGGGAAACTCCCGTCGTTATAGGTCTGTTGGGTGCGGATCTGTCAGTGCAGAACGATGCCTATCGTGTTGACAAGATTTACACCGGCGAGCAGTGGAATCCATTCCTGAAGGCGCCGTTGGCAGCACCGGGCATCGGCATCGCCGTGGGCGACTATATCCTCGAAGTCAATGGCATCAGCCTCGATGCCGGCAGCAATATCTATGCTTTGCTGGCACAGACGGTTGGCAAGCAGGTCACGCTTCTGGTTAACGACAGGCCCGAGATCGAGGGTGCGCATGAAATAGTTGTTGAGCCTGTGGCCAGCGAAAGGGCCTTACGCCAATGGAGCTGGATCGAAGACAATCGTAAGTATGTGGATGAGCAGACCGGTGGCAGAGTTGGCTATGTCTATCTCCCCGATACCGGTGCCAGTGGCTTCACCTTCTTCAATCGCATGTTTTTTTCCCAAATTGATAAGGAAGGGATGATAATCGATGAGCGCAGAAACGGTGGTGGCCAGGCCGCCAACTATATAACGGACGTCTTAGGCCGGGGCTATCTCGGTAGCTGGAAAGACCGGGATGGATTGATTTTCGACACCCCGGGCGGTGCGCTCTACGGCCCCAAGGTCATGTTGGTTGACCAGGATGCCGGCTCCGGTGGCGACTTTTTGCCCTATGCATTCAAGCACCAGAATATTGGCACCCTGATCGGAAAGACGACCTGGGGTGGCTTGATCGGAATCTCGGCGAATCCGGCTCTGATCGACGGCGGTTCCCTGGTGGTCCCTTTCTTTCGCTTCTTCTCGACCACAGGCGAATGGCGCATCGAGAACGAAGGCATTTCACCGGATGTTGAGATTGACCTCGAACCCGATGCGGTAAATCGCGGCGTCGATACGCAGCTCGATGCCGGTATAGCGGAAGTCATGCGGCAACTGGAAGACTACCAGGCCATAAAGCAGAGTGAGGCACCCCCCCTGCCCACCGTACTGGGTCAATGAGCCTGATGGAAGCGCCGGGCAGCCTTTAAAATCGCGGTGTGCGGCAAACTGCGAGGATTGACTCCAACTACCCCCAGGGTCTACAGTGAGCCTAATAAAATCAAGGGTATCTGCACATTTTGACCGTTCGGGTCATGGAATCTGCAAGATAGTGTTTGCTACGACGGTACTGTCGTTGGGTGTCGTTAGAAACCAGCACAAATCGAGGACACACCGTGAATAAATTCAAGCTGATCAGAAAATTCATTCTCACCACTCTGTTACCGATGCTGCTGCTACCTGGCCTGGTTGGTGCCGTCGATCGAATTGGCGACTTTTCGTTGCTGGACCAGAACGGCAAGTTCCACAACATGAGCTGGTACGACGACCATGCAGCCATTGCGCTGCTGGTGCATGCCCTCGACAGCGAGGCCACGGCCGCAGCGCTGCCAGCGTTCGAGGCACTCAAGGAGAAATACGACGCCGAAGGCATCGAATTTATGATGATTAACCCGATGGGATACTTGAACCGCGACGAAGTGCAGAAGCAGGTCGCTATGCACCATACTGAAATCCCGGTACTGATGGATGATGCCCAGGTCATCTCCCAAGCCCTGGGTATCGACAAAACCGGCGAAGTGTTCGTCTACGACCCCAAGTCATTCACCGTTAAATACCGGGGGCCGGTGGCCAATTCGGAGCTGGCCATACAGGAGTTGCTGGCCGGAAAAGAAGTCAGCACCCCGGTCATTGCCACCCTGGGTTCTGCCGTGAGCTACCCGGCATCCCATCCCCTCTCCTACCAGCAAGACATCGCACCGATCATTGCTCAGAACTGTGCCAGTTGTCACCGCGATGGGGGCATCGCCCCGTTTGCCATGGACAGCCATGCCATGATTCAGGGCTGGTCGCCGATGATCCGGGAAGTACTGATGACGAAACGCATGCCACCGGGCCAAATCGATGGCCATGTTGGCGACTTTATTAACGATCGATTACTCAGCGAAGCCGAAGTACAGAAAATCATTCACTGGATCGAAGCCGGTGCAGTGAGAGATGGCGACACCGACCCGCTGGCCGAACTGAGCTGGCCGGAAAGTAAATGGGCATTCGGTGAGCCGGATGTCATCCTCAAGATACCCGAACAACATGTTCCGGCCACGGGTGTTCTGGATTATCGCTATATTAATGTGGCTATCGACCTCGATGGCCAGGATCGCTGGCTGCGTGGCAGTCAGTATCTTCCTGGAGACAGGACGGTGTTGCACCACACCGTGAATACTCTGCGAGACCCGGGCCAGGTGGGACGACGAGGCGGCCCCGATCAGGCCAACATCACCGCGTATATACCCGGTGTCACACCAAAGATGGCGCCACCCAATACCGGTGGATTATTGAAGGATGGATCCGTGCTTCGATTGAACATGCACTACACCACCAATGGTAAGGAATCCATCGACCGGGGTGAAATCGGGCTGTGGTTCTACCCGGAAGATGAAGTGCCGACCGAAAGAATGTCCGGTCGTTGTGCCTGTATTTTCACCGCCGACTGGACCAACATACCGCCCTATGATCCAAATTTCGTGCAG
>JADFIJ010000208.1 GCA_022566775.1 Pseudomonadota bacterium | reverse complement strand
CTTGGGCACCTCTGAATAATGTCATATGGTCTCTGGCCTTCAGGCGGTTTCGCAATCAAGGCGGCAATTAGGCAGGTTTTTGCTCCTGCAAAACCTGCATTTCCGCCATCCCTGGCGGTCAAGACATGCGTCCGCCTGTCGAGAATTGGCAACGCAGAGTGCGAAACCGCCTGAAGGCCCCGAAGGGCGTGCTCTGAAGCGCACAGTTGCTGCGTTGCACTTCTTGCCAAGGGCTGGGCCATCGCCTACATGGATGTAGGTGAGGGGCGTGAACTGGGAGCGGAAGCTTTACCGGCGAAGTGCGTCTTGCACCTGCACGCTTCAGATCACGCAGAGACCGTATGCCATTATCCAGAGGTGCCCTAAGACTTATTGTGGAGGATTACCTCGTGGAGTCCCCTCCTTACGCCATTCGCCATACAAATATTCTTCCGCGAATTCTGCGCACTTGAATTCGAGTAATTGCATGCCGTCTCCGATGTGACGATAGAGCGGAAAGCTTATTGTCCAGGGCGCGGTGAATGTATTGGCATCCGTAATCGTTGCTTCGTAATTAATATGGTTTGGTCCTGCGGGAGACCAGCGCTCTTCGACTACCATCTCGTAGCTGTGATGATTGCCGACACGATCGAACCAGGTATCTGGCATCTGCCCACTCACGCGAACAACCAGGGTATCGCCTTCCCAATGGGCGTTGGAGTGACCCATCCAGGCATCTACCTGAGATTCCAGGTCAGGTTGATCCACGTAGAGGATACGATTCGCTTCTGCAACTTCGTAGGCAATCAGGATAACGCCCGTGGACTGCACAATCTGGAAGGGGAAAGGCATGTAGTTTGCCCTGGGCACGCCGGGCATATAACACTTGGCCATGGGATCATTTTCGATTGCACTGGCACGATTGGCATCCGCCTGCCTGCGGCCCTGTTCATTATAAGGAATGCGGCCGCCCTCGACGATACCCAGCCCCCCCGGCGTGGCTGACAGTGCGCCGAACAGGCCTGGGTACGGACCTTCCGATGCGGCGTGGGGTTCCACGTTATAGTGGGCGGAGGTCATGGCCTGCCAAATGCCGCTGAAATCCGGCTTGCCACTTGGTGTGCGTGGGAAGGCACTGGCCTGCGCAAGTACTTGCGTGGATACAAACAGGCCTATAACCGAGAACAGACAAGTCGCTGATATAAGTTTTTGTAATAGTGTTTTCATGTACAACCCTTCAATCGTTTACCGTTGGTTTACTGATACTCAAAATCAATCGAGTAGTCAAAAATTCATAAGAACAAACCAATCAGGAATCGTTCTTACCCCGCTTCTTAACTTACTGTGTCCCGCTTTCCGCCGCCATCCGCTCTTCCACCCGGGCACCACGCAGAATGTTGAACATACCGTAGTTACCCTCGTGACAGGCATACTCATATAACAAACCAGCCACCTTGATCATGGGCACAATAGCCGTGATTTTGTCAGTAAAAGTGGATGGATCATCGATGGTGAATTCATAGTTCACCGTGTCGTAAGCGACCCGGGTAAAACGTTCTGTCAACACCATGTCCCCGTTGGCGCCGGTGCTGTTAAAGGTTTGACGGAGGCCATTGAAGTTTTTAGTTTCCACCACCAGGGTATCACCATCCCAGTAACCCCTGGAATCACCTGACCACAAGCGAATATCGTCGTCCAATTGCGGGCGGTCGCCCAGCGAGACGATGCGTGCGTCATGAATCATTTCTGTCATGATCACTGCAGTGTCTCGACTCTGAAAAATTTGCACATTGTTATTGTACAGACTCGGAGTAAACGGCGGTCCCGAGTTGAAACCCACAAGGCAGCGGGTAGAGAGTCCACGGTCCTCCGGGCCATCTTTGGCGATACCGCCCACGGTGTATCGAACCGGTCTGGTACCGGGCACATCTGGGCCCAGGCCGCCAAATTGTCTTGGCGCCCCTTCGACTGCCGCCGGAAAGCGCCCATTATCTGGATACACCACCAGGGAAGTGCGAACCGTGTCGCCGATACCGGCGACTTCGAACCAGAAATCGTTGTAACCACCTGGATTGTTACTGGCTTCAGGTGCATCGGGGTCCACCACCAGGCGCGCTGCCGCGGCATCGGCTGCCGCCGCCGAGGCTTGCTGCCGTTCTACGGCTTCCTGAATTTGTTCCGGGGTCAGGAATTCCTGATCGCCGTAGCGTGTCGGTCTCTGCATCGGCGTATTGGAGCTGAAATTCCAGACGCCCTGCAGATCAGGCTGACCATATTCGGTTCGAGGAACCACATATTCGCCGTCTGACTGCGCCACAGCAAATCCGCAAACCATTGTGAGTATTGAAAAGATAAGCAAGTATTTAGTCTTCATCGGACCCCCGTCTCGTTTCATTATTGCTGGCCACCATTTTCCGCGGCCCTGCTCTCTTCCATTCGTTCACCGCGCAGAATGTTGAACATGCCGTAATTGCCTTCGTGGCAGGCGTATTCATAGATCTGACCAGCCACCTTGGTCATAGGCACGATGACCGTGATTTTATCGGTAAAAGTGTTGGGATCATCGATGGTGAATTCATAGTTCACGGTATCGTAGGCAACCCGGGTAAATCGTTCTGTGAGTAGCATATCTATATTGGATCCAGTGCTGTCGAAAGTCTGTCGCAGGCCGTTGAAATTCCTGGTCTCAACCACCAGGGTGTCATCTTCGTACCAACCTCGTGAATCCCCGGACCAAAGCCGCACATCCTCATTCAGCTCGGGTATTTCGCCAAGGGGTACGATGCGGGCATCGTGAACCATTTCGGTCAAGATTACCGCGGTGTTCTTACTCTGAAATATTTGCATGTTGTTATTGTACAGACTCGGCACAAACGGTGGGCCTGCGTTAAATCCAACCAGGCAACGCTCGGAAAGACCACGATCTTCCGGCCCATCCTTGGCAATGCCGCCCACGATAAATCGCACCGGGCGGGTACCCGGAATATCCGGGCCGAGGCCGCCAAACTGCCGCGGTGCACCTTCGACCGGCGCCGGTACTCGACCATTCACCGGGTACACGATGTGAGAAGTGCGGACCGTATCACCGATGCCTCGATTTTCTATCCAGAAATCATTGTAGCCTCCGGGGTTACTGGTAGCCTTTGGAGCCTCAGGATTTATCACCAGGCGCGCAGCCCGGGCATCGGCGGCGGCGGCGTTTTTCTCTTGCCGCGCAATAGCTTCAGTAATTTGTTCCTCGGTCAGAAACTCCTGCTCACCATAACGCTCTGGCCTCTGCATCGGTGTGTTGGAACTGAAATTCCATACCCCCTGCAGGTCAGGCTGGCCATACTCGGTTCGGGGCGCTTTATAATCACCGCCGGACTGAGCCGCCACGGTGCCGCTAATCGCTGTAAGCAGTGAGAAAATCAGAAGAAATTTTACTTGCATGGGATTCCTCTATGGGATCAATGTTCCAGCAGGGTAACTTAGTGGTTTCGCTCTGAGTAATCAATACTAATTCGGCGAAATGACCGTGGGAGCTGCCCAATTCGGTAGTCAGGCCGGGGCCGAATTTCCTAGTGCACTAGCCCGACAAGCAGTGTGGCACTGGCCGCTATAGGAGCAGAATAACTTTGCCGAATGTAAAATAGCGACCCCAGGGCCGCCCTCTTCCAGTCAGGTTTCTGGTCAGCCGTTTGAGCTCGGAAAAATACGGCAATGAAGTATTAATACCCCAAATAACCTACTTCCGTGTGAAGCGAGTCAGCAAGCTGGACGTGTCCCAGCGCCCGCCCCCCATTGCCTGCACTTCGGCGTAAAAATTGTCCACCAGTTCGGCAACCGGCAGTTCGGCGCCGTTGCCTCTGGCTTCCTCGAGGGCGATACCGAGATCCTTGCGCATCCAGTCGACGGCGAAGCCAAATTCAAATTCATCTGCCAGCATGGTCTGGTAGCGATTCTCCATTTGCCAGGAGCCGGCCGCGCCTTGCGAGATGGTTTCGATCAAGGCGTCGCCATCGAGACCTGCCTTGATGGCGAAATTCAGGCCCTCAGCCAAGCCCTGTACAATACCGGCAATGCAAATTTGATTGACCATCTTCGCCAGCTGACCACTACCGCTCGGTCCCAGTAGCTTGTTGAATTTTGAGTAACTATCCAGCACCACTTTAACGGCGTCATAGACGGCCGGTTCACCGCCGACCATGACTGTGAGTGCACCATTCTCCGCACCCGCCTGCCCACCGGAAACCGGGGCATCGAGGAAGTTCTTCTGTTGCTCCGTAGCGATGCCGGCTAGTTCTCGAGCCAATGACGCCGACGCCGTAGTGTGATCCACCAGCGTCGCTCCGGCGTCCATGCCTGCGAGGGCGCCGCTGCTGCCCAGTATGACTTGTCTGACGTCATCATCATTGCCCACGCAAGTGAGTACCACCTCGCATTGCCGTGCCGCTGCGGCTGGTGACGCTGCCATTTCACCCCCGTATTGCTGGCACCACTTGCTGGCTTTTTCGCTGCTTCGATTGTAGACGCATACGTCCATGCCAGCATTTTTCAGGTGCCCCGCCATGGGATAACCCATAACCCCCAAACCAATAAACGCAACTTTCATGCTCAACTCCCTTTTCGTAAGCTGTTGTATTCGCTGAATTCCATTACCGACGCCTGCCGGTGGCTAGCGTTAGCGCAGGTAAATCGATTTGCCTCTGGAGAAAGTTTCGACGATTGCGATGTTTTCCAATTCCAGAGGATCAACCAGCAGCGGATCTTCTGCAAGAATGACAAGATCTGCCCGTTTACCCACGGTTATTGAACCCTTTTCATCTTCTTCAAAATACTGGTAGGCGGCACCCTGGGTGACCGCATATAAGGCTTCCATAACCGATACTCGCTGGTCGGGTCCCAACACGAATCCGCTGCGGGTCAAGCGATTAACGGTAATTGCCACCAGGCGCATCATGTCCGGTGGCACGATCGGAGAATCGTTGTGAATGGTGTAGGGTATTTCGCGATCGATGGTGGCACGCAGGGGACTGATAAAACCGGCACGCTCCTCGCCAAAACTCAGACGGTGCCAGTCACCCCAGAAGTAAGGATGGACAGAATAGTAGGATGGGATAATCCCCAGCGCTTTAACCCGGTCTAACTGATCCGGGCGTATCAGTTGGGCGTGAATTATGGTGGCACGGTGATCCGGGATGGGCTTGCCTTCCAAGGCCACAGCGATGCCATCGATCATCAATTCGATGGCGGCATCGCCATTGGCGTGGACGAGCACTGGCACTTCTCTTTCCAGCAATCCCGCTATCCGCTCCCGATAGGCCTGGGGATCGTAACTGGGATAGGCCACGTAACCAGCATCGGCGCCGGGAGGTCCCTGGTCATAGGGTTGTGACAGCCAGGCGGTGCGGCCCTGGGGTGAACCATCGAGTGTGAATTTTACCCCGCCGACGCGAAAGCCCCCAACGTACTCCTCATCGTGGGTGACTGCGGCCAGGGTGACATCATCCAGCGGGTTGCCCAGGACGTAGGCCACTATATCTATCGCAAACGGATCTGCCGCCGCCTCTGCTCTCAACATCTCAACATAGGACAAACCCACATTGGCATCCTGAATGGTGGTAATTCCGTAGCTTGCATAGAGTGACAGAGCATCTCTGCGTAACTGCCTCAACCTGGCTTCACTCATGCCGGTGCTGGAGCTTGGAAACAACGACAGGGCGGTCTCTTCCATCACCCCATCCGGTTCGCTGCCACCCGGGCGACGGCGAATAATGCCGCCGTCGGGATTCTCCGTGGCGCTGGTCACCCCCGCATTGGCCAGAGCCATTGAATTAGCCACCATCAAATGTCCGGACACGTGTCGGATGACAATGGGGTGGTCGGTTGAGGCCCGATCGAGATCATCTCGAGTCGGGTGTCGCTGCTGCGCCAATAGGGAATCGTCATAACCAAATCCGTAGACCAATTCTCCAGGGCGAATTTGGCGTTGTTCGATGCGCAGCCGAATCAATTCGACAATATCGTCCACATTGCTTACACCCCCTACCGGGGGCGATGACAAATCCAGAAGATCGGCGTAACGGGACACGCCTGAGAAATGGCCGTGGGCATCTATAAAACCTGGTAACAGGGTACGTTCGCCCAGCTCAATCAGGCGGGTAGATTCACCCTGCAACGCCATTAGCTCGCTCGCATCTCCCGTCGCAGCTATGCGCTCACCAATAACTGCAACGGCGGTTACAGACGAGCCATCCATGGTGATGATGTGATCGCCGACGAAGATAATATCCGCCGATGGC
>JADFIJ010000207.1 GCA_022566775.1 Pseudomonadota bacterium | reverse complement strand
AGAATTTCATCATGAATTATCTTCAGCTCTTCGAAGCTGAAGGTCTGCACGAAAACCTTGTCTGCTTTAGAAGTATATCCATAGGCCTTCAGCATCTCGATGAGCGCAGTGCTGAGGTCTTTACCGGCAGCGCGATGAAACGCCGGCGATTTCACTTCCGGATAGATGCCGATGTCTTTTCCTGTGGATTTATTCAGACCCTGAATTAATTCAATTTCTTCGCGTAGCGTCGGCACCCGAAACGACGACGCCCCAAGCGGGAATCGCTGTGAGAAGCTCGGTCGCTTTTCTCCATCTTCCATGCGGAAGCCTTCGCTGACATTGAGCTGTTTGATTTCCGCGAGGGTGAAGTCGATGGCATAGAAGCGGCCATCGTCCCGCACCCGGTCAGGAAATTGATCGGCCACGTCGGTGGTTCTGTCCAGGGTGATGTCGTGTAGCACAATCAGCTGATCGTCGGCGGTCATCACCACGTCCTGTTCGATGTAATCGGCACCCATGGCGTAGGCCATTGCCTTCGCTTCCAGCGTGTGTTCCGGCAGATAGCCACTGGCTCCACGATGAGCGACTACGATTTTTTGAGCGAGAGATTGGGAAGAGAGCAAGGCGGCCATGGCAATTACACCCAGTGTTTGAAGAGCGCGTCGTGTGTTCATAGGACTGATCCGTGCGGGGTGCCACGCGAAAGAGGCTGTGGCAATCCCGCTTAGTTTACACGGGAACCAAAGCCTTGTAAGCGCCCGATTTCTCCCTGCTCTGTCATTTTTCATCACAATTCTCCTCAAGTTTGCCTGTTTCGGTCCATGGCATAGCCATCTTGATTCGCTTTAATGAACACTGTTTGAATTGCATGCTCAGGAGAAGACATTGAGGTTTCTTAAGAAATCCCAGCACTGCCTCTTTGTAGAAGAAGAGCGCTATAACTGGGCAGCTCCAAAATCCAGTATCAGCCGGAAGATGCTTTATTTGTCGGTGATGTTCGTGGTGATGGGATTGCTGTTCAGCTTGTTGCGGTAGAGTCCTGCTTACCGCGACTTCAATTTCGCGTCCACGTTGAGTAGCTGTTGGCCTCGGCGCAGCTGTATCTGCACCACATCCCCCGGCGCCGATTGCCGCAGAAGATTGGAGTAGGTCTGCAAGTCGATCACAGGTTCACCATCGAAGGTCAGTAATACGTCCCCCGCGATCAGCCCGGCTTCTGCTGCTGCACTGTCTGGCATAACTGCGGATATGCGCACGCCGTCACCGGCATAGGCAAAATCCGGCACCGTGCCCAGGCTCGCCTGCCTCGCCGTACCGGTAGCGCTAACGACAAGCTCCACACCCTCCAGGTTTACTCGCAGCGGCTCGCTATGATCGGCAAGATAAACCATCGCCTCCTCTACCCACAGGGCGATGTCTGACATGCCCCTGCCATCAAGCTTATCGGCGGTATCGGATAGCCGGTGATAATCGGCATTGGCGCCACTGAACAAGTGAATCGCGGGAATGCCCGCATTGAGAAAACTGACGTGATCGCTGCTGGCGATGGTCACCTGGGGAAAAGTAGAATCGACGCCGATGGTGAAGCCAATCCCCTGGGCCATAAACGGCCACTCGTAGGCACTGTCGGTGGCGAAAACCTGTAATGTGTTGTCACCCAGCCTGCCGACGGTATCGAGATTGATCATGGCAAACAGGTCCCTGGTCTGAAAGCCAGCCGGCGGATTGCTGACGAAATATTCCGAGCCCAGCAAGCCGGATTCTTCTCCGCTGAAGGCGACAAACAGGATCGGCCGTTGCGGCGTGAAGGTACGTGACAGCTTCGCCGCCACTTCTATGAGAATGCTGATACCCGAGGCATTGTCATCGGCACCCGGGTACGGCGCCCCGGTCTGCGGGTCAATGCCGAGGTGGTCGAAATGGGCACCCAAGACCACGGGCTGCGAACTCAAGGCCCGATTCGTGCCCGCAATCATGCCGACAACATTTGCCATCGTGGTGGCACCGCGCCCAAGCCGGGTCTGTGTCCACTCCTGCAAGAAGGTACCAGAGAGTGTTTGTAATCCGGCGCTGCGAAACTGATCTGCTATGTAGCGCGCGGCCGCATCCAGCCCTTCGGTTCCCAGGCCCCGGCCCTGCATACTCGATTCCGTTAACTGCCGCACGTGGCGCAGCAAATGTTCTGGCAGATATTTTGGCGGCAGGCTTGTCAGCGCTGCGGTGGCTGGCAAGCTGTCCAGCCGCACGGCGGCGCGGTCCAGGCCCGGCTTAAGCCATTGCATGGGAGACTCGGTGCTACTCCATACGCCTTTCACGTCATTGCTTGGTTCATCACCGAGAAAGCTCAGATAAGAGTACTTGCCATAGTGCGGCAGCTTCTCGATCAGGCCCGGCATCGCCATCATGTCTGCGACATGGATCCAGCCAATCGCCAACTCGGGATTGGCCGGATGTCTTGCCACTACCACGGTGCTGCGACTGTCATACTGCACGTCGCTACCCGCCAAAACTACGCCGGCGTCTGAAAACGAGACACCATAGGTCGCGCCGGACTCTCCCATCGCTGTCACCAACGGATTATCCCTACCCAGAATCCAGACCGAGCGGTCTGCCGGTAACGCCTCAAGCTCGGAGCCGAGCAAAATTTGTGCGCCGCTGCCCTGCACATCCATGCCTGGAGCGAAGGCCTCGGCCAGTCTGCTCCAATGCTGTTGGTTCGATGGCGGCAAGATGAAGGCGATCTCATTGGCGCCAAAAAGCTCGCCTATAGTTGGCGGTGTTTCCTCTCGAGCCAACTGCCTGAACACATCGAAGTAGGGATCGACCAGCACCGCCTGCAAACGCTCGTAATCATCGGCCATCACGCCCTCAAGCTTTTGTGACAAATTGATGTCGTAGATCTGAGGCTCTGTCTCTCCCTCGTAGAAAAGCGCAACCGGCACCTTCAAATCGTAAGGCGCACCCGCCTGTATCTGGGCGAACATGATGCGGCCGCGATTGCCATTCACTTCTTCGACCGTAATCGACAGTTCGGGCGCACCGGTTCGATCCACCCACTGGGCAAAGAAGGAGGTAAGATCTCTGCCACTTAGCTCTGAAAACAACGCAGCAATGTCGGCATAGCTGGCGCGCTGGAATTTGTAGTCGCGGTAAAATTGTCGCAAACCCTCGAGGAATAGCTCATCGCCTATTTCTATGCGCAGCATGTGCCAGAGCATCAGGGTCTTGCCGTATCCCACGGCCTGGGTGGCGGCAGAATTTCGTGAGGTGAATTCAGACAGGGGAAAGTCATCACCCGCGGCGACGTAGTTCTTATACCTGGTCAGCATCTCTTTTCTGTATTCCGCCCCGGCACCTTCCATTTCCTGGAACAGGTGATCGGCTAGATAGGCGGTAAGACCTTCACTCCAGTTTCCAGTTTCGTAGTCGGGATAGACACCATTGCCCCACCAGTTGTGCAAAATTTCATGGGGGAAGGAAGATTCGAGAATAAAGGGAAGGCGAATGACCTGCTCACCCAGGAGGGTGAAAGAAGGCATGCCGTAACCCGTCTCCCAAAAATTCTCTACCAGGGCGAATTTGCTGTAGGGATAGTCGCCCAATAGCGGCTCATAGAGTTGCAGGTAGCGTTCGGTGGCATCCATATACCTGGCCGCCAGATTGGGCTCTGGTTGCCGCAGATAGGCGAGTACTTCCGTGTCGTCTGCCTGTTGTGAATACACGGTGAAATCTGCCGCGATCAGGTAGACCTCTTCCATCGGCTGTCTGGATAGCCACATATTTGCATTTATGCGCCGACCCTGACTCACTGCAGTCCAGCTTGCCGCCGTCTCGGAGAAAGCAACATTGAGGTTAAACGAGATCAGCGCATCGTCAAATACGGGAACCCAGGCCGAGGCGCCATTGAGGTAGACCCCTTGCTCTGCAATGACACCTGAGGTTTCGGCGAAACTCTGGGCATATTCCTCACTGTTCTGCACAGCCAGGTCATAAATGGTACCGCTGTAATGGAGCACCAGCTGATTTTCATCACCGGCAGCAAGAGTCAGGGAATATTGACTCGATTCGACTGCTAGAAATTCGGCGCCACGAAGGGCGATCACATTATCGTCCGGGTTCGCTATCAACTCCCGAAGTGGAACCGAGCTGTCGGTAATACGTAGATTGCTGTTCAAGGAGAATGTGAGTGTTTTACCGACGTATGAATCGGGAAACTTGATGAGGTCAGTCACTTGTATAGCGTGATTATCAGGATCCAACGTTACCGACAGGGCGTGATTTATTCTTTGCTCGAAGCGAGACTCAATGCCAAGTTCCGCTGCGGTGAACAGCAATTGTCGATCTTGCGCCACGGCAAAATTCGCGCTGCACGCCAGCATTAACAGGATAAGAATGAGTCTTTGCATGCTTCCAGTCCGGGCCTGTCGCTAATCCAGGCCCAACAACTTCAAGGCTTGCTGATGATCCCAATCAGCGATGTGAATCTGGGCGCTACCGTCGGCAGTGCGGGTGGTAGTCCAGGTCAGCCTGCCGCCGTCCGGGGAAAATACCGGCAGAATATCGGTGCCCTCGGTGTTGGTGACACGTACCGGCGAATGATCGCCTTGTGGATCGATCATGAACAATTCGAAATTGGCATTGCCAAGAATATTGCTGGAATAAATGATGTAGTCGCCGCTGGGGTGGAAGTATGGCCCCCAGGACACCATGGCATCGGCGGTGAGTTGGCGCTGATTGCTGCCATCGATATCCATAGTCCAGATTTCTGCGCTGTTGCCATCGGGGTTAAAACGGCGCCATACGACTTTATTATTGTCAGGACTAAAGAATGGGCCACCGTCATAGCCGGGGGAAAATGTCAGTTGCCTGACATCCGAGCCATCGGCGTTCATGATGTACAGGTCCATAAAATAGGAACTGTCGTCGTCGAACAGTTTTTGCTCGGCCTGACTCAGGCTGCGTCCATAGGCTTCGCGGTTGGAAGCGAAGAGAATCCGGCTGCCATCGGCGGAATAGGAGCCTTCGGCGTCATAGCCTTCGACATGGGTGAGATTCACCAAGTTGCCGCCGTCACTATCGGCCTGGTAGATGTCATAGTGTGAATCGTAATCCCAGCCGTAGGGCCGTTCGATGCCACTGTCCCGGATCGAGATTTCCTCGGCCTGCTTTGCCAGCGCGCCGGGGTCTTCGTGGGTCGAGGAAAACATCACTCGGTCCAGCCTGGGATGAATCCAGGAGCAGCTTGTCAGACCAATTCCTGGCGACACCTTGCTGGTGATACCGCTGCTGAGGTCCATGACGAATATTTGATAAAAGGGATTGTTACCGGGCACTTCACTTTGAAAGATGAAGCGCAGTCCATCGGCACTGAAATAGCCTTCGCCGGAACGCTGACCGTCCAGCACCAGGCGCCGCGTACCGCGCAACAGGCTGGCTTCGTTTTTACTGTTGACCAGGTCGCTGGGGAGCGGCGCTGTGGCTGCACTGGTAGCGGCGGCAACGCCATCGGGTTCCGGCTGCGCCGCAGTAGTTGCCCCTGCGGTACCGTCAGGCTGGGCACTGGATTGAGGTGCTGCAGCTACCGTGCCCCAGGCGATCGCTAATCCCAGCAGGCTTGGTAAAAATAACGGTCTGTAAAATTTTTTCATGGTCTCGAGTCCATTAGATCGGGTGATTATTTCCTTCTAGCCAAGCTCTTCACAAGACCCTATATGCCAGCGCTCGGTGCGGGTCGCCAGAGATTATATTAGTCAAATACAAAATTCTGCTGCTGGGGAAACACGCCGAATAAGCCGCCGGTGTGGATGAACAGCACATTACGAGCGCCCGCCAACTGGCCTGCATCGCCCTTGCGAAGTTCACTTAACATGCCATGAAAGGCTTTTCCTGTATAGACTGGGTCCAGAAAAATACCGTCACTGCTGGCAACTTCCCGGATCGTCTCGAATATTTCCGGACCAGCGATGCCGTAACCCGGTCCAATATAGCCCTCGACCGTCGTAATCTTCAGTTTTTTCATGTCTACATGCTGTTTGTAACGTTGCATCCAGAGCGTCACATCCTGCCTTATCTTGGCTTCAAAATAGGCGGCATCGTCACTGACATTAAAAGCCACGATCTGACTGGATAGATCGAACAATTCTGCTCCCAGGATCAAGCCGCCCTGGGTGCCGCCGGAGCCAGTCGCTACCACGATGTATTCAGGTACCATCTGCAGGCGAGCGAAGTCTTTCTTCAGCTCTTCGCAGGCGGCGATATAACCCCAGAGTCCGATTTCGTCGCTGGCGCCGACGGGGATAAAAAAAGCCTTATGGCCGCGCTCGGCATAGTCAGCCT
>JADFIJ010000032.1 GCA_022566775.1 Pseudomonadota bacterium | reverse complement strand
ACCCGGATATTGAGACCCACCTGGTGATGTCGGATGCCGCGAAGATGAATATCGGCATCGAGACCGACTTCTCCGCCAACGCCGTCAAGGCCCTGGCCGATCATGTGCATTCCAATAAGGATATTGCCGCCACGATCGCCAGTGGCTCGTTCAAGACCGGTGGCATGATCGTCGCACCCTGTTCCATCAAGACCCTGTCTGCGATCGTCAACTCCTATGCCGACTCGCTTATCGTCAGAGCCGCCGACGTCATCCTGAAAGAACGCCGGCGCCTGGTTTTATTGCCGCGGGAAACCCCGCTGCATACCGGGCATTGTGAGTTGCTCTATAAGGCCAGTCGGATTGGGGCCATCATTGCCCCACCCATGCCGGCACACTACATCAAGCCCCAAACCATAGACGACCTGGTGAATCATCACGTGGGCAGGGTACTGGATTTATTCGATATCGATTCCTCCCTGGTGCAGCGCTGGCAGGGAACCCGCACCGGCAAGGCTTGAAATTAAAATAAATCGATACTTTTCAACAATTTGTGATAAAGTGCCGCCTCGTCAGCTCAGTACCTGCTTGATACCAACGGCCGAGATTGACTGACGGTGCATAAATAAGTAATCAGGGACACCTTGTCTGCAAGGATTTGCAGTCTCCAACGCTTTCCCTCCACGCTTGAGCTAGTCGCTGCTGAATACAGCGACTTCATTAGCTACTTTTGAATTGCACAGTCGTGCGACCGGGTCTAAACCCCCGGGAACCACATAACGACAAACATGCCCGAACCAGTGACAGCGGTGAACGCCGTTGCGCGTGCGAGTTGTCTCGTAAAACCTTTATCGAGAGGCAGGACCCTGCGCGGAGGCAAGTTTGTGAATTGAAACCAGGGCGGTGCCCTGAAATATGATCAATGCGATTGCATTAAGAAAGAGAAAACTATGACTTTTAACACGCTCGGTTTATCCGACTCCCTGTTGCACGCCGTGCAAAAATCAGGCTATACGAAACCTACCCTCATTCAGGAAAAGGCAATTCCTATAATTCTTAGCGGCAAGGATGTGATGGCGGCAGCACAGACCGGCACCGGCAAGACGGCCGCCTTCACCTTGCCTCTGCTGCAGTTGCTGAGCGGCCAACGCAACACTAAAGATTTAAGTATTAGAGCCTTGGTACTTACCCCCACCCGTGAATTGGCGGCTCAGGTTCAGGCCAGCATCGACACCTATGGCAGCAATGAGAATCTGCGTTCCAATGTAGTCTTCGGTGGCGTAAATATTAACCCTCAGAAGCGCTTCCTCCGGCGCGGTCTGGACATACTGGTGGCCACACCGGGTCGACTGTTAGATCTGTATCAACAGAAATCGGTCAAATTCGACGATGTGGAAATCCTGATTCTGGATGAAGCCGATCGCATGCTGGATATGGGTTTCATTCGAGACATCAGAAAAATTATGGCGCTGTTGCCGAGGCGCAGGCAAAACCTGATGTTTTCGGCAACATTTTCAGATGACATCCGCAAACTGGCAAAAACGATTTGTCACAATCCTGTAGAAATAGACGTGGCCCCCCGTAATTCCACGGTGGCTGCGATATCGCAGAAAGTCTACCAGATTGGGAAAAACCAGAAGGCGGAATTATTAAGCCAGCTGTGCAAAAAAAATCCGGGACAAACCCTGGTTTTCAGCCGCACCAAGCATGGTGCAAATAATCTTGCGAAGCGTCTGAACCGGGATAATATTCACGCCGTAGCGATTCACGGCAACAAGTCCCAGGCGCAAAGAACCAGGGCCCTCGACGAGTTCAAACGTGGTCGGGTGCAGGTTTTGGTGGCAACAGATATCGCCGCCCGCGGCATCGATATTGAGCAATTGGCCACGGTAGTCAATTTTGATCTGCCCCATGTTGCCCAAGACTATATACATCGCATCGGCCGCACCGGTCGGGCCGGGGCCACGGGCCAGGCTATCTCACTGGTGGGCTCCGATGAGCGTAAGCAGTTGCGGGATATCGAAAGGCTGATCAAGCGCTCGATCCCGGTGGGCGATATTACTGAATTCGATCTCTCGGCAGCCAGCGAGCAGCGACCCGAGTCTGGTTCGCATGGCCGCGATCGACAGGTTCCTGAAAACATGAACAAGGCGTCGCGACGTTCCAATACGCGCCGTAGCAAGCCGCGGTTCGGCTCAGTGAAGAAATTTTCATCTGGCAACCGCAGCAAACCCAATCGGTCGAGGTCTGCCGCCTCGGCTTGAGGCTTGAGGGCTGGCACCCACAACACCATGGATCAGGGCTCCCCTGGGCGCTGCTTTTAGCCCCGATTACCAATCCCTGTTATGCTCGCTAAATCAGAGGTTCCCTAGTGTTTAATCGAGTCGAGCGTGGAGAGACTGTCATGCGTATTACCCTGTGTTTTTTAGCTGTTTGCCTTAGCTCCAATGCACTTGCACAGGTCTCCGGCCCGGACTGGTCTGCGCTCGAGGAAGAGACCTTAAAACACTTTCGAACGCTCCTGCAATTTGATACATCCGATCCCCCGGGGCGCGAACTGCCCGCCGCTGAATATATTTATGATGTATTGCGGGCCGAGGGCATCGACGTGGAAATGCTGGCTACAGATTCAGCACGCCCCAACGTGCTGGCGCGAATCCAAGGCAACGGCAGTAAACGGCCCTTGTTGCTGATGGCCCACACCGATGTCGTCAATGTGGATCCGGAGAAATGGCAATTCCCACCCTTCAGTGCCACCGTCGATGGCGGCTATGTTTACGGTCGTGGTGCAGTGGATGATAAAGACAACCTCGCAGCCGCGCTGATGATAATGCTGGAGCTGAAGCGTAACAATATCCCCCTGGATCGTGATGTGATTTTCCTGGCCGAGTCCGGCGAAGAGGGCGCCACCGAATTCGGTATCGAATTCATGGTGAACAACCACTTCGACAAGATCGACGCCGAATTTTGTCTCGCCGAAGGCGGTTCCGTCGCCCGGGTAAATCGCGAAGTACAATACGCCGGCATACAGACAGTAGAAAAAATTCCTTATCGGGTGGAATTACTGGCGACAGGAATCGCCGGCCACGGTTCGGTGCCGCTACAGACGAATTCTGTGGTTCGTCTGGCCAAGGCGGTGGCTGCAATCGCCGACTGGCGTACGCCAATCCGTCTTAATGAAACCACGGCAGCGTATTTTGAACGCCTGGCTTCCATCTCCCCTGCAGATGCGGCGGCGCGTTATTTGCAGGTGCTCGATCCCGATCGTGCCAGCGCATCCGATGAGTATTTTTTAAGCAACGAACCTCGCCATGCTTCCATGTTGCGATCGTCTCTTTCTCCTAATATATTTGATGCCGGTTATCGAATTAACGTGATCCCCTCTGAAGCCCGGGCCAGTGTAGATTTTCGCGCGCTACCCGATGAGAACATTCCGGAATTTCTCGATGAAATACGACGGGTAGTGAATGATCCTGCGGTCGAGGTCAGCCTGGGGCAACGCAACTCCCGCCCCCGTGGACAGTCGAGCCTGAACACAGTTGCCTTCGCAGCCATCGAAGCGAATATCCAGGCACACTACGGTGTGATCACGCTGCCCACCATGAGCACCGGTGCCACCGATATGGCCTATCTTCGCAACAAGGGTATTCAATGTTATGGCATCGGCCCTGCCATCGATCGAGAAGATGCCGCATTAGGCTATGGCGCCCACAGTGATCAGGAACGCATTCTGATCAGTGAGTTGCATCGCTTCGTTCGTTTTAACTGGGATTTGGTGATGGATTTGGCGGCGACCCAATAACCCAGGACCACCGAGCCAGGGTAGAAAAGCTGTTATCCTCATGGATCTGACGGGGGTCAAATTGGCAGTAGTCGAGTAACAATTTTGTTTTTACCCGTCTTCATCCTCGATTACTATGAATTGGGCCCTGAAACAGGCGCAGGAGGGTTGACTGAAAGCCCAGTCGGTGACAGTGTTGCCCTCAAATCACGCACAATCATAACTCTCTGTGAGAATCCCATGCTTACACTAGGTGCAGGCTTCGCCAAGTATTCGAAAATACTCTGTTGGGGCGTTTCATTTATATTGTTACTACTGGCCTTGCTGTCTTTCACCGGCGAAACAGACAACGGCATGATCGTGGGTTTTCTCTGGTTGGCTGGTGCCTTCGCCTTCGCAGTTTCCGCTATATATCTCTCGAAATCCCCTCAATCTGAGGGAGATACGGGCAGCAGTGAGTAGGCCAGGCTGATCTCATTCAGTTTGACCTGGACGTCGTCCTCTGCCGTTAGTTCATAAATCTTCAGAAGTTGCACAAGATTTGCCTGTATGGCGGTGGAGCCGGTATCTGAACTTGCCGGGATCGCCTGCAAAGTAATCACTTCGAGCATTTCCTGCTGTATTTTTTCGGCGCTTAATTCCTCCGACTTGATGCGTTCTCTGAGGGATTGAAATTGCGGCGCCTGATTTTCTGAAACCAGTTGAGTCTGGTTTTTCATCCATCGCCTGACCTCACGCAGTGGCCGCACGATGCCTTGATTCCACGTCAATGAGAACTTCACCAACTCCTCGAGGAGTAATTTATCGAAACTGCCAAGGCAATCTCCGTACCAGAAACAATAAAGCAGAAGGTTGACGTCGAACCCATGGGAATCTTGCAAATCCAGGCAGGCATCGGCTACCCCAGGTCGGCCGTACAGCTCGATAGAAAAATCCCAGAATTTCTGTGGACGGTTTGGCATTGTTTGCACCCTCACTCAGGAAACCACCAATGCTACCGAAATATTATGCTATAAACACGTCGGTTGGCGTAATAGTGGCGAAGCAGGGGCAGCCTGGATGCACGTACATATACTCGGGATTTGTGGCAGTTTTATGGGCTCTCTGGCGATCCTGGCCAAAGCGCTGGGTTATCGCGTCAGCGGCAGCGACGCCAATGTGTACCCCCCCATGAGCACACAATTAGAGGAACAGGGTATCGAGCTGCGCGAAGGCTATTGTTCTGAACATCTGCATCCCCAACCCGATCTGGTAATTGTCGGCAATGCGCTTTCCCGTGGCAATCCTGCCGTCGAGTACGTATTGAGCGAAGGCCTGAATTACACCTCCGGTCCCCAGTGGCTGGCGCAGTATGTTTTGCATGATAAATGGGTATTGGGGGTCGCCGGAACCCATGGCAAGACCACCACCAGTGCCATGTTGGCCTGGATACTCGAGTCTGCCGGCTTGAAACCGGGTTATCTTATTGGTGGTGTTTCCGAGAACTTACCGAGCTCCGCCAGCCTGGGAGATTCGGCATTTTTTGTGGTTGAGGCGGACGAGTACGACAGCGCATTCTTCGACAAACGCTCGAAATTCATACACTACGCCCCACGCACGGCTATTCTCAATAATCTCGAATTCGATCATGCTGATATCTTCGATAATCTGGCAGCAATCGAGAAACAGTTTCATCATCTGGTGCGCACAATTCCCGGTAATGGCCTCATCATCTATCCCCATGAGGAGGCCTCGATTGAAACGGTCCTGCGCATGGGGTGCTGGACCAGACGGCAGCAATTCGGTATCGCTGTGCCGGAAGAAATCTGTAAGAAACTGGCAGCGAATGGCGGCGTCTTTTGGAACGCTGTTCTCTGCGACCAGGCCGGCAGCGAGTTTGAACTGGTCAAGTACGGTCAAGGATCTACCGGTGAAGTGATGAATCGCGCACAGGTAGATTGGGGCATGACTGGCCTGCATAATGTGCGCAATGGGATGGCGGCCGTTGCCGCTGCCCATCACGTTGGCGTAGACGTTGGCTCGGCGCAGGAGGCATTGAATCAATTTAAGGGCGTGAAACGCAGGCTGGAGCTACGCGGAGAAGTCGGAGGTATCGAGGTCTACGATGATTTTGCCCATCACCCGACGGCGATTGCCGCCACCCTCGCAGGTTTGTCAGCCAAATTGGCTGCACTTAGGGATCAAACCCGATTGATTGCGGTGATCGAGCCGCGGTCGAATACAATGAAGCTCGGCGTGCATCAGGAGCAACTGGTAGCATCCTGTCAGGCCGCAGACATGGTCGTGTGGCAGCAGCCGGAGCAGTCAAAACTCGATTTTGAGGCGCTGGTTGCCGACAGCGAGGTGCCGGCTTATGTCTTCAGTGAAGTCGATGAGATCGTTTCCTTTCTCGAAGAAAATTGCCGGGCTGGCGATCGCATCGTGGTGATGAGCAACGGCGGTTTTGGACGTATTCACGAAAAACTATTGCAGGCATTCGATCCTGGCCCGGCTGATTCGCACCGGCTCTGAAGAAGGGCATCACTGCATTGTGCAGAGGTGCCCAAGCTTTGTGGTCTTTGGTTTGTCCCCTGGTCCTGAAAATCCAGAGATATTGAATACTCGAGCATAGGCTGCTAAGACGCTCTACATGCTGACAATCGAATAGCATCCGGATTAGAATTCCCATTCATGGCCGAGCTGCAAGAAATTCATCTTTTTCCCCTGCACGTGGTGATGTTTCCGGGTGGTCGAGTAGATCTGCAGATATTTGAGCGCAGGTATATCGACCTCATCAGTCACTGCATGAAGACAGACACCGGCTTCGGTGTTTGCCTGCTGAAACAGGGCGAGGAGACTCTGCAAGCGGGCAACAAGCAAACAATTCATTACACTGGCACCTATGCCGCCATCACCGATTGGGACCAGTTGGAAAATGGTCTGCTGGGCATCACCATTCAGGGGACGGGGAAATTCGGGGTCGAAAAGTGCTGGCAGGACGATAGCGGTGTGTTGAAGGCCTTGGTGAAATTTAGCGAGACAGAGCGCGTTGGCAGCCAACTCATTCCTGTGGATGAGCAGTTTGGCGGGCTCGCCGACTTGCTGCGTCAATTGCAGGATCATCCTCTGGTGGAACGGAAGAGACTGAATATTGACTACAATAATCTGTGGGAGCTGGGTTGGCGATTGAGCGAGTTGATCCCTGTGGAGATAGAAAAGAAACAGGCACTGCTGGAACTGGACGATCCCTGGGAGCGTATTGAGCGCTTGGAGCAGTTGGTCTCAAGCCTGGCAAACAGGCGTTAGTACTGGCGATTGCCGCATTATTTAGCGCATAATGCGGTTTTTGCGCCACCGCCCACGAAAATTGCGCTACCTATACCTAGAGCTTCCCCATCGATATGCTTGCAGATCTAATCGACCCATCAAGCTGGACTCATGAGCAATGGCTAATGATAAGCATCATGGTATTTATCGTGTTGGCGGTGCTGGTGTTTATCCATAAATTCTATATTTTGTTCGGCATGACCCGGAAACAAGCCTACACCCCAAATTTACGACCTCTCAGGCGCAGCAGGCGCAAGTAGAATGGATGCGATAAGAAGCCTGTTGCTAATCTTCGTTGCCTTGTCTGTGCTGAGTAGTCACGGCATCATTATTCGTCACGACGTGGGGCCATCGCGTTATGAAGTCAGGTCCAGCGATTACCCGGCGGTGTTTTTCCTCGAACAGCAAGGCAATCGAAGAGTCTGCGTCGCAACCGTTATCCATCGGCGCTGGGCGATTACGGCCGCGCACTGCGCCAGGGAAACAACGCTGGGCAATACCATCGAAAATGGGCGTAAGTTCGCGGTGCGGGTTGCTAATGAAACTCGGCTTATCGACCTGCTGGTCGTACATCCTCTATATGACGAGGCATCCACAACCGACGTCGACCTGGCCCTGTTACGCTTCAGCGAAGAGGCAGACATCCCTGGCCCAATTCCCCTGCAGACAGAATCCACCGAGCTGAATCGGGTGGTGAGTATCATGGGCTGGGGTTTTTTTGGGCTCGGCACCGGGGGCCGGCAGTACGACAATGGCGTGTTCAGACTCGCACAGAATCGCATCAGTATGGCAGAGCGGCGTTTGCAGATCGTATTCGATGATCCCCGTGACAGATTTGCAGACGCGCTGGCGCTGGAAGGAGTGCCGAGTCTGGGAGACAGCGGCGGGCCAGCCTTTATCCATACCGACACCGGGTTTCGCCTCGCCGGTGTCCTCGTTGGAGAGATCGAAGGCCAGCAATTTTCTGAAGAGACTCAGGGTAAATATGGATCGATTGCCGTGTATGAACGACTCTCAGAACATATTAGCTGGATCGAAGCAGTGATTGGCGACAAGGTGCCATTCGATAGTTAGAAATTTAACCAGGCTGCGCCGCGCCGCAATAGTTTTGGTCCCCTGGCAGCAAGCGGCTGGTCTTGCCGGTGATGCGGTAGGCGATCAGCCCCACCCATTCCTTTATCGCGGTGTTCAGATTGGCGAGATTTTCTACGAAATTGAAATCGACCCGGATCAGGTCTCCCTTCTTCGAATAGTAATCCACCGGGTAGGGTTGAACCGGCCAATCCTGCTGGCAAAACACCCCGATCGATCTCGGCATATGGAAGGCGGAAGTGATTAGCAGCCATTTATCATCCGCACCGGGTGAGAGCAATCGCTTGGTATTCAAGGCATTTTCGAAGGTGTTTCTGGACTCACTCTCATAAATAATCGCCCGCTGCGACAAGCCTAACTGGTCAAACAGAATCCGGGCGATCTCTGCCTCCTGGTATTCCTGCTCGGTGACCGCACCACTGCCGCCGGTATACACGAGCTGTGCCGAAGGGTATAGATTGGCCAGATAGAGGAAGTTAGTGATGCGATCGGCGCCCCTTTCCAGTTGTACCTGGTTCCAGGCCTGGGAATGATAGGGCGCCAGTGCGCCCCCCAGCACGATAATGCCATCTACCTGCGCCGGCAGGGCGGCATTGGCGACGAAGCGATTTTCCAGGGGTGAGATAGCCCACTCCCCGACTGGCAGGAACCCTATGACAAGTAAAAGGAATGCACACAGGGCCAAGGCTCGCCGCGAGATCTTGTGCCAGCCCAATACCAGTGCCAGCCATGCAGAGACGCCGAGCAATACGATCAGACTGTCTGGAGAGATCAATGCCCAGATGACTTTCGAGGCGACAAAGAAAATCGTGTCCATCGCTGCGTGCTTATCCTTTCTGTGCGTGGCCGGGGCAGCCGCTAATGCAGCGAATGCTACCGCAATTTTCAGGCGATGACATGGGCAATTTAATACGCCCTCAGTGCTTAGAATGTGCCATCGAATTTGCTACTATCTTGCGATCCAGACACTATATCCAGGCAGGAGGTTAAGCGATGTCAATTCAAGTGGGAGACAAGATACCGGCGGTCAATTTCAAGGTGATGACCGCAGAAGGCCCCAAAGACATGAGTTCAGAGGAGGTGTTCGACGGCAAGAAAGTCGTGTTCTTCGCCGTACCTGGCGCCTTCACGCCCGGTTGTTCCCTGACCCACCTGCCTGGCTTCGTCGTCAGTGCAGATGCCATCAAGGACAAGGGCGTGGATACCATTGCCTGTATGTCGGTGAATGACGCCTTCGTGATGGGCGCCTGGGGTCAGGCACAAAATGCCGAAGAGATCCTCATGCTCGCCGATGGCAATGGGGAATTCACCGCTGCTATCGGCATGGAGCTTGATGCCAGCGGTTTCGGCATGGGAGCCAGAGCCAAGCGCTTCGGTATGATTGTCGAAGATGGCACCGTAACCCATCTGGCCATCGAGGCGCCGGGTGAAATTAAAGTGAGCTCGGCCGAGGCCATGCTCGAACTGTTGTAGCGCGATCCTCACGAACTCGCGCCGCCAGCGGGTACACCGCCGCAATCGATCACAGGTAAACTAAATGATAACGGATCACATTGAATACCATGATGGTGAAACTGTCTTAGAGGGCTATCTGGCTTATCAGGAGACCAACACGCAGCAGCCTTTGGTACTGATCGCCCACGACTGGGGTGGTCGACGCCAGCATGCCTGCGATGCGGCAGAACGAATCGCGGACATGGGTTATATTGGATTCGCGCTGGATATGTATGGCAAGGGGGTGTTCGGCACCGATGGAGATATTGAAGTCAACTCGGCACTGATGAATCCCCTGGCGGAGGACCGGTTGGTGCTAAGACAACGGGTGCGAGCGGCTCTGGTCGCCGGTCGTAATATCCCCCAGGTCGATGCGACGCGGGTAGCGGCTATGGGCTACTGCTTCGGTGGTATGTGTGTGCTGGAACTCGCCCGCTCCGGCGCAGATGTACTGGGAGTGGTGAGTATCCACGGCATCCTGGCGGCATCGGAGGTAGCGAACGAGGCGATCAAAGCCAAAATTCTGTGTCTGCATGGTCATGATGATCCCATGGTACCGCCGGAACAGGTATTGGCTTTTGAGACCGAAATGAGCACGGCTAATGTAGACTGGCAACTACACGCCTACGGTGGCACCATGCATGCGTTCACCAATCCAGGTGCCAACAATCCGGATTTTGGTACGCTCTACAGCGAGGTGGCACAGAAACGCAGCTACCAGGCACTGGCAAATTTCCTTCAAGAAATTTTCTAGGGCCGCTCTGAAGGCCAGAGATAGCGAATACTTAATCAGAGGCTCACAACAATAATAGGGCGATTATGACATCCAGTGCCGAAGTAAATCCTGATGAAATTACTGAAGATTCTCTACGAAGCCGCATTGGTCTCTGGCTTGGACCCACGGTATTTCTGCTGATATTGTTCTTCGTCGACCTGGAGCCCGGCAATCCCCAAGTAACGAGGATGGCTGCCATAGTCGTATTCATGGCTATCTGGTGGATTACAGAAGCGATTCCGCTGGCGGCGACGGCGCTGATTCCCATTGTGATGTTCCCGCTGCTTGGCATTATGCGCGGGCGGGAAATACCCGCGGCAAATCGCATAGATTTCGATACCGTAAGTATTAGCGATGGCCTGACCCCTTCTGATTTCGACATCATATTCCCCAATGTCGCCGGGCAGTACATGGACTGGATCATTCTCCTGTTCCTCGGTGGTTTCATGATCGCCATCGCGGTCGAGAAATGGAATCTGCATAAACGCATCGCTCTGAATATACTGAAAATTATCGGCGGACAGCCGCACCGCCTGGTGTTGGGTTTTATGCTAGCCACCGGGTTTCTGTCTATGTGGCTTTCCAACACCGCCACCGCCTTAATGATGCTGCCCATGGGTATGTCATTGATACTTCTCTACGAAGACTTGAATAAGGAAATAATAGCGGCCGGGGGCGTGGTAGATGAAAGGGCGGAAAATTTTTCCCTAACCCTATTGTTAGGAATTGCCTACTCTGCATCAATCGGCGGATTTGCGACATTAATAGGCACACCACCCAACGGCATACTGGTAACCCAGATGACACAGCTTTTCCCCGAGGCGCCAGATATTACTTTTTCGTCCTGGATGCTGTTTGCCTTACCCATGAGCGGGGTCTATATGATCACTGCCTGGTTGGTCCTGACTCGTCTCGTGTTTCCCCTGCCACCTACAACACCCTTCAGCGGCCGCGATTTTATTGCCGGAGAAATTCGTAAGCTGGGACCCATGTCGACAGAAGAGAAAAGAGTCGCGGCAGTATTTGGAACTGCGGCATTGCTGTGGATGACCCGCAAGGAACGACTGTTTGGTCCGGAGGTAGACATCTTCGGCTGGAGCCATTATCTCGATTCATTCCTGGTCTGGGTCGGTTCTTCGCCGGTGGGCTATATGATCGATGATGGCACCGTCTCCATCACCATGGCATTGACCTTGTTTATTATCCCCGCGGGCAAGAAGATTGGTGGCCGCCTGATGGATTGGGAGGATGCCAAGAGAGTGCCCTGGGGTATCTTGTTATTGTTCGGCGGGGGCCTGGCTCTCGCCAAGGGCTTCGGGACCTCCGGCCTCTCGACCTACATCGCAGCACAGTTGCAGGCGGTGCTCGGGGATGCAAACCCACTGGTTATCGTGATCAGCACGGTGAGTTTTATCACCGGTTTAACCGAGGTGATGTCGAATACGGCGACGATCTCGCTGGCGATCCCAATCATGGCGAGCATGGCCCAGGCCCTCGAAATTCACCCCCTGTTGTTGCTAATCCCAACGACCCTGGCGGCATCCTGTGCATTTATGTTACCGGTGTCCACACCACCCAATGCCATCATCTATGGTTCGGGCAGGGTGCCGATAATGAAAATGGTGATCGCGGGCATCTGGTTGGACCTGCTTTCGGTAGTGTTCGTGACGTTTTTCGTCTATACATTAGGCCATTTTACCTTCGGGGTGCTGGGTGAGTTCCCGGCCTGGGCTGTACCGTAGCTACTTGATTTAGCGTAGTTTATTTTGAAAATGTGCGCTATTTCAGATTTTCTGACTGGCTTTATGCTACTGTCTGGGTGATTTTAGCCGCATCCTAGGAAAAAAGCAGAATTCCCTATGCTACGCAGCTGGCGTTCTTGAATTTGGGTGATGATATCGCGCGAGCAGGTAGAGACAGAACACGATCTGACAGTTTATGAATGATTTGCACTCAATACGCCACAAGCCCGTTAGTCCCTGCCCGGCGGGGGATGATGAGTGCACGAATCTTCCTGAGGTAAAGAGGTTACAGGAGGAAATCAAGCGCCTGTCGGCGTTGGTGCGCACGGATGAGCTCACGAAGTTGTTCAACTTTCGCTACTTTAATCTGGCGCTGAGCCTGGAAATGGAACGTACCCGCCGTTCCGGTCAGCCCACCTGCCTGATTATGCTGGACCTGGATCATTTTAAATCCATCAATGATGTCCATGGTCATGAGGTCGGAAATGTCGTACTGAGCCACATTTCCGATCTGATCCGCAAGGCCATTCGTCGACTGGATATTCCCTGTCGCTACGGCGGAGAAGAATTCACCCTTATCCTGCCCGACACAACGCTGAAGCAAGGCGTTAGATTTGCCAATCGTCTTCGAGTAATTATCGAAAATACGCCGGTAGAGACCCTTGCCATGCGGCTGGGAATTGAGGCGAGCTTTGGCGTCGATGTGTACCAGCGCGGTGACCAGATTACCGAGAAGGAATTTGTAGAGAAAGTCGATGGCTTTCTCTATCTCGCCAAACAGGAAGGTCGAAACCAGGTTCGGCATGAGAAGCTTGATAAAACGAAAGACCGAGCCCTCTCTGGCGTAGGGAACATCTGATTAATGATTCAAATTCTCTGGCCTGCAGAGCGGCCGTAGATATTGAATCATTAATCAGAGCTTCCCTAGTTCAACGCCTGCTAAGTTCTACGATGCTTCGCGACTTGCATGGCGAGATGATGAAGAATAGCCGCAGTAGCACCCCAGATTCTGTAATCTTCATAGTGTAGTTCCAGGACCTTGCGCTCAACATCGTTGTAGGTCATGTATGAAGCCTCATAGGCATCGAGATCGAGCACTAATTCCAGCGGTGCCTGAAAAATATCGGCTACTTCATCCGGAGCAGGGGTAAAACTCAGTCCCGGTTCGATCAGGCCCACAATCGGGGTAATATGAAAACCTGATGGAAGTGCCATGTCGCCCAATTTACCAATAACTTCTACCTGAGAGGAGAGCAGCCCTATTTCCTCTTCACTCTCTCTCAGGGCGGTTGCTATAGCATCCGAATCTCCTGCGTCGCGGGTACCGCCGGGCAGGCTGATTTGTCCGGCATGGGATCTCAGGTTTTCAGAGCGGACGGTCAGTATGATATGACTCTCATGTTCAGAATCCTGACGCGTAACGGGAATCAATACTGCTGCTTTTCGCAGGTCGTTCTCCTTACCTTCCACCATCTTGTTTACCGCGCTGTCAGGGTGTGCGATGGGTTCCGGATCTTCGGCTCGAGCCCGGGAAAAACAGTCGATGAGACTACAATAAGCGCTACTTTGTAATTTGGAGGTGTCGATCGCCGTCAGTCCAGGTGGGTATTGATGAAATGGGTGTTGACAAGTAAATACAGTCTGGTAACGAATTACTCAATAAACAATTCAAAATTGTACCGCGTCACGAATATCCATCCGAATTTACTCTACACAGGGTCTAATTCTGGACAGCGAGTTTTCGAAGAGTTGTTGGCTGAACTAGCGTAACAACGATTTAGGAATCCGTTCGGTCGCAGTGATTCTTTAAAAATTGACAGCCACTACTCGTACTTGCCGAAGCAATGGATGTGCAGTTTGTTGGACTGCTTCATTGTAGCATAATCGCAGTCTTGTCTTCGGTTTGTGATACCGCCTCCGACATTGACTCGCCGACTCCTTGCAAGTTGCCCCGGTCGATTACGGGCGTATTGCAAGATAGTTCTTTCCCTGTATGCTAGCGCTTTAAGAAAATCTTCAGCCGTAATATGTCACCAACCGAACCCTACACTGTGTTGCAAAGATACGTACTCTTCATGGTCTTATTGAACGCCATATCAGTACCGATCATGCTGTCATCGGTTAATGTAGCGCTACCAGCCATCGCCGAAGATCTGTCACTCTCGGCCCTCAGCCTGAGTTGGATTCCTACCGCTTTCTTGATGGCAAGCGCCATGTTTGTTCTTATCTTTGGTCGTCTTGCCGACATGTACGGTCGCAAAAAAATATTTCTGACAGGCGCTGTCGCTGTGATCCTTGCGTCCTTGTTGGCGGCGTCGGCAAACAGCGCGGCGCTACTGATTACGGCACGATTTCTGCAAGGATTTGGTGCCGCCATGCTATATGCGACTCAAATGGCAATCGTTTCGTCAGTATTTCCAGCCGCAACCCGCGGGCGAGTGATCGGTCTGGTAGTGTCGGTGATCTATTTCGGTCTGGCCGGTGGGCCACTGCTGGGAGGATTGCTGGTGGATCAACTGGGTTGGAGGGCTAACTTTCTTCTGCAGATACCCATTGCCGTGTTGGTGCTATTTGTGGGTGTTTACAAGGTGAAAGGAGAATGGGTAGCAGAAGAGAAGGGTACATTCGATTTCTCCGGGGCACTGAACTATAGCCTGGCAATCTTCGTCATTTGCCTGGGAGTTTCCCTGTTGCCCAGGCAATACAGCTATCTGATTATTGCAGCGGGTTTGTTCGGAGTCGTGGTTTTTTTCCAACAAGCGAAAACGAAGCAATACCCTATTTGGGATGTCATGCTTTTTTTCACCAACCGAGTCTTCACTTTTTCCTGCCTCGCATCGTTCATCATCTACAGTGCCACCTTCATGAACGTAGTCTTGCTGAGTCTCTACTTGCAATATCTGAAAGGGCTCACAGCCACCAACGCTGGCATGATCATGATGATACAACCACTGACTATGGCGGTTTTTTCGCCGGTGATGGGAAAGATGTCAGATTACATGGAACCCAGGATCCTGGCTTCCGCCGGCATGGCTATTACCGCCATCGGACTCGTCTTGTTTGGTTCGCTCGACAGTAACTCCGGCACTGCTACGATAGTCACGGCGTTGATTGTTACCGGATTGGGTTTTAGTTTGTTTTCTTCGCCAAATGTCAACGCCATCATGGGCTCAGTGGAAAAGAAGCATCTCGGAGCCGCGGCAGCGGCTGTATCCACCACACGCATATTGGGTCAGTTGATGAGTATGGTGCTGCTTACACTGGTAATGGCATTGAGTCTGGGCACGGCTCAAATAGAGCCTTCCAGCTATCCGGCTCTGGAACGAACTATCAGTTTTAGTTTTTATCTGGCGGCTGCGGTTTGTCTTCCCGGTCTCTTTCTCTCTGTGATTCGTGGTCGGGTCCATGGCATTGATTAAACGGCGATGACGACAAAACGGCAAGGTGCATACGGCTACTGGGATTCTGTGCTAACAGCGGAGAAGGTATGTCGAGATTCCAATGACATTAATTTTGTCCGGTCTGCGTCCGATGGAGTTTATTTCGTCAATTCTGAAGCTGGAGAAAAAGACAAACTGGCAGTTTGGCATTTATCCGATATGGGAGTACTCAGCAGGATTTCAGCGAATGAAATTAATGTTAGAAGCCGAGTACACGAATATGGTGGATTACCTTATGTAGTTCATGAGAATCATTTATACGTATGTAATCTGGTCGATCAGCTAATCTACAAACAGCCCCTGCGAGGGAATGCGCAAGAACCCGTTGCCGAGCCTATTCCACTTACCCAGATCGAGTCTGATCAAATTGGTAATTTTCGTTACGCCGATTTTCTGGTCGATGTTCATCGCCAGCGCTTGATCTGTGTGCGAGAGGATCATCGTCTAGTCGACGACAACGATTTTGATGCCAGTGAAGTAGTTAATACACTCGTGGCCATAGATTTGGAATCGGGAGGTGAAGGCGAAATTTTATTCGAAGGGTCCGATTTTGTTTCGACGCCCCGCTTATCTCCCGACGGCAAAACCCTGGCCTGGCAGACCTGGTCTCACCCCAATATGCCCTGGGACAATACCGAAATCCGCCTGGCGAATTTTGATAGCAAAGGCAAGCTGACGAACATCAGACAAGTTCAGCAACAATCCAATGGGTCCCTGGTTCAGCCTCAATTTGATAACAAGGGGCAACTGTATTTTATTGCAGATTGGTCCGACTGGTGGAATTTGTATCGCGTTACTGCCGAGGAATTGGAAGCTTCTTGCGAACCCGAGCCTGTCTGTTCTGTGATGGCAGATTTTGCGCCAGCAGCCTGGGTGCTTGGTGCCAGCAACTATGCTCTGCTAGGGGACGATTCCATTGTTGTCAGCTTAACCCGCAACGGTCGATGGGAATTGGGGATCATCGAAGCTAGCGCGGCAGGGAAGAGCAATCTGCTTATCATTGAAGATGGTTACGGGCAACTGGAAAACCTGGTCACAATCGATAGGCAGGTGTATTTCACCGCTGCCACACCAGTAACGCCCAACAGCATTCATAGTTTGGCGGTGGCGAAGCCACTAAAAATCAATTCTCTGGCAATTAGAAAAATGTCAATCACCGAGGAACCGTCAATTGATAGGGGGATGATTTCTCAAGCGGAAATCATTTGTTTTAATACGGCAGACCAGCAAATTGCCTATGGCAACTTCTACCCACCCGCAAACACCGCGTTCACGGGAAACGAAAACGATCAGCCTCCCTTGCTGGTTAGCATACATGGCGGACCCACCAGTGCGGCTAAGGTATCTCTGAATTTAAAAGTTCAATATTGGACCAGTCGGGGCTTCGCCGTATTTGATGTCAATCACCGGGGCAGCACCGGGTATGGGCGGGAATTTCGACGTAGTCTCTATCTTAAATGGGGAGTGGTCGATCTCGAGGATATTATTTTTGGCGTACAGCATTTGATATCCGAGGGCTTGGTCGACCCTGCAAAAATTGCTATCCATGGCGGTAGTGCTGGAGGCTATGCGGTTATGGCAGCCTTAAGCGCCTGTGATTTATTCGCCGCGGGCACCAGCTACTACGGGGTCAGCGATCTGGAGGTACTGGCCCAGGGTACCCATAAATTTGAATCGCGATATCTGGACCAGTTGATTGGACCCTACCCGGAGGCGCAACAAACCTACCGGGATCGGTCCCCGATCTATAACATCGACAAGATTAGTGCACCGTTGCTGTTATTGCAGGGCCTGGAGGATAAGGTAGTGCCCCCCGAGCAGGCGGAGCGAATCTGTAATAAATTGAAACAAAAAGGCGTCGATGTGCGATATATGGCGTTTGCGGGCGAAGGCCATGGTTTTCGCCGACTCGAGAACCAGGTCCAGGCCTTGCTTACTGAGCTTGAGTTTTATCAGGAAACCCTGGGTTTAAGTGACGGGAATGCTGCAGTTACGTAATTAAGGTCTCCTTATTTCAATAGCCCGGGAAAAATAGTCGAGTAAACTATGATAGGGGGTGGCTGCTGATTTGGAGGTGTCGATTGCAGTCAGTCCAGATTTTTTTGATGGTATTGATCGATCTCTAAGAGTCCGTATCACAAAATATGCCGACTTCGAGTCGGCATATTCTTTCAACTACATAGCTTTAGAGCCTGTATGTCACATTAACGGTATTTCCAGTGTACAGCGAAGTAGGCACGAGCCGGTTCACCTGGGAAATAACGATCGCCGGTGAAGGTCGTCCAGTCCGCTCGTTCCGCATATTCTTCATCCAGCAGATTAAGAATATTGAGAGAGAAACTCAAACTATCGCTGTACTTGTATTGAGTCCGAAGATTGACGATGTCGTGGCCGTCGTAGGAGGCTGTGTTCTCGGGGTTCGTGTAGTAGTCGCCCATGTGAACCACTTCCAGTTCGGTAGACCAGGCCGGGTTAGGGCGCCACTGCAGCCCGATATTGCCAAAGGCATTTGGCGCCGAGTCCACGTCGCTGCCATTGATGTTGATGCCGCCTGAAAACTGATCATTCTCGTAGGTATGACTGGCAAGATTGAAGACGCCCCGAACAGCGAGTGTGTCTGAAATATCATAGCCAAGATCGAACTCAATGCCGCGATGCTTGGTATGACTGCCATTCAAGTTGATGCGAGAGCTGGAGGTAATGATCCCGTTTTCCTTGTCCATGTAATAGAGGCTGGTCGAGAAATTCCAACCGTCACCGGCGCTGTTGATTGCCACCTCGTAGCTGTCGAGTTCCACGGAATCCAGCTCGGCGACGGTCTGGGCGTTCTGGAGTCGGTATAATTCGGTCGCCTGTGGCGCTCGAAAGCCCCGTTGAACCCGGATCTGTAGGGTACTCTGCTCATTCAGGGTGTAGCTCAGACCCAGCTTTGGTGAGATATCGGTAAAACTGTCGTCACGGTCCGAGGGCCGGTTATAGCGGCATCCGAAGCGGCAGGCCACGCCGAATTCATCGGTGCGACCATCGATCATCTGGTTGTCGTAACTGTAGTCGATGTTTTCGATCCGCAGGCCGAGAGAAATTTCCCAGCCATTATCGAAGCGCTGTTCATAATTGACGAAGCCGGCGAGCTGGGTAGCTTCCACCTCATAGTCGTAGTGCCTGCCCTGGGGGATGCTATTGCGCAGGAAAAATGAACCCGTGGTTGGGTTGGGCTGGAACTGTTTCAAGTTGCCATCGGTGTCTTCCAGGTCGAAGCCTATGGCGAAATTTGCGCCATTCGACAACTCTCGATAGGCGGCGAGCTGAAAACCCAGGCTACGATGTTCCGTGTCCTCGATTGGCTTCCCAGGCAAAAAGTGCTGCATGAAGGTCATGTTAACTTCACGCAGATAAGGCGTGAAAACCACGTCCCAGTCGTTAATCGTGCGTGAGATGGTGGTCCAGATGCGAGTGCTGACACTGTCGCGAAAGGCTTCGGGATTGGGGTTGGTGTCCCTGCGACTATCTTCGTAGGCGTTGGTGCCGACCACGTATCCAGCCGTTTCCTGATTCAGATTAATAAAGGTGAAACCACCGTCGAATCGGGTGCCGTTGTCGCTGTCATAACTATATAGCCAGGATACCTTCTGTTGATCGACGCCGCTGTCGTCACGGTAGCCGTCTTCATTGACGCCGCTAAACAACAGTATTTGCTTGAATTTACCGTAGTCGCGGCCGTAACGGCCCTTCACCCGGTAGGAACCTTCGGGCCCGCTCTCCAGGGTCAATTCGCCGGCATCGCCGGGCTCGGGCAGGATCACGTTAATCATGCCGTGTACGGCATTGGAGCCATAGAAGGCGCTGGCGGGGCCACGAATCAACTCTATTCGTGCCGCATTCTCGGAATGGGTATCGAACATCTCGTTGACGTTACAGAAACCACTGGAGCGTACCGGGATGCCGTTTTCTGCAATCAGAAATGCACCACAGGCGCCGGCGCCGGTGAGAACCGGGGAGCGAATCGCATTCAGGCTTTCCTGGCCATTATTGCGGTGGCCGCTGTATCCAGGCAGGCGATTCAGCGCCTCCTGGTAGTGAGTAAGGCCAATCAGATCTAACTCCGCCTGTCCCAAAACGGAAACGGCCGCATTGATGTCGGCCAGCCCCTGGGATCGTCTGCTGTTGGACGTGACTTGTATTTCTTCGATGGTCTGCTGGGCGTTCTGGGCTAAAGCAGGGATGGTAATAAGGGTGGTAGTGGCGGCAATGCTGCAAAGCAGTAGCTTGCGTATCATATTTCTCTCCATGGGGTTCTTGCTTAAATGCTGAATCCTGCTCTCCGTCAGTTGGGGGCATCTTATACGCGTGTCTTCATTAACTGAACCTGAACGAACCTTCGGAAGTCCCGCTTTCACTGCCTCTGCGAGAAGTATATTCCATGCCCAACAGTCCAAACGCAGGCAAATATAGCACAGAAGAACACGCGAATCCCCTGGCTTTGCACCCATGTCCCATACCACGTAAACTAGCCTTCGATTTTCGAGACAGACCGTACTAATCATGCGGTAGACGACGTATTCAGTGAGGGGACAGTAGAAAATGCGAACGAGAGTTACGGAGATGCTCGGCATAAAGCATCCCATTGTCCAAGGCGGCATGCAATGGGTGGGTTTGGCTGAACTGGCCTCGGCGGTTTCCAATGCCGGCGGCCTCGGTATTCTTACCGGCCTCACCCAGCCTACACCGGAGGCCCTGCTGAAAGAAATTGCCCGTTGCCGGGAGATGACGGACAAGCCATTCGCGGTAAACCTCACTATTCTTCCCACCATCAAACCGGTGCCCTATGAGGAATATGCCCAGGCTATCGTGGATTCGGGGATCAAGATCGTGGAAACCGCGGGCCGCAATCCCGAACCCTTCCTGCCGCCGTTCAAGGCAGCGGGCATCACGGTAATTCATAAATGTACGTCCATCCGCCATTGCCTGAAAGCGGAACGCATAGGCTGCGATATGGTTAGCGTCGACGGCTTCGAGTGTGCCGGGCATCCCGGCGAAGATGACATCACCAATATGATCTTGCTGCCACTCGCCGCCAGACGATTGAAAATCCCGTTTCTGGCATCCGGCGGTCTGGGTGACGGTCGGGGCCTGGCCGCCGCGCTGGCCATGGGGGCAGACGGCATCAACATGGGTACGCGTTTCATGGCCACCAAGGAAGCACCTATCCATGACAAAGTTAAACAGAAGATGGTGGAAGCTTCCGAGCTGGATACTGCCCTCATCTATCGGACCCTGAATAATACGGCTCGGGTCTTTAAAAACAGCGTCGCAGAAAGAGTGCTGGAAATTGAGGCACAAGAAGGACCAACCCGGTTCGAAGATATCCAACCCCTGGTGCAGGGCACCAAGGGCAGGGAACTATTCGATGATGGCGATCTCGAGAAAGGTATCTGGTCCGCCGGCATGATCGTCGGGCTGATCGATGACATCCCCAGTTGTGAGGAACTTATTACTCGTATCGTGGCGGAAGCCGAAGAGATCATCAGTCAGCGCCTGGGTCAAATGTTAAGCGCGTAATTGAGAACAAAGAAATATGCAGATTAAAGGCAAGGTTGTTGTAGTAACTGGAGGCGCTAGCGGCATTGGCAAGTCTCTCTGTGAGCGCTTTGCGCAGGAGGGCGCCAGCGCGGTTGTGGTGTCCGATATTAACCAGGCAGGCATCGAGCAGACTGTCGCGGACATCTCTGCCAGCACCCGGGCATTGGGGGTAAAGACCGATGTCGGCGTTGAAGAAGAAGTAAACGAGCTGGTAGCAAAAACCCTGGATCAATTCGATCACATCGATTTGTTTTGTTCCAACGCCGGCATTTTTACCCCCGGTGGTGAGAACGTCTCTACCGAGGCCTGGCAAACCATCTGGGACATCAATGTGATGTCTCACATTTTTGCCGCCCGTGCGGTGCTGCCAGGTATGCTGGCGCGAGGCGAGGGGTATCTGCTGAACACCTCGTCCGCCGCAGGACTTCTGAGCCAGGTCGGTTCCGCGCCATACTCGGTGACGAAACATGCGGCGATCGGTTTTGCGGAATGGCTATCCATTAGCTATGGCAACAAGGGCATCAAGGTCTCTGTGTTGTGTCCACAGGCTGTGCGCACCGCGATGACAGCCGGAGGCGATGGCGGTGTGGCCGGATTGGATGGCATGCTGGAGCCGGAAAAGTTGGCTGATACGGTGATTGAAACGCTGGAGAAGGAGCGGTTCCTGGTGCTGCCACATCCGGAAGTGTTAACTTATATGCGTCGCAAGACCGACGACTACGATCGTTGGTTGGGTGGTATGCGCCGCTTACACGAAAAATTCGACGACATATACAAGAAAAGAGAATAAGAGCAACACCAATCCGGAGGCAGGAAATGTCTAAACTGACTCAACATCTGTTGCTCATAATTTGCTTGTTAGCAGTGGGTTTTGCAGCCGCGAGCCTGCAAGCACAGGAACGCATCGTCCTCGCCAACGATGCGGTGCTGAATGTGTTCATGGTGGAACCGGAGGCGTCCGACGCACCGAAACCCCTGGTCATATTGATGGGCGGTGGACCCGGCAATGCATCTATCTCCCGCGACACCTCGCAATGGCTCGGTTCCGGCTTCGCCCAACGCGGCTGGATCGTGGCAGTACCCATATCCCCCAACAATCGTTCATTCCGCGGCTCCGAAAACAATGCAATGATCTCTCTGCTGATCGACAAATTGCAGCAGCGAGACGATGTCGCCGGGGGCAAGGTTTTGCTCGCGGGTGTTTCCAATGGGGGCATGTCGGCATTGGAAATCGCACGCGCAGACCCTGCAAGATATTTCGGTGTCGCTGCAGTCCCGGCGCTGTTAAGTGAGAACAGGGCGAATGCGGCCCTGCAAGGTTTTCCGGTCTATCTCCGCATCGGCGGCGCCGACCTACTGGGTTGGGCGGACCGATTCGAGGAAACGGTAGCAATCTTCACGGAAGCTGGCGTAGATCTGGATGCGGCCATACTGGATGGTGCTCCCCACATGTTCAGGATGGACTGGAGCACGCTGGGCCCATGGCTGGGGAAAATTCGAGCACAGGGGACAAAGTAAGCGATGATTAGATCAGGGGTCGCAACATTGGCGGCGCAGGTACCCGGTTCTAATCCAATATCTTGATATTCAGGTCCCTGGGATCTACCTCTATCCCGGTGAGGGGGGTTAAGCTCGTGGCCCTGCTGGCATGTTCCTGTTTCCAATCTTCTCCAACACCAATGGAATCGAGAATATTCAGAAACCGTTGGTTAGCCAACATCTCCTGCTTGACGTCTTCTATCCATATTGCACTGGTGATTTCTCTAATACCTTGTAGACCGGGGCGCGCGAAATCACCTACCTCA
>JADFIJ010000206.1 GCA_022566775.1 Pseudomonadota bacterium | reverse complement strand
ACCGCTGTAGACATCCAGCGCCACGATGGACACGGTGAACAGGTTGTCTCCGGCACGCACAGAACCATTGTAGTCGGGGCCGGGGTTGCCGGTTGAAAAGTAGATCATGCCCAACTCGGGATCGACCGCAGGTGTGTGCCAGACTGTGCCGCCGCCGGTTTGCCAGGCATCGTTGTCGGCAGGCCAGGTGTCGTGGCCAAATTCGCCGGGGCCGGGCACGGTATAGAAAGTCCACAGCAAGCTGCCGTCGTCAGCGCTGAAAGCTTTTACTCGCCCGCGGACGGCAAATTCGGCACCTGCGAAACCGGTAATGACCATGCCCTGAAAATACAGGGGCGCGCTGGTGATGGTATAACCTTCTTCCCAGGCTTCGGCCTGAATAGACCAGAGCTCTTCGCCGCTGTCCTTGTCCAACGCCGTAAGCCTCCCATCCAGTCTGCCAACAAAGATCTTGTCTTCGCCGAACCCCACTCCGCGACTGGCCCAGCCACAACAGACCGTCGAAATCTCGTCAGTGAGATTGGCCGAGGAGCGCCACAAAACCTCCCCGCTTTCAATGCTCAGGGCGAAGACATCGTCGGCGCCGGTTATGATATACATGACCCCATCATGGACAATGGGCTGTGCCTCCCCTGAATACTTCGCGCCGACCCCAGAGCCGTCGAGGTGAGTACGCCAGAGCGGGCCGAGTTGATGGACGTTGTCGGTGTTAATTTCCGTCAATGCTGAGAAGTTTCGGTTGAAGAGATCGCCGCCATTCGTTAGCCAGTCGGCAGTAGGCAGTTCTGACAGCGTCTGCGCATCTGGTCTGATCTGTGAAAACTCTGCCGCCTGTGAGGTGAATCGTGTGGTCAACGATGAACCGAGAATAAGTATTCCCGCGAGAAGTGCCGGCACCTGATTATTCATTTTTTTCGGGCTCCATGGTTGTTGTTGGTCAGGCTAAAGGGACGCCTGCGACTTGGCAAGCCAAAAAATCAAATATAAATTGAAAGGGTTACGGTGTGAGTAAATTGATATGGGAATTTTGTATTTGAGTTTGCGCTACTGCCACAAAGTTTACAGATCATACCGGGGACATAGCTTAGACGTCGAAGTGCTTAGAAGGCGCGAGAACCGAGACGGTGCTACTGTGCTGTCGTGGTGAGCATGCCCTTGAATGTCAATTTCTGCATGCCACGGGTACTACCCGCCACATAGATATTTCCCTTCGAGTCGGTGGCAATCTGGTGGCCACCACCAATCATCCCATCGAGTTGAATGCTGGAGAGAATTTCCAGCGTCTGCCGATCCACGATGACAATATCATCGCCGCCGCCGACGTAGAGAAATTGTTGCTCAGAATCAGGTGACAAAGCCAGATTACGGGCGAATGGCGCCTCCGGACGTACCAGTTGTTTAACGAAATTGCCGTCAACAGTGAACACCTGCACGCGCCGGTTTTCCCTGTCAGCAACGTAGACAAGGCCATCATTACTCACTCGTATGGCGTGGACAATACTAAATTGATCGGGCCCGGGACCACTGGGGACACTGCTCAAGGCCGGCGGCGGGCAACGATCAACATCCCTGGGCGTGCTACCGAAGGCGCCCCACATGCGTTTATAGTCGCCGTTGGTGGCATCGAAGACGATGACACGATGGTTGCCATAACCATCGGCGACAAATATCTCGTTGCTGGCAGCATAGACAGTTGCATCGGCTGCCTGATGCAAGTTCAGGGTATCGGCGTTGCCCCTGCTACGGTTGCTGCGACCAATTTGCAATATGAACTCACCCGCCGGGGTGAATTTTAATATCTGATCATCGCCAACCGGACGCAGTCGCGGCAGCGCACGATCCGGACAGTAGTTTCCTCCCAGCCAGACATTGCCCCGGTAATCGATATGCAGAAAATGCTCCCGCTGTGGCCACTCGTAGCCGGGACCTTCGCCACCCCAGGCTTTGATAAAATTGCCATCCCCATCGAAAACTACAACCGGGGGTGCTGCGATCTCGAAGTCTTCTGCGCCGAGGGTACGGGGACGATGCAGAAGCCAGATGTTGTCATCTTCATCGACGGCGAAACTGCTAACGTCTCCCAATTTCCATTCCGATGGCACAGATGGCCAGCTGGAGTCCAACTCGAATTCAGGAACAGCAATGGTTTCAGCGCCGGACAGGAGGGTGGTTAGCAGCAATGCCAGAGTCGCTAGCAAAAGCCGGCGCAATAACCAGCCCATCATCGCATTTCGACGCGACATTGCCCTGCTTTGCCCACGGCAGAGAAGTGAGTGCCGGTGCACAGACGGATGGGGGAAGGCGAGCCACATTACATGCCTCCACGGCGGAATGATTAAAGTTGGTTTGTTCCTATCCAGGGCGCCATCACCAGCCTACTGCTTGGCCGTCCTTACGGTGGTCGGAACCGGCCCTGTAGACACCATTTACCGGATGATCTTCGGCTATGCTCTGTGCGCCGAACACCGGTTCCGGCAGGGAACTATCTTTGGTAAAGAGGATGCCCTGGTAACCGCCGACACGGCTGCCATCCACCGAAACCACCCTGTGACCCTTGGCTCGCAACGCGGTTCCCACCAGATTATAAAGACTGGCCTCCATCGACAACACATTACTGTTCTGGCTATGGGTGAAACGGGCCGCATCGGTAGTCATCTGTATGTTCATGCCATTATCTATAACGTTCACCATATGCTGAACATGAGTCTCCGGTTGCACCGAGCCACCCATATTGCCAAAAGTCATCAGCGGCTCGCCATCTTTCATGACGAAGCCGGCGATGATGGAATGAAACGGGCGTTTGTGGGGGGCGACCACATTGGGATGGCCTTCTTCCAAGGAGAAGGCGACGCCGCGATTGTGCAACATCATGCCATAGGGTGGAATGGTTGCGCCGCTGCCATAAACCGAGAAGATGCTGTGTATTAGCGAGACCATGTTGCCCCAGCGATCGGCGGTGGTCAGATATATGGTGCCACCGTCCAACCCTCCCTTAACGGCAGGCACCGAGGCCACATCCATATCGATACGATCGCAGAGGCTTGCGGCATAGGATTTCGATAGCAACTTTTTCACCGGGATATCGCTGAACAGGGGATCGCCGTTGTATGCCTGCAAATCTGAGTAGGCGAGCTTCTTGGCTTCAACCATGAAGTGCCAGTAATCTGGACTAGCCGGTCCCAGAGCGGCCAGATTGACATCGTGAACCGGTGCGCACACCTCCAGAATATTCAGCATCTCCAGCGCGGCGAAGCCCTGCCCCGGGGGTGGCAACTGGAAGACGTCATAGCCATGATAGTTCGTGGTGACCGGCTCTATCCACTCCGACTCATACTCCGCCAGATCCTCATGCGTCATCACACCGCCGTCGGCCTCCATCTTCGCCACGATGGCGTCGGCGATGGCGCCCTTATAAAATGCATCGCGCCCCTGCTGCTGAATTAAGCGCAGGGCAGAGGCGAGATCCGGATTGCGAAGTATGCTGTATAGTGGGGGAACTTCGCCGTCATTCAGAAACACCGCATTGGAATCGGCATCATTTCGCAGCTTGGTTTGTACGCTGGTGAGATCTCGGTGACGACGTTCCGCCTGCCCCCAGCCTTCCTCCGCCAGCTGTGCCGCGCGCGCAAAGGTTTGCTTGAAGTCCATGGTGCCGAAGCGAGTCAGCAAGGCATCATATCCCGAGATCGCGCCCGGCACCGTGGCCGCATTGACGCCGGTGCCCGGTACTCTTTCTACTCCAAGCTGTTCCTTGAAATACTCTGGCGTCCACAGCGCCGGCGCCCAGCCCGCAGAATTCAGGGCGTATAGCTTCTTGTCCCGGGCGCTCCAGACCAAAGCGAAGAGGTCACCGGCGATGCCGGTATCATTTTGTGAGGTCACGTCCAGCACCGCCGCCGCTGCCACCGCCGCATCGATGGCGTTGCCGCCATTTCGCAGAATTTCCAAGCCAGCTTGCGCCGCCAGCGGGTCGCTGGTTGCCACCATGCCATGGCGGGCAATCACCTCCGAGCGACCCTGCCCCAGCCAACCCTGGCCGCGAGAACCCGGCGCGGCGACAATATTTGCGGCAGGGTTGGGTGCTTTCTCGCTGGGAACACCGAATGGGTTCGCGGATTGGGCGCTGGCAAGGCTACTGCAAACAGCGAAGCCAGCTACTGCTGCGGCAAGAAACGATTTGCGAATGATCGAAGCACTGGTGTTATCAATTTTAATCACGTGAATTCTCCGCCTGAGAAAAATAATTATACCGGGACTCCCAATTAATGCGGGTGCGTCTCCAGATGCTGAGCCAGCAAGTCTTTGCCGTAGTCATTACCGTTCGGGGTTCTGACCACAGTATGAATATGATCTCTAGTTGGGGTGCCAGGTGTATTTTTCTGACGCGTGCCCACCGGATTCTCATGATCAAATTCTATGAGGATTACGGGGCTGTGAATTCGGTAGTAAAAAACCGAATCATCTTCTGCTGCACCGACCCAGGCGAAATAGGTATTATCGATATGCTGGCCGATTTCATCCATGGTCACCTGCGCGTGAGGTTCTCTGAGCTTGCCGACGAAAGAACGAATCACCTCCAGCAAGTGAAGTTTTTGCGCGCTGCTGAGATCGCTGCCGGCGATGCCTTCGAAGTCCAGGGTCAAGTTGTCCTTGTTCGCCTCCGCCTGATTATCATTACCGGTCTTGGCGTTCTTGATGGTGGCGCGGTCTTGTTGCGACGGGTTCAGTGACTGCATCAGCGCCAAACCCAGATTCTGCTGTTCCTGCAGAATCTCATTACCGGCATACTTGCCGGTTTCTGTGAACACCGGTTCACCGCCGTAAAACGCCGGCGTCATGACGACCTGATCTCCCAACACAAAAAAATTGACGACCAGGTGGTGGCCATCCAACTGAAAGCCCCAGGGCTCACTCGCCGACGGGATACCCATGAACGTCAGATAATATTTCTCCTCGCCATAGCGGATCGGTTCGCCATTGATTTCCAACAAGGCCTGCTCGGTTCTCATGATTTTTTCGGTTTGATCCAGTCCCTCGGCGCTCAGCGCGACCCGCAGCAGGTCCCAGGCAGCCGTTTTTTGTGGCGCTGTCATCTCTTCCAGACTAATGCCGTGGCGGGCGAAGATCCCCACATCCACGTTAGACCAGTTACGCCATTCCAGATCGTCGATCGCGAATTGAACCCGGCTGAGCTCCCCGGAATCGAGAGTCGCCAGAAAATTCTCCGCGGCAACCCGCACGGGCGCAGTAGATACGCCGGTATTGCGAACCGGGAACAAGCCCTTCACGATACCGGCACTGGTGGCAACTCCACGGAAGGGTTCTGCCATGGCAGCGGCGGCGCCCCGAGTAAAGTTACTCTTCTGGGTTAACAGAGCCTGGGGATATTGCACTGAATTTTGAGATTGAGACAGTACAGCAGTCAGCGACGACAAGGCCACGACGATAAGCACTGCGACGGCGGAAAATACTCGGAATCTTCTCATAATCAACTCTCTGGTTGGAGTTTCGGGACAGTTCGCCGGAAAGGCTATCTGCTTATGGGCTCAGCCGCAAGTGAGGATGGGATAAAAGAGGATCATTATCGACTGGCGCCGGCTTATGCTCCAGGCCATGAACTGCCTTCAGAGTAGCGCTTCAAGCCGGCGCCACTCGGGCAGATTCACGCTTCCGCCATGACGCGATTCAACGCTTCTGCATCCCGCCAATGCCCACTCTGTAGCCGCCACACATAGACCACGGCGATAACCAGAATCAGCACCACAAACGCAATCCAGGAAGCCCTGGGGCCCCACTCAAACACCCGGATGATAAAATACTGTGCCACCAGCATCAGCCAGTGCAGGGAGACCGATGCAACCATCAACCAGCGAGTGTCCCCCGCTCCGCGCAGGACGCCACCGCAAACTTGGATAACCGCATCTGCCATGGCATAGCTGGAGAGCCCCACCATCATAAAACCAGCGAGCTGCAGAATTTCACTGAAATCCCCCTCCGGCGGCGCAAAAACTGACACCAGCGCGAACCTGAAGGTGATATAGATGGTAGCCAATACCGCCGAATAGGCAAGACCCAACATGAAGGCGGCAGAGATCACCTCGTTGGTGCGCTCCATGTCCCTGGCGCCGACGAAGCGTCCTATCAGGCTGACCACGCCTATATTCAACCCCACCATCGGTACGAACGACAGAATGTCCCAATTGAAGACGATGGCCGCGGATGCGCCTTCCACGATGCCATAGCCTTGGAACATCAGCAGGAAGATGTTGAAGGCGGCCACATTCAGGAATAATTCCGCACCGGATGGTAATCCCAGGCGCATGAAGCGACGCAGGATTCCCCTGTCGAGTTGGAATGACTGCATGACCTTGAATTT
>JADFIJ010000205.1 GCA_022566775.1 Pseudomonadota bacterium | reverse complement strand
GGACTTGAACCTCCACGACCTTGCGATCACTAGCACCTGAAGCTAGCGTGTCTACCAATTTCACCACCTGGGCTTAAGCAGGCAAAATACCGGTCTGGCGACCGGAGCGCAACTCTATCGAGAGAGTAAGATACTGTCAACTCCGCTGGCACCGAATATTACCCGCCAGGCTGTCGCAGACATCGAATGCGCCCGCGTGTATAATGGTCCCACATCTAGTCCTATGCCCTCCCGTAATGTCAAAAAACCGTAAATCCAAGGATCCCTTCGCCGCGCGCGAAGCGGAAAAATACGCCAATCCCATTCCCAGCCGGGAATTCATCCTCCAGCACCTGGAGCAGGTTGGCGAGCCTGTTAGCCACGCTACCCTGTGTAAGCAATTGCGGCTCGATGATGAAGAGTCGGTCGAGGCATTGCGGCGTCGCCTCAATGCGATGAGCCGCGACGGGCAGATTATCAATAATCGCCGCGGTGTCTTTGGCCTGGCTGATCACATGGGATTGATCAAGGGCAAGGTGCAGGGCAACAAGGACGGTTTCGGCTTCTTTATTCCGGAGGATGGCTCCGGGGATTTATTCCTCAATGGCCGCGAGATGGAGAAGCTGTTCGACGGCGATCAAGTGCTGGCACGGGTATCGGGTGTCGATGGTCGCGGTCGCAAAGAGGGCGTCATCGTCGAGATACTGAAGCGACGCTATCAGCAAATCGTCGGGCGCTATTACCACGAGCAGGGCTTCGGTATTGTCGTCCCCGACAGCAAACGCATCCCCCACGAGATTTTGATTCCTGACCAGGCCGCCGGTAATGCCAAAGACGGCCAGTTTGTGGTGGCGGAAATTACCGAATATCCATCGCGACGACGCAAGGCGATCGCAAAAATAGTCGAGGTGCTTGGGGACAGCTCTAAACCAGGATTGGAGATCGACATCGCCCTGCGCAGTCATGACATTCCCCATGAATGGCCTGCTGCCGTCACCCGGTCACTGCATCAGTTCGATGACCAGGTGCAGGCAAAAGATCTGATCGGCCGCAGAGATATGCGTGAAGTTGCATTCGTCACCATCGATGGTGAAGACGCCAAGGACTTCGATGATGCAGTCTATGCCGAACGCCAGCAGCACGGAGGATGGACACTCTACGTCGCTATAGCCGACGTTTCTCACTATGTCACACTCGGCAGTGTCCTCGATGAAGAAGCATTAAATCGCGCTACCTCGGTTTATTTCCCCGGCCATGTTATTCCCATGTTGCCGGAGAAACTCTCCAATGGACTGTGTTCGCTCAAACCTGGAGTGGACAGGCTCACCATGGTTTGCGAGATGAAAATTTCCACCGCGGGAGAGATGACAGACTATTGTTTCTTCGAGGCGGTGATTCATTCCCATGGTCGCATGACGTACACGGAAGTCGCCGACATTGTGCAAACGCCTGGGACTGAGACTCAGGAAAGGCTGCGAGCGAAGATGAGACAGCGTCATCAATCACTCCTGCCCCACCTCGATGAACTCTATTGCCTCTATCGCGCACTGCGCAGTGCGAGAGACAACAGTGGCGCCATGGATTTCGATACCACGGAGACCCGCATCGTCTTCGGTGAGAACAAGAAGATCCGGGAAATCGTGCCGGTTTACCGAACCGATGCCCACAGGTTGATAGAAGAATGCATGTTGTGTGCAAACGTTGCTGCCGCCGAATTGATGGAATCCAGCAAGTTGCCGGCTCTGTATCGAGTGCATGAGGGGCCGAACCCGGACAAACTGGAAAACCTGCGTGAATTTCTGAGCGAGTTGGGTCTGTATTTGCCCGGTGGCGACAAACCCGAACCGGCGGATTACAAGAAAGTCCTGCAACAAATATCCAACCGGCCCGACAAACACTTGCTGCAGACAATGCTTATTCGCTCTCTGATGCAGGCGGTTTATCAACCGGAGAATCTCGGGCATTTTGGATTGGGCTATCCAGCCTATGCCCATTTCACATCACCCATTCGTCGCTACCCCGATTTGCTGATTCATCGAGCGATTCGTTTCCTGATCAGAAACAAATCCTCCAGACATCTGCACAGGCAGGCCGATGCCGAGGCGCTGTCGAAAAAACAGATCTACCCTTACACCGCTTCGGATATGCAGGACCTGGGTGAACATTGTTCCATGGCGGAGCGGCGAGCGGATGCCGCCGGTTACAACGTCATGGACTGGTTGAAATGCGAGTATATGCAGGACAAGATCGGTGACGAATTTAGCGGCACCGTGTCCTCCGTTACCAGTTTCGGCTTGTTCGTCGAACTCAATGATATCTATGTAGAAGGGCTAGTACACATTACCGAACTGCGCAACGACTACTATCATTTCGATCCGATACGTCATTGCCTGGAGGGTGAACGCAGCCGAACTTCCTATCACCTTGGCGATAGTGTCGAAGTTAAAGTGGTACGAGTTAACCTGGATGAGAAGAAGATCGATTTGCAGATGACGGGCAGTGTTGCCTCGGCAAGGCCCGCGCTGCGTCGACGCAAGCCCGGCAAGAAGAAAGGATTTCCCGACCGTGACCGTTCGAAAAAACACGGAGATAAAGGCAGGGATCTGATCGAAGGGAAAGGGAAAGGGAAAGGGAAAGGAAAAGGAAAAGGAAAAGGAAAAGGGCAAGGCAAAAAGAAAAGCAAAGCCAAGAATCAAAGCAAAGGGGGTAAGGCAGGAAAGTCAGGCGGCAAGCACAGTGGCGCCAAATCGGCGGGGGGAAAACAAGGTTCCAGTAAAAGCAACAAGGCTGGCAGCCGCAACAAGAGCAGGCGCGGTGGCGCCCCCGCTGCCAAAAAACAGCGGCACTAAACCATGGCCAGTAATCAGGATTGGATCATAGGTTTTCACGCCGTTACCGAGTTGCTCAAACATCAATCCGCCGATGTCTTGCAGTTAGTGATCCAGGAAGGCCGTGACGACGAGCGTCTGCAAGCTTTGAAGTCAATTGCACAGCATGCAAATATTGAATTGGCTCAGATGGCAAAACGGGAAATGGATAAACGCTTCCCGGGGGTACATCAGGGCGTGGCGGCACTGTACCGAAATCCGGTAAAAGTGAAATCTGAGAAAGAACTCGTTGCGCTGCTGGATAATCTGCAGCGAAATCCACTTTTGCTGGTGCTGGACGGAATAACCGATCCTCACAACCTCGGCGCCTGTCTCCGCACCGCCGATGCGGTGGGAGTGGATGCCGTCATTGTGCCTAAAGACAAGTCTGCGACCCTCAATGCCACGGTGCACAAGGTTGCCAGCGGCGCGGCTGAAACCGTGCAACTCTTCACTGTGACCAATATTGCGCGTTGCCTGGAGTCGCTACAGCGGCGCGGCATCTGGATTGTGGGAACGGCGGATGAGACCGGGAAGTCCCTGTTTGACCAGGACCTCACCGGTGCCCTGGCCCTGGTGATGGGGTCAGAAGGCAAGGGATTGCGGCGCCTTACCCGGGAGCGCTGTGATTATCTCGTGGCCATTCCCATGGCGGGCAAGCTCAGTAGTCTGAATGTTGCGGTGGCCACCGGAGTCTGTCTCTTCGAGGCACTGCGACAGCGGCGGCAGGCAAAAAAAGCGCAGAATACGGGGCTATAAACCAGGACAATACTCCCGTCTTCGGGCTATGATCTCTCCTGTTTTATGCCATTTTCTTGAGGATTTGCTTGCATCCCGAAGTCACTTTCTCTAGAATTCCCGCTCTTTTGTTGGCGGGCTCCGTTCCTGCCCCACATTACTCCTTGTCTTACCACGCGCAATTGTTGCGCGCTGGAAGACTGCAACCATGAGGAGTCTCTATGAGACACTATGAAGTAGTATTCCTGGTGCATCCCGACCAGTCTGAACAGGTCCCGGGGATGATCGAGCGTTATACCCAATTGATGAAAGACAGCGGTGGCAAGGTTCACCGTATGGAAGATTGGGGCAGACGCCAGCTAGCCTATCCTATTAACAAGATTCACAAGGCCCATTACGTACTGATGAATATCGAGTGCGGCGGTGAGGCCCTGGAAGAATTGTCTACCTTGTTTCGTTACAACGATGCGGTGTTGCGTAATCTTGTCATCAAGACAAAAGAGCCCGTCACCGAAGAATCACTGATTCTCAAGGGCGAGCGCGAAGGCAAAGAACGCCGACATAGAGCCGAGCAGAAGCGCAAACTGGAAGAGGAAGCCGCCGCCGCTCGCGCCAAGCTTGCCGCTGCCACCGCCGCTGCCAAGAAGGAAGCCGAAGCCACGGCGGCTTCCAAACCTGAAGTCACTGACTCCGAATCCGAAGCTGCAGATGAGGCGACACCAGACGCTGCCGCCGCTGAAAATGAAGCGAAAGAAGTTCCAGAAGCGGATGCTGCCGACGCCACCGAGGCAGCCGCTGAAGAAGCCGACAAAGACTAGATGTTGGGTTTCCTCCTTCTAACCTATTAATTCAGGAATAAAATTATGGCTCGTTATTTTCGTAGACGTAAATTTTGCAAATTCACCGCCGAGGGCACCAAGCAGATCGATTACAAGGACCTGGAAACCTTGAAGGCCTATGTGTCAGAAACCGGGAAAATTGTTCCCAGCCGCATCACTGGCACCAAGGCACGGTATCAGCGACAGTTGGCGACGGCGATCAAGAGAGCCAGATACCTGGCGCTGATTCCTTATACGGATAGCCATCACGGCTAAATAGACGGCTAAATAGGTAGAACCATGCGCGCCCTTGCTAAATTCGTAATGATCGGACGCAAGCAAGCTTTCCTGGCAGTGTTACTTCTAGGTCTGATTCCTCTCGCCAATTTTCTGAATCCGGTGATTGTCGGCCTCGTCATGCTGCGCAAGGGCACCCGGGAAGCAGCCTATGTGCTGGCCTGGGCAATATTACCGGTCGGTGCCTGGGCCATGATCGGTGACCCGGTGCCACTGATCATGCTGATAGGAATCAGCGGGCTCGCCTACCTGCTGCGGGAAACCGAGTCCTGGGAATTCACGCTGTTGGCAGCGATCGCGATCGGTGTATGCGTTGAGTTTTACCATAGGCTGCAACCCGCCGTATTGGACGCGGTATTTCAGCAACTGGACGCTTACCTGGCCGTAAATAGTGTGCAGGAATTTCAACCGGAGCAGTACAGGGAAGTGCTGACCAGCTTTATAGGCGCGGTCTACATGTTCCTGGCGATCGTTTTACTGATGTTGGCTCGATGGATGCAAGCCGCCCTGTATAACCCGGGGGGATTTAGGAAGGAGTTCCACGGCTTACGTATAGAAAGAAAGGTGGCTTTGCTATTGCTGGGGCTGATGTTACTGGCGAATTTTGGCGTATTGGTGCCCCCGTCATGGGTTTTGTATTTAATACTGCCACTGATGTTTTCAGGTCTGGCCCTGATTCATTCGGTGGTAGCGTGGAAGAAGCTATCCACGATGTGGTTGACTGCCCTCTATGCATTTCTCATGTTGCCGGTGGTGGCGCAATTACTGGTGCTGCTGGCACTGATAGATAGTTGGTACAATTTTAGAGCACGGTTTAAGAGTGCCGTGTGACTCAGATTTAAGATGAGGACGAGAGTATGAACGTAATTTTGCTGGAAAAAATGGGCAAGCTTGGTGAAATTGGTGAAACCGCCACTGTCAAAGCCGGCTACGCCAGGAATTTCCTGTTTCCACAGGGCAAGGCGATTCCAGCCACCAAGACCAACCTGGCTGAATTCGAAGGTCGAAAGACTGAATTACTTGCGAAACATGATGCCAAGGTCGCGGAATCACAAAGACGAGCCGAACTGGTTAATGGCGTCAGTATTACTATCGAAGTCAATGCCAGCGACGAAGGTCATCTATTCGGTTCTGTGGGCACCCGCGAGATTTCCGAGGCCGTGAATGCCCTGGCCGGTAGCGACATCGCCAAGAGCGAAGTACTGCTGCCTAATGGTGTGATTCGCGAATTGGGCGCACTCGAAGTGGCGTTGGATTTGGGTCATGACGTTCACGCGACTATTTCCCTCGCGGTGGTGGGTCTCAAATCAGTCGCCGGCGTCAGTGATGACGGTAGTATTATCGAAGAAATAGATCAGAGGGAAGCGGAAGAAGCAGCCGAGGCTGCTGAAGCATCGGCCACCGAGGCCGTCGATGTGCCTGCCGCTGAAGAAGCCACCGAGATGTCGGCGCAGCCAGTCGAGGCCGCTTCTGAAATCAAGAACGAAGACGACGACAGCAAAAATTAAGTTCCGAATATGCGGGTCACCACCTTGACCTGCCTAACTTCATGAAGCACCATCAGTTAGCTCTTTGGTGCTTTTTTTTTGCGTAAAATTCACAGAAATTTTTCATGTCCCTCGATACATTCAGCAGCAGTAATGATGCCAACAAGATAGCGTCTCTCAAGGTGCCGCCCCATTCGGTGGATGCTGAGCAGGCGGTGTTGGGCGGCTTGATGCTGGATAATA
>JADFIJ010000204.1 GCA_022566775.1 Pseudomonadota bacterium | reverse complement strand
AGTCAGGATGCTAACAAGAAAGACCTGACCCTATAATTCGTTTTTCCAAAAATGGCTACAAGGATAATGACTAATCTCTGCTGCGACTTTCTTGCAAAAGAAATGAGAATTGCAGTTTGAATAGAACACTGAATTCGATAGGGGCTTGGCAAGGGGTGCTGTTTTGTAGTGAGTAGCGCCAGGGACGGACGCGGGACCGGGCCAGGGATGGCCCAACCGAACGGAAAAACAGTACCCCTTGCCAAGCCCCGTTACACGTATCAACTACCGACATTTTTCTAAATATTTTTGTGGGGATATCTCAGGCTTAGAGCCCCTAAGCACTGCAAATTCTCAGCTTTAGATTTTCCTCATCACCGAGCTTTACAGCCAAACTTCCTGCCCCGCGCTTTGCTAAATACGCTAGAATATGCCGCTGGCGAACCGCCGTCGTAGATTAGGGATAGTAAGGAAGACAAAAAGGACAGCCACGAAAGTAAACTGTCGGGGAAAACTCGAGGTTAAATTTTGAATAACACCCATAGCGGCTTCCACATAGGATTTATAGGAGCCGGAAATATGGCAAGCAGCCTGATTCGGGGTTTACTGGCACAAGGTCAGCCTGCGCAGTCAATCTGGGCGACAGATGTGGATGTTGGCAAATTGGAATCTCTGGCGCAGGACTGCGGCATCAATAGCGCCGATACCAGCCAGATTGCTGCGTCGGCGGATGTGATAGTACTGGCGGTCAAGCCCCAGGTAATGCAGAGTGTCTGTGAATCCCTTGCTACTGTGCTAGCGGGAACAGACGCGGCGGCGCCCCTGGTAGTCTCTATTGCGGCGGGTATTACGATTGCACATATTGAGCATCATCTGGGCAGCGATACCGCGATCGTCCGTTGCATGCCAAACACCCCTGCCCTGATCGGCAAGGGCGCCAGCGCCTCGTTTGCAAATGCCCAGGTTACTAAGGCGCAGAAAGCATTGGCCGACAAAATCATGCAAGCGGTTGGCATTAGTGTGTGGGTGGACAGGGAGTCCGATATCGATACGGTGACCGCAGTATCGGGTAGTGGACCTGCCTATTTTTTCCTGTTTATGGAAGCGATGCAGAATACGGCCACGTCTATGGGACTGAGTGATGAGGTGGCACGGGCGCTAGTCTATCAGACTGCAGTCGGTGCTGCGGAGTTGGCGCTGACCAGCACCGAGAGTATTGATGAATTACGGCGCCGGGTGACCTCCCCGGGAGGGACTACCGAACAGGCCATCAAACAGTTTGAGTCCGATGGAATTAGAGAACTGGTCGATCGTGCCCTGAAAGCAGCCCGTGACCGATCCATCGAGCTCGCCGATGAGATTAACAAATAGACTCAAACTTTCGTAGTTTGAAGCAGCACTATTTTATTTTAGAGAGAAGAAGTATGAATGTTTTAGGTAGTTCCGGTGCTCTGATTTTCAACGTCCTTGGAGGACTGTATTTACTGGCTGTGCTACTGCGTTTTTTGCTGCAGGTAGCCAAAGCAGATTTTTACAATCCAGTCTCCCAGGCCATAGTAAAGATAACTGACCCAATGGTTAAAATTCTGAGAAGGTTTATTCCGGGATATAAGGGCATAGACTTCTCCACTCTTTTACTTGCCCTGCTGATCGAAGCTGTAGCAATTTGCGCACTAATCATATTGTACGGCGGCACCATTCCAGGCATTGGTTTCATCATTACCTGGTCTTTAGTCGGCGTAACATATTTTATAGTGAATATTTATTACTATGCAATTATTGGTTCTATCATCATGTCCTTTGTCATGATGTTTTCCGGCAGTACGAACCCTCACCCATTGCTGCGACTGATCTGGCAACTAACCGAGCCGGTGATGGCGCCCATCAGAAAAATAATACCGCCGATGGGTGGTCTGGATTTCTCTCCCATCTTTATCTTCATCGGTATCCAGCTTATCCGAAATTTTTTGATTACAACATTTGGAATAACCGACCAGCTGGCCCTGATAATTATCGGCATCTAGCAGGCTGTTGAAAAACTCTCAACCAGCAGATACTGATCATTTTCGTTGGGATGGAGATAAACTGACTCTGCATTGCAGCATCCAGGCGAATTCCTCGGAGGACAGAATTGTCGGCCTGGTAGCGGGATTGATAAAGATTCGCCTGACCGCTGCACCCGTCGATGGCAAGGCCAACAAACATCTTATCAAGTATTTGTCCAAACAGTTTGACGTTAAACGCAGTGCAATTACTATTTTAAGGGGCCACGGTAGTCGACAGAAAAGCTTGTGTATCGAAAATCCGGAGTCCATCCCCAATGAACTTGGCATCGGTTCCAGATCCTGAGCTAAATGTTCACTGAACCCTGTACTGAGAAGAAAGCTAAGATGGAATTTCAGAACACCATATTTCATTAGGTAATCACGTGCCGCGATGTCTGCATCGATTCCGACAGATTCAGTAGGTCTGGTAACTCCTCAGTCCTACCATTTTGATGAACCACTCGATCTTCGTAGTGGTAAGGTGCTGGATGCCTACGATTTGACGGTGGAAACCTACGGCACGCTCAATGGGGAAAAGTCCAATGCCATTCTTGTCTGCCATGCCCTCAGCGGTGATCACCATGCTGCCGGCTATCACAGCGCCACCGACAAGAAGCCCGGTTGGTGGGATGCCTGTATCGGACCTGGCAAAGCCATCGACACCGATCTGTTCTTCGTTGTCAGTCTGAATAACCTGGGGGGCTGCGCCGGTAGCACCGGCCCGGCCTCGATTAACCCGAAGACCGAAACATTCTATGGGCCAGATTTTCCAGTGGTGACGGTACGGGACTGGGTAAAGAGCCAGTTCAGGCTCATGGACCGACTCGGTATCGAAAAATGGGCGGCTGTAATCGGCGGCAGCCTCGGCGGCATGCAGGTATTACGCTGGGCTATCAGTTATCCGCAACGTCTTGGCCACGCTATCTCAATCGCTGCTGCGCCAAAGTTGTCGGCCCAAAACATCGCCTTCAACGAAGTGGCCAGGCACTCTATTATCAGCGACCCGAATTTTCATGCCGGCCATTATCTGCAGAATAATACCTACCCCAAGCAGGGACTGATGCTAGCGCGCATGGTTGGTCACATAACCTATCTTTCTGACAGCGCCATGCGCGCCAAGTTTGGGAAAACAGTGACCGATTTTGAGGCGACAGGTACCAACTTTGGCCGCGACCTGCGCACCGGTAAATTGAGTTTTGGCTTGAATGTGGATTTTCAGGTCGAGAGCTACCTACATTACCAGGGTGAGCGATTCTCAGAGAATTTCGACGCCAATACGTATCTGTTGATGACCAAGGCCCTGGACTACTTCGATCCCTCCGTAGATTACGAGGGCAATCTGGCCCATGCATTCGCCAACAGCAGCTGCAAGTTTCTGCTCATTTCTTTTAGTACGGATTGGCGGTTCCCACCGGAACGATCGCGAGAAATAGTTAACGCCCTGCTTAAAGCCGGAAAAGAAGTGAGCTATCTGGAGATTGAGGCGGATCAGGGCCATGATGCGTTCCTGCTTCCGGTGCCACGCTATATTCGCGCGCTCACCACCTATTTGAAGAGGGTACATCAGGAGCTCGCAGCCCATGCGTCCTGAATTTGAAATTATTCAGAAGTGGATTGAGCCCGGAAGCCGCGTCCTCGACCTCGGCTGCGGTGATGGCAGCCTCCTGCACTATTTGAAAAGTACAAAACAGATCCACGAGATCGGGCTGGAAATCGATCCAGACAATATGGAAAAGAGTATCTTCAATGGTATTAATGTAATCCAGCAAGACCTCGATCGGGGCCTGAAAAATTTTCAGTCCGACAGCTTCGATACGGTGTTACTGGCGCAAACTTTACAGGCATTGAGTAATCCGGCAGAGCTGGTGGATGACATGCTTCGCATCGGCAAGAACGGCATCATCACTTTCCCCAATTTTGGAAACTGGAAGAGCAGGCTCTACTTGTTCACAAGGGGGCGCATGCCTGTATCCAAGTTCATGCCCCACCAGTGGTATGACACACCAAATATCCATTTCTGTACGGTAAAGGATTTCGATGCCCTGTGTCGCGAAAAGAACATCACTGTACTCACCAGAACGGTGGTTGATTCACAGCACCAGGGAAGCTGGGCCATGAAGGCCTGGCCAAACTTTTTGGGAGAGATTGCAATCTACCACCTCACCAAGAGAAGCGGCAATCAGGTTTAAAACCATTGTCCACAGCGAGCTAAGAGAACACAGCAATGCAGAAGATTGTTTTGGCCAGCGCTAATGCCGGGAAGTTGATCGAGCTACAACAGATCCTGGCACAGAAGGAGATCAGCCTGCTACCGCAAGCGGAGTTCGCCGTGGGTGATGTCGAAGAAACCGGCCTGAGCTTCGTTGAAAACGCCTTGATCAAGGCGCGGCATGCCTGCCTCGAAACCGGCTTGCCCGCTATCGCTGACGATTCCGGTATCGAAGTGGATGCATTGAATGGCGAGCCCGGTATCTACTCGGCGCGATATGCCAAGCTTAATGGTGTCTCTCGCGATGTGGCAGATAAAGCGAACAATCAAAAATTGCTATTGGAACTGGAGCAGGTAACGGAAGCCGACCGCAGCGCCAGATTCCAATGCGTTATCGTCTTCCTGCGACACCACAAGGATCCGATGCCGCTCATTTGCACGGGCACATGGGAAGGCCGCGTGCTTTTTTCCGAAGCCGGTGAAAATGGTTTTGGCTACGACTCCCTGTTCTATGTACCAAGCCATGACTGTGCGTCGGCACAGCTGAGTGCAGAGATAAAAAATTCGATCAGTCACCGGGGCCAGGCCCTGAGAGCGCTTATGCGATGCTGGAACTTCCACCCTTAAGCCTGTACGTTCATATCCCCTGGTGCGTTAGAAAATGCCCCTATTGCGATTTCAATTCTCATGAAGCGAAAACGACAGTTCCCGAGAACGATTATATCTCCGCACTGTGCGATGACTTCGATCACGAAATGGATCGAAGTGAAGCGAGACCTCTGCAGTCCATCTTTATTGGTGGCGGCACCCCCAGCCTCTTCAGCGCCGCAGCCTACGAGCGCTTGCTGAATCACATCCAGAAGCGCAGTCCATTGGCTGCCGATATCGAGATAACCCTGGAGGCAAATCCCGGCACCGCCGAAGCAATCAAGTTCAGAGACTTTCGCGCTACCGGTATTAACAGACTGTCATTGGGAATCCAGAGTTTCAGTGATCTTCAGTTGCAGAAACTCGGCAGAATTCATGACGGCAACCAGGCACGGATGTCCATCGAGATCGCCAGACAATCGGGCTTTGAAAATATTAATCTCGATCTGATGCACGGCTTACCCGATCAGGAAACCGAAGCAGCCATAGAAGATTTAGACATAGCACTGGGTTACCAGCCCGAACATCTATCCTGGTATCAGCTTACAATCGAACCCAATACGGTTTTCTATCGGCGTCCGCCGCCTCTTCCCAGGGAGGAGATCCTGAACGAAATACAGGATGCCGGCGAGCGCTTACTGCAAGATAATTCTCTACAGCGCTACGAAGTATCCGCCTACGCACGCGCGGGCAGACAATCGACGCACAATCTCAATTACTGGCAATTTGGTGATTACCTTGGCATCGGCGCGGGGGCGCACGGCAAACATACCCAGCTCAAGCGGGCTGCCGTTGTCAGAACCCGGAAATTGAAGCAACCGGACCATTACCTGCGTAGTGAACTTAACCGGGACGCCGAGATTTGTGATATCAGCAAGAAAGAGCGGCCACTGGAATTCCTCCTGAACGCCCTGCGCCTGAAGCAGGGCTTCACCACCGCAGTGTTCGAGAGCAGAACCGGCCTCCCTTTTAGCACCATCGGAAAGCAGGTAGAATACCTGATCTCGTCGCAATTGCTGCAGCGAGAAGCTGACCGAATAAGCACCACTGACAAGGGCTTTCGATTTTTGAATAATGTTTTGGAGGAATTTCTCTGAGATGGAGAATTTGTATCAGCAACATTGCGAAGCCTGCAAACTTGGCGCGCCAGTAGTCACCGACGAAGAAGCCAGCCAGCTCCTGTTGAAGGTTCCTGGCTGGAAGCGATCTTTTCATGATGGCGTAGAGAAACTGATTCGGGAGTTTCATTTTATCGGTTTCAAGGACGCCTTCAGCTTTACCTACAAGATCGCCAGTCTGGCTGAACGGGAGGACCACCATCCTTCTATCACCACCGAGTGGGGAAAAGTGACGGTGTTCTGGTGGACTCACAGGATCAATGGATTGCATATCAATGATTTCATCATGGCCGCCAAAACCGACATGATCGCAAAACTCTCTACCGAGCCCTGATTGCCAAGCGGTGATTTCTGATGCCTGACAAGTCTTCCGATCTATTGAAAAAACTGGACACGATCATCGGCCTGGCCAGCATTAGTTCCAACGACCCGGCTATCGACTCCAG
>JADFIJ010000031.1 GCA_022566775.1 Pseudomonadota bacterium | reverse complement strand
AGTAATAGCAGGGTTATCGGTTTGACTTTCGTGTAAATATAATGTACATACATCTAACATAGACAATAGCCGTGATTAAGTTTGAATGGAATCAAGCCAAGGCGACATCAAACAGGCGAAAGCATGGTGTTTCTTTCGAGGAAGCGATATCGACTTTTTATGATGATTCCGCCACTCAGTTTTTCGACCAACAAAATTCGAACGAGGAAGATCGGTATCTTTTGCTCGGGATTAGTGGTCAGTTAAGAGTTTTGTTGACCAGTTATCGCATATTGAATGATGGCACTACAATTAGGATTATTTCCGCGCGTAGGGAGACAAAACACGAGAGCCAGTTCTACTTGAGAGACAACTTATGAAATCTGAATATGATCTGGAGAAAATGAAATCCAGGCCTAACCCACATGCGTCGCAGTTAAAAAAACAGGTAACGATCAGAATGGGTGAAAACGTGATTCTGTATATCAAGAAAATGGAAGTGAAGACAGGAGTGCCCTATCAAAGTTTGATTAATTTATATTTACAAGACTGTGTTTCTCAAAAAAGAGAAATAGATCTTTCCTGGAATAAAAAAATGTAGGGAGACTTTGTTTAAGCAAAAAACCCATGCAGAAACCAACGCTTATCTGCCCCCCTCTCCCGGTAAATCCATAAACGACTGCCATTCTGTTCCCTGGCGACATAGTAATCGCGACGCACATCTGTGCCGGACCACCAATGGGTTTCGATGCGTTCCGGACCGCTGACGATGGTAATGGCTTTGCGGTGATAGAGCCGGCCTCTTCTGATGCGCAGTTGCAGCGGTTGCTCCAGCAACCAGAACGGTCGAGGATGCAGGGCTACCTGCGTTGCTACAGCCTCCCTCTTCTTCCCCGGTGTATCAAACTCGAGATAATCAGCTTGTTGGCTGGCATATTCGGGACAATGTTCCGCCACACTGTTGATGCTCTTAACATGATGCTCCCCCAGCCTGGCTTGCAGTTGTTCTATGAGCTGGTTGAGATTGCCGCGGGAATTGGGGGGAAAAATGGGGTCAGAGTAAAATTTCCTGCCACTCCTTTGCTGGTTTTCTCCTGAGTCAAAGGAATTTTTACTCTGACCCCATTTTTCAGAAGTCTGCAGGGGATTACTGTAACCGACAAAGGCGTCGAACTGCGTTACCTCCAGTTTCACTGCCGTCACCGGTGCTGGAATACTCAGATTGCTGAAATGGGTTTCCAGCAACAACATGAGGTGCTTTCTCGAACGGCTGGGCTGACGCAGACCTATGCTGATTTCGGTGCAGCCGCGTTTTTCGTGTTGTAGAGAGAACAACAGCTGGCTGGTGCCAAGATCGCGCCGGCGTAAGAAGTCACAGAGCTGGGCGAAGATCTCGTCGGCCACCGGCAGCAAGCGATCCAGGTTTTCCAGTTCATAGGGCAGGTCGTAGCAAGTAAGGAAAGCAGGTGGAGGCAAATAATTCCGGGTAGGCTCCGGAACTTTACCCAGGGCCTGGTTCAATTGATTAAGGAAATCACTGCCAAATCGCCTGCGTAAACCGGCCGGGGGTAACCGCCAAATATCCCGTAAATGGCGCACACCCATATTATACAGGCGCCGGTTTTGTTCCCGGTTCAACTGCAATACCTCCGTCGACAACCGACCCAGCGCCGACCGCAGATTGTCCTTCTGATAAACCAGTGCATTATGACCAGACCTGGCCAGTAACAGACTCCCTGTCACAGTAGGGCTGACGGCGTACAGAAAGTGATCGGACAGGGCCCATTCTGCCAATTGCGCCGCAACCAGCTGGCCCAGTCTGCGATGAATCACATCGATACCACCAAAATACTTCAGGCTGCTGCGGATTTCGAAAATCAGCGCCTGGGGATGGAAGCTGACGGTAGAGCTGACCTCCTGCGCCAGGGCGGCCAGTTTGTTCAGATATTGCTGTTGCTGTGGCCGGGGCAGTGCTTCCAGCTGGGGCAGGTAAAGCGCATACCAAAGCGCAGATCGGCGCTTGCTGGCGCCATGATTCGCCGTGGCCCTGCTTTTGCCTGTTGCCGTAGCTACATCAGTTCGCAGCGGTAATCTAATGACCCGGGCAGTGCTTGCGGCCCGCATCGATCCTGTCGGTGACAGGGTGAGTTGCTTTGTGCGCTCTGGATCTTCCAAGGGCGTGGCTCCAGAGTGGCTCAGACTTGTTGATACAGGTCGATATGGGTGGTCAAAGGCCGGAAATTACCGCGGGCCTTAATCACCGTCACTTCGGCCTCGGTAAAACTGCCCTTATGTGACGATGAGCCCTTAATTTGAAGGCGTATTGAAGATGGTGAGTACTTACTATCATGATGCTTGAAAAGCACCCCCAGGGTGTCGCCGGTTGCCGCCGCCAGCTGCAAACGGCGCAGTACCCTGCCAGGTAAGTAATTCTGCCAGGCCAGCACCAGACCACAGTTCTCGGTCTGCAGGGCTTTTTCCATACTCCACAAAGCATCTTTGCAGGAGGTATCCAGTTTCACTACCAGAACCTGCCCGATATTAATTCCAGCCTGAACCAGAGCCGGGGCATACAACAGGTAGGGAGGGGAGATCCATAGAATCCACTTGCCCTGTTCAACTATTGAACGCATGAGCGGAATCAGCAATTGCAACTCGCCCATGCCCCAGCAGGGGCTGATGATTTCGACCAGCCCACGATCGGGCCAACCCCGGCCGGGAAGGATATCGTCCAGCTGCGAGAAGCCGGTGCTGCGGCCATGACAGCCCTGGCCGGCCATGTCGCAACCACGCCATAAATTGGGGTTGCCGTGCAACAGCTCGTCGATATGCTGCGTATGCGTGCAGGCTTCGCCGGCAGTGGGTCCAGGGGTTCCTGAGGGGGCTCTGATTACGCTCATTTTAAAATGGCTTTTCAACTACTGTATATATATACAGTATTATAGAGACGAATCCCCTGAAAGCAACAGCTAATCCGTGAGAAATGGGAATATCTGAGGTGATTTTGTATAAAAGTTCAGTAATCAGTTGTTTTTTCGGGGAAATTAAAGCTTTCGATTGCGGAGCCGCTAAGGCCTTTGAACGTTAAATCTGCCCCGGAGACAAAAATGAGCAAAAAACCGGATATGGTCATGGTAGTAATTACTTTGTTTATCGTGAGCGTACTGGCCAGCGGTGTTGCTCAGAGTGCATTGATGTAGAACCCTGACAAAGTCCCCACTTTAAGAAAGTGGTTTTGAGATAAACAGGGAAAGCAGTGAGCCAGGGATAGGTGAGTAGCTCAGTATTCCGCCCTAGCAGTATCGGGGCGGTACATTTTTTTGTCGGTAGCTATTGCATCCAGCCTGACATCCCAGTTCTCCACCGTAAAATCTTCCTTCACCAATTGGCTTTCATGTGCCAGACCCACCAGTAGCGGCCGGCTGCGCCGATTAAAAATCTTGAAGCTGAAGGTACGGTCGTAGAAGCCCTTACCCATGCCCATCCGGAAACACTGCTCATTGAATCCTACCAGCGGCACAAAAACCACGTCGAAGTTAGTGGGAGAAACGATGGCGTCGGGCGATGGCTCGGGGATGCCCCACTGGTTCTCGACTAGCGGTGTGTCAGCATCGTAGGGTGCGAAGGAGACAAATTCCGGGTTCTCACTGGACAGAACCGGCAGGAAGCAAGCCTTGCCCTCACTCAGAGCCAGGTCGAGCAGTAATTTGGGATCAATCTCGCCATCGATGACCTGGTAGAAGGCGATACGCTGGGCTACGCGGAAAAAATCCTGGTGGCCAATCAGGTCCAGCAAGCTTCTGGCAGCGACATGCTGCTTCTCGGGAGAGAGTTCCTGACGAGATTGTCTGAGGGAAGCGCGTAAAGCGTTACGGTTGTCGGCGGTCATGACCAGGGTTAAACAGACAGAGGAAAAGGGTTGAGTTCCCCGGAACACCGCTACCAAAGTTGCTCTGAACCCAAAGGTTCAGGTGGTGGCTCCCGCGATGTATAAGGCTTTCCGGCTAGCGGACGTGCACAACAACATCTGTCGAGTTGCCTCCGGTGATAAAGATATCGGCTCAAGAACATTTTTGATTGGCAAATGTTCTAGGGAACATCGAGACGATTATATATCGAGCAGTGGTGCTAGGATAGTAGGGCGAAAAGGGATTGATTCTGGGGTTTTAGAGTCGGGAGCGCCTGGCAGCTTGTTGAAAAACACGCTGCGATGCCGTTACCGCGTTGAAAACAGGCCCAAAATGCCCATTTATCCCCTAAATCTCCAGCTGGCGGCTCCTGGCTATGGCCATATCGATCTTGTCTTCGAGGCCCTTCACCTGCTGCGCCGTGCTATGCCGGGTTTCATTAATCATGCGGTTCTTGCGCAACATATCGTGGGTGATATTGAGTGCGGCCATTACCGCAATCTTTTCGGCACCATGAATATTGCCCCGACCCTTGATCTTGCGCATATTCTCATCGAGGTATTGAGCCGATTTAATCAATGCCTCCTGGTCGGCTGGAGGGCAATTGACTTGATATTCTTTGTCCAGGATCTTCACCTGCACCGCAGTACTTTGTTCATTCATGTAGTAACACCCAAGTTCATTTCAGAAAACCTCTGCTCTAATATGCTATGGCCCGAAGAGAGACCATAGACCAAGGCGGCTCCCTACGATTGGTCCATCGCTCGTAACCGGACCAGGATGGATTCAAGTTTTGATTTGGCTTCTTTGTTCTTTTCGATCAATTGCTTGCGTTCGGACTGCCAGGAAATTTCCGTGGCCCTGAGCAGTTGATTGTCGTGTTTCATTTCTGCGCATATATCGATGAGGTCATCGACTTTGTCGGTCAGAGACTGGAATTTGTCTTCGCTCATAATCGCTGTTTTCTTCTCGTTATTTGTGGTGCACTTAATTGTTATTTTGCCAATTATTTATCAATAACCGCGATGTACTATCGCCATTAACTTAGGATTTACATTAACAATGCGGTAACTATAGAGCGGTGATGGAAATGGGTCAATAATGGAATGTGGAAAAATTGGGACTTGGCTCCTTAATGAGACCTCGATATGCTTGAATATGACAGTGCACGATCGAGGATACTATGAGCAGTAAATATCGGGAAATGAAGCTTCGGCGCAAGGAATTGATGGCGCAAATGGAGCCAAACAGCATCGCCTTGCTGGCGGCCGCGCCACCCCGCGTTCGCAATAGTGATGCAGAATATCTCTATCGACAGAACAGTGATTTCCATTATCTGACCGGTTTCACCGAGGCGCAGGCCCTGCTGGCGCTCATTCCTGGGCGCAAACAGGGAGAGGTGGTGCTGTTCTGTCAGGAGAAAGACAAGGCGAAAGAGCTTTGGCATGGCACCCTGATGGGACCCGATGTGGCGCGCCAGGAACTGGAAATCGATGACGCATTTCCCGTCGATGATATGGACGACATATTGCCGGGTCTCATCGAAGGGCGCGATCGAGTCTACTATTCGATGGGAAAGGACGATCGCTTCGACGACCAGGTCATGAATTGGGTCAAGGTCATTCGCAGCAAGGCCAAAATGGGTGCGCATCCGCCGGGCGAATTTCTGATGCTGGATCACTTGCTACACGAATTGCGATTGATTAAGAGCACACGCGAAATCAAATTAATGCAGCAGGCCGCGAAAATTTCTGCCGAGGGTCACAAGCGTGCTATGGCGTATTGCCGGCCCGGGATCAAGGAGTACGAGCTTGAGGCGGAATTACTGTATGCCTTCACGCGCAACGGTAGTCGAGCCCCCGCCTATACATCTATTGTCGCGACCGGCGACAATGCCTGTATTTTGCACTACATTGAGAATAACGCCGAAGTCAAATCCGGCGATCTTGTGTTGATCGACGCGGGTTGTGAGTATGAACACTATGCATCAGACATAACGCGTACATTCCCGGCTAACGGCAAGTTTTCCCCCGAACAGAAAGCCATATACAACATCGTGTTAAAGGCGCAACTCGCCGCCATCGAAGCAATACGGCCCGGCGTACCCTGGGATGAGCCCCACAATATTTCTGTGAAAATCATTACCCAGGGCCTGGTCAGGCTCGGCATACTGAAAGGACGACCGAGCCAGTTGATTAAAAGCGAAGCGTACAAGGACTTTTATATGCACCGGATAGGCCACTGGATCGGCATGGACGTTCACGACGTTGGCGACTACAAGATTGATGATGACTGGCGTCTGCTGGAGCCCGGCATGGTGACTACTGTTGAGCCTGGCATTTATATATCCCCAAGTAACAGGAAAGTGCCAAAGAAATGGCGAGGTATTGGTGTGCGCATAGAAGATGACGTGCTGATTACCAAGAACGGCAATAAAGTTCTCAGTGCTGGCATTCCGAAAACTGTGCAGGAAATTGAGTCGTTCATGGCACAGACCGTGCACTAAGGTATTAAGGTATTAAGGTATTAAGGTATTAAGGTATTAAGGTATTAAGGTATTTGGGTAATAGCGTATTAGGGTAGCGCTTAAAAAGTATGCGAATTCAACTGCCTAACAAAAATTACGATGTGGTGGTCGTTGGCGGCGGCATGGTGGGTGCCAGCTTCGCCTGCGCGCTGCGCAATGAACTGAATAAAGCGGAGGATAAGTATAGAAAGAAAAACAGGCCCGGCCACGAGCGCAAAGACGAGAAGGAGAAGGACCACGCAGAGATTTCCATACTGGTAGTAGAAGCCGTCGACCTGGCGAGTTCCCCAGGCTTGGCAAGCACCACTCAGCCTAGTTTCGATGCCAGGTCCACCGCCCTGTCCTATGGCTCCAGTCAAATTCTGGAGGCCATGGGCCTGTGGCAGCAACTAAAAGACTCGGCGTGCCCAATCAAGGAAATTCATGTGTCTGATCGGGGGCGGATTGGTACAACCCGCCTGCATCATAAAGATTATCAGGTCGACGCCCTGGGATATGTTGTGGATAACAAGGAGCTTGGTGTAGTTCTCAACAATGTCATGGAGTCAGCCACTTCCATTCATCTCTTCTGTCCCGCTTCTATCTCTGCCATCAACCCAACTGCAGCTGGAATGGATCTGATCGTGAATAGCGATTCCCTGGACCATTCGATATCTGCATCGCTTGTGGTGTTGGCTGATGGGGGCAGGTCTCCCATTTGTGAACAACTGGGGTTAGAACAGCGCGTGCAGGACTACGAGCAGCACGCCCTGATCGCGAACATCGGCTTTGAGAAAGCGCACAGGAATATCGCGTTCGAACGCTTTACCGACACCGGGCCGCTCGCCGTACTACCTTTGAAATCCCTGGGGAAGCAGAATAGAGCTGCGCTGGTGTGGACGCTAACTGCGGAGCAATCGGTGGAGTATATGGTTATGGCTGAGGAAGAACTGCTGGAAAAATTGCAGGAGCGCTTCGGTAACAGACTCGGTAAGCTGCAACATATTGGAGAAATATTCTGCTATCCACTACGCCTGTCGGTGGCCCGGGAACAGCTGCGGCCGGGACTGGTGCTGTTGGGAAATGTTGCACATACGTTACATCCGGTAGCGGGTCAGGGTCTGAACCTGGCTCTGCGGGATGTCGCAGCGCTAGCATCGACGCTGCGTGAGGCGGTGGCAGATGGTGCGGACCTTGGCTCGATGGATGTATTGCAGCAATACATTTGCAGGCAAGAGCTCGATCAGAAGCGGACGATAATGTTCACTGACACTATTACCCGACTGTTTTCGAGTAACAGTCGAGCGAAAATACTGGCAAGAAAATTCGGCTTGATCGCGATCGATTTGATGCCTTCGATCAAACAGGAATTTGCGGAACAGGCGATGGGACTGTCAACGAATAGTTGAACCTTAGGGCGCCTCTGAACAATGCAGTGATGCCTCAGGCTTTCAGGCAGGTTAGCAATCAAGACAGGATTGCGCAGGAATGTTTATTACTTTTCGAGCGCTCCTAACGCCGAGTGCTAACCTGCCTGAAAGCCCCGTAGGGCGGGCCCTGAAGTGCTCATTTGCGGCGTTACACTTCTTGGCAAGGACTGAGGCCATCGCCTACATGGATGTAGGTGAGGGGCGTGAGCTGGGAGCGGAAGCTTTACCTGCGAAGCGTGCCTAGCAACTGAACGCTTCAGGACCCGCTGAGACATTACTGCATTGTTCAGAGGCGCCCTAGCTTACTTCACGGCGTCGCGAATAGACTCGATGCGCTTTCGATTGGCTCCGAGATCGCTGTAACCGAGCCTGGATGCTGAGCGCACATGAGTTAGTCCGCTGGCCCGGTCATGGAGAAACTCCACATCGTCAACGAAACCCATGATGGCACTGGTAAACTCGGCGTAAAGGTAGTCAGTGCTAGCGCTGACAATGTTCGCTGCTGGCAGTTGCAACAGGGCTCCCTCGATTTGCTCGAGACTGGCGGCGATCGGATCTATGGCATGCTCGGAGTCGCTGGCAAAACTGGAAACGCAATTGGGAGATTCGGGGCAGGGAGTCAGCCTGCCATTCTGAACGCCAATATTTTGCGGCGGCTCACCGGCGCAAGCGGCGAGGAATGGAATGATGGACAGCAGTGATTTTTTCATAAATGTATCCCAAATTGTTAGGGAGCCTCGGCAAGATTTTTAAAGCGGCACGCCGTCGATTTAGGCGACAACTGTCATTCCCAGCCATTCGGCAATGAGTGCCGGTTTTTCTTCACCATCGATGTCGATGGTAACATTGTGCTTCATCAAATAATGATTCGGCTTCTTCTCTTCGGCACTGATCAGCTCAAACCTGGCCCGAATCTTACTGCCAACCTTGACGGGATTGATAAATCTGACTTTATCCAGGCCGTAATTGATGCCCATGACGGCATTCTCCAGTTTAATGCCTCCATTCATGGAACTGAACATACTCATCAGGGAAAGTGTAAGAAACCCATGGGCGATGGTGGTACCAAATGGAGTCTGCGCCGCGCGTTCCGGATCAACATGAATGTACTGGTGATCGCCAGTGGCGTCGGCAAATTTGTTAATGCGCTCCTGGTCAATTTCAAGCCATTCGGTGATGCCCACTTCCTTGCCGATATAATTTTTTAATTGGTCAACACTGACAACATTCGCCATTTTTCGCTCCTCTTCGAGCCGCTACTCAAACCCAATGTCATCGTGGCTTACCCATTTATCATCGGCAGGAAACGATAGACGCATTCTGCGCAGCAGTTTAACAGTTGTTGCATTCAAGCAGTAGCGTTGCCGTTAGGGAATAACTGCAACTACATTTATAATGGCAAGATGAAAGCAGCGCCCCCTACAGAATTTGATGCCATCATCGTGGGCGGTGGAATGGTGGGCGCAAGCCTCGCCTGCCTGTTGGAGAACACGCCGCTGCGTCTGGCGCTGGTAGACCAGAGCGCGTTCGATGTTGACGCCATCCCCTATTTCCGGCAGCGGTCGATGGCAGATGGGGCCAGTGCTAACCAGCCGGGCTTCGATCCCCGGGTCAGTGCCATCACCGCCGCCTCGAAAAATCTGTTTGTCGGGATGGGCATCTGGAATGAGATCGAGCGCAGCCGTTGCTGTGCATATCAGGACATGGAGGTGTGGGATGCCGATGGTACCGGATCGATTCACTTCGCGGCCGCAGACATCAATCAGGCAGAGTTAGGGTCGATTGTGGAAAATTCCCTGGTTTCTGCGGCGCTCTACAATAAACTTGCGAGTTCGCCCAATCTTGAAATTCTGGCACCGCTCGCCGTCGACTCCCTGGACTTTCTCGAGCAGGAGGGAGAGTCGATGGTGCAGTTGCAGATGGACAGGGGCCGACCGTTGAGGGCAAAACTTGTCATCGCCGCCGATGGCGCCAATTCGAAAATCAGACAACTGGCAAACTTTGCAACCAGGGAGTGGGATTATGATCATCATGCCCTCGTTACCACCGTTAGGACTGCTTCGGCGCATGGAAACGAAGCCTTGCAGCGGTTCATCGATACCGGTCCGCTGGCATTTTTGCCTCTCAACACAGGATTGGACAGCGATGCTCAGCACTACTGTTCAATCGTCTGGTCCATGGTGCCGGACAAAGCCCGAGAGATTATGTCTCTGCCCGATGATGAGTTCAGGGCGCATTTGGCTGCTGCAATAGAGCATAGACTGGGAGAGATTGAGTGGAGTGCGCCGCGCTTCAGTTTCCCTCTGAGGCAGAGGCACGCCATCGATTACGTCCATCGGAATATCGTATTGGTGGGAGACGCCGCTCACTCCATTCATCCACTGGCGGGGCAGGGAGTTAATCTTGGATTGCTGGACGCGGCGGCATTGGCAGAGGAATTGTCCAGGGGACTTCAGGCCGGTAGAAAACTCGCAGATCCTATTGTGTTGCAGCGCTATCAACGCAGGCGCATAGGGCATAACCTCGGCATGATGTGGCTGATGGAAGGGTTCAAGCACCTGTTTGCGGAGCAGGCGCTGCCGGTCAGGTGGTTGAGAAATTCTGGAATGACCGCGATAGATAATCTGCCGGCAATAAAAAATCTTCTGGCACGGCGCGCGATGGGGATGGATTGGTAGTGACGCTCTCTAAATCCTCCTAATGTGACCTCCCACCATGTCGGCCCTGGAAAATTCCATTCAGCAGAAGATCCACCCGCAGCCGTATCAGTTCCTCAACTTCTTCATCCCGGGCCAGGGCGCAGCTCTGTGGCCAATCCTGATAGCTTACTGCCGCCTGTATCGAACCGGAATTACGCAACATGACGATGCCGTGTAGCTGCGACCAAATCAGCAAAGTGGTTTGCACTATCGCTTCTTCACTACAAGAAATCTGGTGTTTTTGATAAATAGCAAAGATAATTTCCCTGGTTCTAACCAGGCTTCGACAGAACACTTTCACCGCTTCAGGTGTTGTCCATTCCAGCGGCAAGGTGGAGCTGAACAGGAAATGATATTGCGATGGGTGTTTTTTGGAGAATTGATAGTAGGCGAAACATATTTCCAGCAAGGCTTCTTCGGGATTGTCTGTTCCCGAAAATCGTGCCTCGAAAAACCTGTTAAATTTTTCGTAGATCCGAATTTTAATTGCCAGCATCAATGCATTTCTATCGGCAAAGTGGTTATACACAGCCGACGGCGTTACTCCAACTGCGTTCGCCAGTTTGCGTAGGGAGATTAGTTCACCTTGATTCGCGTCGATTAACTCCAGCGCCATAGCAAGCAAGGAGTCTTTCACATTGCCATGGTGGTAAGGCTGATGTGCGGCTCGCATGAGTATTCCCTCCGCCTAATATTGAAAGTTGTATCTTAGTTGTAACTGAAACACGTCATTGTTTCTGAACTCATACAAAATTGAATCCGATTCGCTATGGTAGTCAACCCAGAGCATGCCAAGTTCAAGATTATCGGTCCAATGATAATCGACTGAAAGACGAGTAAATCGGCTGCTGTCGTCTGGCTCGTTCCAAACCGCCAACACCTCGAGTCGATCATTTATTGCAGTGAAGTATAGTCTTGCGCCAAAACCACTCTGATCTCTGTCCGCCTGCATGAATTCATCATGACCACGGGTGTGTGTGTTATCCAGCTCGAAGCTCAGCAATAAATTTCTGAAGCCGCTATATTCAACACCCAGGACGGACAGAATTTGATCTTTCTCATCCCAAGCACCGTCTCGTGTGAAAAATGCATCGCGAGCCGGGCGTACAGCCTTGTCAAAATGCGCCCCCAGTTCACCGAAGAATAACCAGGAGTTCTGCGTCCAATTGGCCGCGAAGCCAATGGCGCGCATTCGATTCTGAGTGAGACTCAGCAACGGGCCGACAGATTCTCCTGCCAGAATCTGATCGACGCTGAGTGCGTTATCATTAAATTCGGCTGCCACAAACTGCAGGTCCCCCCTGCTGTAATGGCTTGAAGCCCGCACGAAGGCCTCCGCCTTGCGATCCGGATCGTGCCGCCGCATGCCTATTTCGAGATCTCTCAAGCGAATGAGCTGATCAAATTCGTCGCCCTTAGGCCCGATATCATCGCGGCCCGCGTCATAGGTCACGACTCCATCCAACACCCAGCCACCCAGGGAGTAACTCGCTAACAGTGCCGGCACCTGAAGCCGAAACTCTTCAAGGTCCTGCTGACCAAAGGTGTACTGGTCTTCGGTATTGATCAAATCAGTGACCCGTAAATATTCCGCCATACCCCATGCCAGAATCTGCTCGCCAATCTTCAGGTACAAGCCGCCGTCAGTCTGGCCCTCCAGATAAAAGTCTTTGACTTCAAAGCGGTTGCGAAATTTGTCGCGTTCGTCCTCGCTGAAGTTGATGTCATCGCGCAGCTGGTAGATAGCGTCATGGTAAACCTTGGCGCTGATGCGCAGATGAATCCCGCTACCAATTGAGGTGTCCAGTTGAGCAAATAAACTGGTTTCAACTTTATTTAGCTCCTTCTCTTGCCTGCTAAACAGTGGCCCTGGATCTTCAAGCCCATATGAGACTTTTTCCGTAATCCAGCCAATCAGGGAGTAAGGCCTACCGTCTCCATCGGCGCTGGCATCCAGGTCGACATCGATGGTGCCAAAAAAGTCATCCTGTGCCTGGGTTACCGCCGGGTAGCCGGCAACACCCATTATCAGGCTCATCAGCAGTATGGCGGAAGCTCTGCAGAGCAGCCATCTTTCGAAACTGCATGTCGGCTCGCGCAGGGGCATCGAGTACCCGATCAGAGGCTCCCCAAGCCCCGTTGCATATACTCAGTCGTGAATAATTCATCAGGCACGTCAATGTTGTATTGCACATCGTTGAGTTGTAATACGCTGGCATGTTCCTGCCGGCCATTGCGAGTGGTTACCACCTGTAAACGTTTGACAGTCCACACGCCGTCAATTTGCTCGATTTCGCTTGAAGTGAAGAATTTGACGCGATTTCCCCGAAGTTCCCAGACCTGACCTCGGGCCTGAACAAAATTGTCTTTGCGAATCCAGGTTTGCATTTTTGAATAACCAGTTTCATCTTCTGCACGTTGTCTGAATTCAGGCTTCGGGGTGACTTCAATTACCCAGCAGTCTTGTCCGTCCACCATCTCTGATTCAGTAATGAAGCGGTAGTCATACCAGTCAATTTCAAAGCCATTTATATCGGCATAGGTAAAATCGCTGCCCAGAAACGAATCTGATCTATCGCCGGTCGCGAGGCGTTTCACCCGTTGCAACGAAGGTAGATAAAGCCAGGAGTCGTCATCTCTGTCGGGGTCATCCCAATCGAAATTCAAATAGGACGTGCCTCGAATGTCGGCAGGACTTTCGAAATAGGAGAGAGTTTTCGAATCGCGACCAAAATCTTTGGAATAAATACGGAGATTACGCACGCGCCGACGATCGCGACGATCTATTAGCACCATGGTGTATTCGGCTATGGCGGAATCTCCATCGTAGCGATCATCTACCCCTTGCATCACCTCCAGTGCTGAAAGTTCTGCTGCGGTGGCGGCAATCGAGCAGACGAAACAAAAAATCAGTATGAAAGAACTCATCAAACTGCACTGAAGTTGTGTCAAGGGCATACTGAACTTTCCTCTGGCTGGTTTCAATTTCCTGCTCCGGCAAACCACTTGCGCTTCATCTATAGTCTCATGCCTCGACCATGCCGACATCAGATTGTGCGGGTTCAGGCTCATCATGCCCATCAACCAGGTAGAGGATTGCCGGCAGGAAAATCAAATCGCCAAGCAATGCCAGTGACATGATGATCGAGCCGAAAAGACCGACATAGATTGTTGTGGTGAAAGAGGCAAAACACAACACACTGAAGCCGAAAACCAGCACCATAGAACTAAATACCACCGCCCTGCCGGATTCGTTCATGGCTCGCTGAATTGCCTGATGGGTGGTTGCGCCGGCCTCCTTCGCCAGCAGATATCGACTCATCACATGGATGGCATCGTCGACGGCAATACCCATAGTCATAGCCCCGACAATCATCGTGCTTATGTCCAGATACACCCCTAGCAATGCGGCGATACTGCCGGTGAGAATGATTGGCAGGATGCTGGGCACAATAGACAGAAGGCCGTATTTTACCGACCTGAACAAAATAATGAAAAATAGTGTGATAACGGCCAGGGCGATGCTGAAAGAGAGAACTATTCCTTCGGAGACATAGACTTCACGCACTGTCAACAACGCCATCGTGCCGGTTAGACCCGCTTGTAAGCCGGCGTAATTATTATCGAGGAAAGCGGTGATGGTATCCAGTTCGGCCTGCATCTCAGACGCCGGCATATTCACCACCGGCACTACCAGTCGAACATACCTGTTGTCAAAATCCTTGATGTCGGAAAGGTCTTGATTGGCGCCGCTACTGTCATAGAGCAGTAAAAATTGAGCCGTCATCTCGCGGCTATCTGGAATTCTGAAATATGCTGGATCGTCGCCATGCAGTGCCTGATTAATTTCCTTGAGAAAATCCACCAGACTATTTACCGGGCCGAGCGTATCCCGCTGTTGTAACCAGGCTTGAATTTCTTCCACCTGCCGCAGAAATTCCGGTTCCTTGATGCCGTCTGCCACCCCCGCATCGAGAATAATATCCAGCGTCATCATGCCGCGAAAGACCTCATCGAAGTAGACGATGTCTTGTCGAGTCGGGCTATTCTGTTTAAAAAAGTTCACATAGTTTGTATCAACTTTTAAATTAGGCAGATAGAAGACTGAGAAAGCCAGGCTGGCAAAACCAATAAAGAGAATCGTGTTTCTGTTTCTTAGTGTGAAATCAGGCACCTTACGTGTCATCCGTGAGACGAATCCTGATTCCATAACATCCCGAGTCTTATCGGAAAGCTTACCCATATAGCTGAGCATCGCAGGCAGCACACTGAGTGAAAAAAGAAACAAAATCAGCGGGCCCATCGCGCCCAATATCGCAAATTCACGCATCGGCGCAATCTTCGTCACCGACAAGGCGAGAAATCCGGCCGAAGTAGTCAGCGCAGTATAAAAAGCCGGCTGCCAGAGATGAATAATCGTGGCATGGGCGGCCTCTATGCTGTTATCACTGGATATCCTGAAATTGAAGAATTCGAGCAATATGTGCACCGTGATGCCAATACCAATAATGATGAGCGTCGGTGTCAGGGCCGCGGAGTCGATCGATGTATGGGGAATGGAAAGGTATGACTGGATTTCCAGAACCAATAACACGCCAGTGGCGATTATCAACCAGGGAACGATGGTTGCGACCAGAGAGCGAAAACTCGCATACAGGATGCCGGTCATCAAGACGATCATGATCGGAATCAGAACCGCGGTATCTTCCGCCGTGAGGGTCTCGAACCTCTCATTCGCTACCGGGTAGCCCGACAGGTGGATGATATAATCGTCCGATGTGAGATTCTCATCCTCGATAAACCGATAGAGCCCCTGCACGACCTCAATCTTGTGTGCGGACGTATCCTCCCTGTACTCGACACGCGCGGTAATCCTGGTGTGGCGGAAATCCCGTGTGATCAATGTGTCCAAAGCCAGGTCTTCTTGACGCAGTATCGCCTTTAGTTCCTCGACGGCGGAGGCCTGGCTTAGCAAGTCATCGATATCTTCAATCAGGTAATCGATGCTGAGGTCGTCACCATCGGCATGGATGTACTGGTAGCTCGTTAACGATTGCAGTTGAGTAATGGCGGGATGAAAGTCCAGGTAATCGGAAATCTTCCTGATCGCCTGCAAGGTATCCCGGTTAAATATGTCTTCAACACCGGCCGCGGCCTCAAGACCGACGATCAGATATTCGTTGTCACCGAACAGTTCGACGAGTTGATCAAATTCTATAAGCGCAGGGTCTCCGTCAATGAAGTAACGGGCTGTGCTGTTATCGAAAGGAATGGCTCTACCGGTGAGGAGGATCAGGGGTAACAGCAGAACAGTCATGACGATAATCGCGAGTCGGTGCGCGATTACAAAGTCTGCCCAGACTTTGATCAGAGCCGTCATCCTGAAACTCCTGTTGCGGATTTGGACCCGCCCGTCCAAATCCCAGTTTTATTGTATCGAGACTGAGTTGGCTCGTAATGCGTAGGGCACCTCGGAATAGCCAAATCGAGTCACAGTGTAATACGCGATATGAACCACGTAAAGTTAACAGTGTACATATTTAATAAAGAGCCCAAAGTGTTCAAAAACCCTTTATATAATAATTTCTTATGAAGTTTTCTTAAAGTCAGTCGATACTATGCTTGTGCGAATTTTTACCCTCTTTGTGGGGGGTTTATCGACGATTCAGGAGTGCTTGTTCCCCATGCCCAAGGAATCAAAATTCCCATTCGATCTGGACCTCAGTACGCTCGATACAAGCAGCATTACCAATATACTGAATGATATTGAGTGGCACCTGCCGCTAATGGAAAACGAGGGTGATCTCTCGCAGCTACTCCAAGTAAAAGAATTCTTCGAGAAAGAACTAAAAGTCGACCGCCGTTTGCACTGATTTCAACTCTCCCAAAATTCGTCCCGGCTCCATCTGTGCAGCGCATTCAACTCGGCGAATAACTGTGTACAGCCCCTGTGGCTTGGTTTATGCTCCCACCCCCTAAACTTGAAACCGGGCCTCTAACTCGAAACCGGCCCCCTATCCTGGAACCGGGGTCCTGTTTAACTAGACGGGCAATGTGCAAGCAACAAGAAACCATGAAACCTCACGATGAAAAGGGTTATGACTATGAAATTTGCCTTATCCTTGCTTACAATTTTTTCCTTAGCGTGTAGTACGGCCTCTGCGCTTGACACTGCCGCTTTAGAAACAGCGATGGCGAATCCGGATCGGCCGGCGGCCGATAAGGAAAGAGATGCCAGCCGGCAGGCCCCTGCCGTGTTGGATTTTATGGGTCTGGAGGCAGGCATGACGGTACTGGATGTCAATGCCTCTAGCGGCTGGTATACCGAAGTCCTGTCCTACGCCGTTGGCTCTGGAGGCAAGGTATATATGCAGAATCGACCCGGCGGTAACAACGCCGACGCTGCGGCAGCAAAAGCTGCAAGACTCCCCAATATTGAGCAAGTAGGCGCAATTTCGGACATCGCGGCAGATTCGGTGGACTTCGCCATGATCGGCCTGAATCTCCACGATTTCCATAATCGCGATCCCCAGGCGGCCCAGGGTCTTCTTGGTCAGATAATGACTGTGCTCAAATCCGGTGGCATCCTCGGCATCATCGACCACGAAGGCAGTCCCGGCGCCGACAACGCCGCCCTGCATAGAATTGCATTCGATGAGGCGGTAAAGGCATTGTTGCAGGCCGGCTTCGTCCTGGCCGGGACCAGCGATATCCTGGACAACGCGGCGGACGACCACACGGTGGGTCCATTCGATCCCAGTCTGGGCAGAAATACCGATCGCATCGTCTTAAAACTGCTCAAGCTCTAGGGCACCTCTGAATAATACAGTAATGTCCTGACGCGACAGGATTAACAGATCAGGGTACGAAAGCAGGGGCTCGGTTCTACCGAAGCCCCTGTTTTTTTGGTGCCAAAGTAGCGCTTCGATCAGACCGATATCAATCATCCTAGGAATCTCCCGAGAGCAGCTTGGTTAAGCAGACATCATCGAATCCGGTAAGCAAGTTCCTATCGGTGTTCCAATACAGTGGCATCGCTATGGGCCTGGTCTGGGATACCAGTGCCGCGCTGACAGTGGTCATGGCGGTAACGACCCTGGTGTCCGGTATTCTGCCCGCCGCGATTGCCTCGGTCGGCGGCCTGTTCGTCGATGCGGTCGCCTCTGCGTTTCAGGAAACCGGCAACAGCGCAGAGCAGATGCGCAGCGAAGCGCTTTATTACGTATTTCTGGAAGCGGGCCTGGTCGTACTCATGACTGCCGCACAGAGAATTAGCACGGTCTGCCAATCGATTTTGAGAGTGCTTCTAGGTAACAAGATCAATGTCATGATCCTGGAAAAGGCATTAACCCTCGAACTCGCCCATTTCGAAGATTCGGAGTTCTACGACAAACTGGTGCGAGCCAGACGGGAAGCTTCCAGCAGACCGCTGAGCCTGGTAATAAAAACCTTCGATCTATTCCGGGACAGCATCCTGCTCGTAACAATCGGTATCTGGTTATATCAATTTTCTCCCTATGCGGTTTTGCTTCTAGGGCTGGCCGGGGTGCCGGCGTTTCTGGCAGAAGCAAGATTTTCTGGCGAAGCGTTTCGAATTCATCGGCGTCGATCGGCCGAGCGTCGCATGCAAATCTACCTGGAAATGGTGCTCACCCGTGAGGACGGAGTCAAAGAAGTCAAACTCCTGCAGTTGGGAAAACTGTTTGTGCAGCGCTATGTCGACATATTTAAAAACATCTACAAGGAAGATAAGAGCCTGGTACTCAGGCGCGGATTCTGGGGCTATGTACTCGGGCTATTGGCGAGTGCGGCATTCTACTTTGCCTACGGCTGGGTAGGTTTCGCTGCCATCGCGGGAACCATCACTATCGGCCAGATGACCATGTATATCGCCCAGTTTCGGCTAGGCCAGAACGCAGTAAGCAGCAGCCTCACTGCTGTCAATGGTATGTATGAAGACAATTTGTATCTATCCAATCTCAGTGAATATCTTTCACATAAGGTGCCAGAGCAAACCGGCAGCAAGACCCGGGGACCGGACTCTGGGGCCGGCATTCTGTTTGAAAATGTCAGTTTCAATTATCCCGGTAGCGAAAATTCGGCTTTGCATAATATCAATCTTCATATACGTCCCGGCGAGAGCCTGGCCATAGTCGGGGAGAACGGTAGCGGTAAAACTACACTGATTAAATTACTCACTCGGCTCTATGTCCCTACCGAGGGGAAAATCTTCCTGGAGGGCCTGGAATTAAGCGCTTGGGATATTGACACCCTGCGGCAGAAGATTGGTGTGATATTTCAGGATTTCTCTCGCTATCAACTGATCGTCGGAGAAAATATTGGTATCGGCGATGTCAAGAATATTGATCAGGACGATCACATTGCAGACGCCGCCAGGAAAGGTATGGCGGATGTCTTTATTAGAGATCTTCCTGCCGGTTACAAAACCCAACTCGGCACCTGGTTTAAAGACGGCAAGGAACTGTCCGGCGGTCAGTGGCAGAAGATAGCCCTGTCTCGCGCCTTCATGCGCAACCAGGCCGACATCCTGATACTCGACGAACCGACGGCAGCGATCGATGCGAAAGCGGAAGCAGAAATCTTCGAACACTTCCGGGAACTTACCGCCAACAAAATTTCGATTATTATTTCGCACCGCTTCTCGACGGTGCGCCGGGCCAATTACATTGTTGTGCTGGATCAGGGTGAGATATTGGAGCGAGGCAGCCATACGGAACTCTTACACCTGGATGGACAATACGCCACACTGTTCAAGCTACAGGCGAAGGGCTACCAGTAGCGATGGCCAATCCGCTGTTGTATTTTCTCGTGGGCACGATCACCTGCTTCATCGGCACCCTACCCTTTGGCCCTATTAATCTGACCGTTGTGAAAACCACCGTCGACTACGATCGCAGGCGAGGGTCCCAGGTGGCGCTGGCGGCATCGCTGGTCGAGATCCTGGAAGCACTGGTGGCGATCGTTTTCGGCCTGGTGATCAGCACCTTCCTGGAAACCAATGCGACATTCTCCGGGGTAATCGCACTGGTCTTTATTGCTCTGGCAGTATTTGTCTTCACCCGGAAATCCAGGCCAGTACTGCAGGACCGGGGAGCCGGGCCGCGTTCATTCTTCAGCCAGGGTTTGCTGATAGCTGCCCTGAATCCCCAGGCGATACCCTTCTGGATTTTTGCCCTGGCTGCAATAAGCCAATACTTTGTCTTCGAGTATGTGGGTATTTATTTGCTGAGCTTTCTGGCGGGAGTTTTTGTCGGCAAGCTGCTGGCGCTGACTGGTTTTGTTATCGTCAGCGAATATCTAAGAACACATTTGCAGGCAAGCGCCCAATTAGTTAATCGCTTGTTGGCTGTTGTTCTTTTGATTATCGGCATCAGTCAGGGCCGCAGTGCCGTGTCGGTACTATTGCATTGATTGTCACACCTTGCCATGCCAGAGTTACAGCCATGAACCAAGCTTCAGACCCATCCGGGAATGAGTCCCCGGCGACGGCAAAGACGACAGAACTGCCATTGCAACAGCAGGTGATATTGAGAAAAATCGGCAGGGCGCGAATACGCCTGCTGGTTTGCTGTTGGACATTGCCACTCTACATAATCGGAATCTGGACCCTCCTGGGCAATGGGCTCGCCATCGACACTTTCATGTTCATCTACATGGCCCTCTCTGCAGGATTCGCGCTCGATATGTCCCTGCGTCGTTGTCCCCGCTGTCGCCAGCAGTTTTTCGTCAAGTCCATCTTGCTGAATCTGATTAGCCGTCGATGCGTACACTGTGGTGTTGCCATCTCGGCGGGAAATCGAGGCAATGCCTCGTTAGATCAGGACCAACAGAACTAGCGGCGCTCTAGCAGGCTGTTGAAAAGCTCTCAGCCGAGTGCAAGACAAGGCAAAATCTGGCGAAAAAGCGGAGTTTACATGGTGTAAATGAGTATTTTGAGCCATATCTTAACGCAGTATTGTGCCGGCTGAGAGTTTTTCAACAGCCTGCTAGGGTTTGCTTCGCAGCAAGCGCCATAGCTCGAGAATTTTTGGTGGCTGGCCGGTACGCAGAACGCCGAGTTTGAATACCTTTCCCGATAACCACAACACCAGCGCGATGCTCACCAGCAGCACAATGGTGGTTCCTATGACATCGACCAGGGGCGGATTGGCCGCCGCACGATTCATCATCAGATAGGGCGTAAACAGAGGAAACCAGGACATCACCCGGACGATAGAATTATTGGGGTCGAGCACCACGAAGGCCATCATTGCGATGGGTACAATCTGAATCAGAATCATCGGCATCATCATCGCCTGGGCTTCTTTCAACGTATTACAGAGGCTGCCGATGGCGAGGAAAACACCGGAATACAGAGCGTATCCCGCGAAGTAGTAGAAAATGAACCAGGGAATCAGTTCGGATCCGAATACAACCTCCAGCATCTGAGAAATAAATTCAGTCTGGGAACTGTTGTACAGGCTGATGAACAGGTAAAACGACAACAGCCAGGCCCCGATCGTCGTCAAACCGGACATGCCGATACCCAGCAGCTTGCCCATCATCAATTCACCGGCGGTCACCGAGGCCAACAAGACCTCGATAATTCGATTGGATTTTTCCTCGATGGTATTACTCAACAGATACTGCACATTTTGCATCAGTGAAACGAAAATCAGATAGACGAATCCAATGGGCGCAAATTGTCTGAAGGTGTCTGCCAGGCTCACGGCCTCTTCACCTGGTTCTGCTGTAGGATCGAGCTGACTCAGTGGCAGGCGGGTGCGCTGCACGTTTCTCACTACCTGGCCATCCACCCCCAGTCTGTCATATTCTCGGCCACGAATTTCTGTGTTGATGCTGCGCTCAATTGCATCGGGCAGCCGCGAGTCCGTGAGGTTGCGGGCCCAGTATTGTATTCCTGCGACCGTGTCGGGAGGCGCTGGCGTGGTACCGGGTCGGCTTATATCCAGATCCACATTCTGCGGAATCAATATCAGCGCAAACAGGGTGCCGGTCTCGTCTCCCACGGAAATTTGCCGATCGCCCCTTAGATAGGGTCGCAAGGCTGCAATTATGTCGTCCGTAGAAGCGCTGGTATCGACTTCATCTGGTATGGAAGCGGCAATAAATTGCCGGGAAGGCGGTTCGAATGGAGGCGCGTCAGCAACCAGGTAGGGGCTGGCCATGATCAGGGCAAACTCCAGCCCACCACTGTCCAGCCACTCAGTCAGGGCCGAGACTTCGTCGGCGTCTACATCGTCGATGAGCCGATCGGCTGCGGTATTGGCATTGGCAGTAGTTAGCTCCAGGTCGGACTGCTTGCGGTTGTCCAGCAGATAAGTGACGAAGCTTTGTAGAATTCGGCGCTGGTGTTCCCTCGCGATGGCGGTCTCTACCGCCTGTTCATACTCGCCGGACTGGTCGATGAGGATGTAGTAACGGGTGGGTGTGGCTCGTGACAGTGCCGACATTAAAAAATACATGACGATGAAAATAAGTGGGAAAATTAGAATGGTGACCCAGAAGCCCTTGGTCCTTACATTCTCCATGTATTCACGCCAGGCGATAAGCCGAATCATGTTCATCAGATTCCCTGCTCCCTGGTACTTTCGCCTACCAGGTATACAAACACATCATGCAGACTCGGTTCTGTAAACTCAAAGCGGCTCAGCTTGATGCCGCGTTCAAAACACGAGCGCAAAATGTCTTGCGGATTCACTCGTTCCGATATTTGCAGCCGCCATTCCTTGCTGGCTGATTCTTTGGTATCGGCGTGGACGATTTCAGTTACCCCATCGATGTTGCGTAGCGGGTCAATATTATCTGTCGTTTCTATTACGACGCGACGGGGAATAGTTGCCTTGGCCTCGTTCACGGTGCCATCAAATATTTTGGATCCCTTGGCAATAAGCAAAATGCGATCGCAGAGACGCTCCGCGTGCTGCATAACATGAGTTGAGAAAATGACGGTCTGACCGTTTCCTGCCATGTCACGTATCAGTCCTTCCAACACAGACTGATTTATAGGATCGAGACCGGAGAAGGGCTCATCCAGAATGATCAATTCCGGATCGTGGGCCACCGCCGACAGAATCTGCACCTTTTGAGCCATGCCCTTGGAGAGGGCTTCGACTTTCGACTCGGCAAAATCTTTGAGACCGTATTTTTCCAGCAGAAGCAAGGCTTGCGCCTTCGCCGCTTTTTTCTCCATGCCTTTCAACATCGCGAAATACTGGATAATCGCCCAGACTTTCATCTTCTTATAGAGGCCTCTCTCTTCCGGCAGATAGCCAATACGATTGCGCACGTCCAGTGCGGAGGGATGGCCGAGAATAGTAATCTCGCCGCTGCTGGGCTTTATGATCTCGAGAATCATCCGAATAGTGGTGGTCTTCCCCGCCCCGTTCGGACCCAGGAAGCCATAGATAGACCCTTTTGGAATACTGAGATTGAGATCTCTGACGGCGGTGAAATCCCCGTAGGTCTTGACCACGTTATTAAGTTGAAGAACAGGCTCGTCCATCTGGTTAACTCTACCGGAAATTACAGGGGGCAAGTATCTCAGAAACAGCAAGATAAGAAAAATCCCGCAACGGGCAAATGCCAATCAGGCACTGAGCCCGAGATATCCCCAGAAAATATTTTGAGGAGACTCTGATTGTAGGCAACTTTCCCGGCGAAGTTCCCCTACCCTACTTTCCTTGCGACCATTCGCGCTTCCATTTTTTCAGCGCTGCGGAACTCGCCTGCGGCTCAAACAGTCCTCGCTCAACCTGAAAAAATGAAAGCGCTAAAGCAT
>JADFIJ010000203.1 GCA_022566775.1 Pseudomonadota bacterium | reverse complement strand
GGTTACATTTTTGCGCAATGCCTTGACGGTCTGGCGGGAAATAATTTGCCCGCCAATTGCGGCCTGTATTGCCACATCATAAAGCTGACGTGGAATCAGTTCCTTCATTTTTTTCACCAGGGCCCGACCTTTCGATTGAGCGTGGTCCCTGTGTACGATGAGTGCAAGCGCATCTACTTTATCGCCGTTGATGAGAATATCTAAACGCACGAGGCTGGATTTGTCGAAGCGGATGAAATGATAATCCAGGGACGCATAGCCGCGACTCACCGATTTCAAGCGGTCAAAGAAATCCAGCACCACCTCGTTCATGGGCAACTCGTATTGCAGGGATACCTGTTTACCGATGAATTGCATGTCTTTCTGCACGCCGCGTCTTTGCACGCACAAGGTGATTATCGAGCCAAGGTGCTCCTGCGGCACCAGGATACTGGCCAATACGATAGGCTCACGCATCTCATCGATCGACGTAATAGGGGGTAAGCGCGACGGGCTATCCACCTTGACGATGTCGCCATTGTTTAATTTTACTTCGTAGACCACGGTGGGGGCCGTTGTGATCAGCGACAGGCCATATTCCCGCTCCAGTCGCTCCTGGATAATTTCCATGTGCAGCATGCCCAGGAAACCACAGCGAAAGCCGAAGCCCAGGGCATCTGAATTTTCTGGCTCGTAGTGCAGGGACGCATCGTTCAATGTCAGCTTGGCGAGGGCATCACGAAAGTTTTCGAAGTCCTCGGAAGAGACAGGAAACAGACCCGCGTATACCTGGGGCTGGATCTGCTGAAAACCGGCCAACGCATCTACCTCAGCCGTGCTCGCCAGGGTGATGGTGTCGCCGACGGGGGCGCCATGAATATCCTTGATCCCCGCCACCACAAAACCTACTTCGCCGGCAGCGAGGACGCCGGTCTCATGGCGCTTGGGCGTAAATACACCGATGCTATCGGCAATCTGTGTCTTGCCGATGGATTTGGCGATGATCTTGTCGCCCTTCTTCAGGGTGCCGGCCATGACCCGCACCAATGACACCACGCCGAGGTAATTGTCGAACCAGGAGTCGATGATCAGCGCCTGTAGTATGCCATCGCGGTCACCTGTAGGCGGTGGCACCTTGACGATAATCTGCTCCAGTATCTCGTCTATCCCCATGCCGGTCTTGGCGCTGGCACAAACCGCATCGGATGCATCGATACCGATTATCTCTTCGATTTCCATGCGTACCCGGTCCGGTTCGGCCTGGGGCAAATCCATCTTGTTGAGAACCGGAATGACCTCGAGGCCCTGCTCGATGGCGGTATAGCAGTTGGCAACGGATTGGGCCTCTACACCCTGGCCGGCATCGACGACCAGCAAGGCACCCTCGCAGGCGGCCAGGGATCGGGATACCTCGTAGGTAAAATCCACGTGTCCGGGCGTATCGATAAAATTCAACTGGTAACGCTCACCATTTTTCGCGTCATAATGCAGGGTGACGCTCTGTGCCTTGATGGTAATGCCGCGCTCTTTCTCGATATCGAGGCTGTCCAGGATCTGTGCTTCCATCTCCCTGTCACTGAGCCCGCCGCAGAGCTGAATGAAGCGGTCGGCCATTGTGGATTTACCATGATCGATATGAGCGATGATGGAAAAGTTGCGGATATGGCTTAACTCAGTCACGGAATCGACTTTTACTGACAAAGGGAATGGGACGGGTACAAAACAAGGCCGCAAGTCTACAGTATCCTGGCTTGGGTGTCAGGAAGATTACTGCTCGCGGCGGGGAACACTAATAGGTTCAGAGCATTAGCGATATCTGCAAGCTACAGGGGTGGTCCTCCTTGATGCCGCGCCGGCGTACGGCTCTACCTCTGAGATATCCCCACGAAATTATGGATAGAATTGTCGGCAGTTGATGCGAGTACCGGGGTTTGGCAAGAAAATTGCGGAAGTAAATGGTGATCGTCTCAGTAGTAATATAGCGAAACAACATAAAGCTTGAGTGCATTTGCTAGTCTGCGGCTTGTGCCTCGGATTAGATAAGAACACGAGCAAGCTTGCGTCCTCCACGCACACCATAATCAATCAAAAATGGCGCATCATGATTTTATCTTAGGTTCACTTTTGAAATAACAGAGTATTTCTTGGGGATATCTCAGACTCCACCTCAGGAGAAGAGGTTCAACGAGACAGTTCCAGTGCCTTCGTCGTCGCCTGACCCTCACGCACGATACGAACCGACACGAAGCCGGACTCAGGCAGACGGTCTGCAATGGCGGCGAAATCTTCAGGTGAAGTGATTTCCTGGCGATCCAGTACGATAATGACATCGCTAAGCAATAAGCCCGCTTCCCTGCCAGGACCATCATTCAATTCCACGATGCGGACACCACGGATACCCGCTACCCGTTGCTCGCGGCTGAGTTCCGTGACTCTGAATCCCAGCCGATTACGCCGTTGCCTGGTTACTTGTGGTTCCACCTGGGCGACAGTGTTGGTGGGAGAGCTTCCCAGTTCCACGGTCAGGGTGTCTAACTCACCGTTCCTGTAAATCAGCACACTGGCCTGGGTTCCAGGGCGGTACTGGCCGACGTAAAATGGCAAGTCGGTGTAATAGTCGATCTGGTGGCCATTGAATTCCAGGATGATGTCTTCATCGAGTATGCCCGCCGCCTGGGCTGGACTGCCGGGCTGAACCGAGTCCACGAAGGCGCCGCGAGGGCGATCCATCTCGAAGATTTCAGCCAGGGCATAATCTACCTCAATCATGCGCACACCCAGTAAGCCTCGTGCGACCGTGCCAGATTCACGCAACTGGGCAACCACATTCATCGCCACGTTGCTGGGAATCGAGAATGAAATGCCGTTGGAACCGCCGGTGCTGCTTAAAATTTGTGTGTTGATGCCAATGACTTCGCCGTCGAGATTGAACAGGGGCCCGCCGGAATTACCTTGATTAATGGCGACGTCGGTCTGGATGAAGGACATGTAATTATAGGTGCCCCCGCGTACCGATCTGCCCTTGGCGCTGACGATACCGGCGGCCGCCGAAAACTCCAGACCGAACGGAGAACCAATAGCGAGCACCCAATCCCCGACTCTGACCGCATCCGAATCGCCAAATTCAACATAGGGCAGATCTGAGGCTGCGAGTTTTAGCAGGGCCAGGTCGGAGGGCTCATCCAGGCCAATAACTTCGGCGTCAAAAACACGGCGATCGTTGAGGTGTACTACGATTTCGTCTGCCCCTGCCACCACATGATTATTGGTCAGCACGTAGCCGTCTGCCGAGATAAGAAATCCGGATCCCACCGCACCGCGGCGACGCTGCTGTGGAATGCCTTCGATATTGAAATCTGGCGTGTCACCGGGGTTGAGTTGACGCAGCAATTCTTCAATCTCCCTGTCTATAGTGGGACTGCGGGCCTCAACATTGCGTATGGTCGATATTTCTACGATGGCAGGCGCACTGTGTTCCACCAGGTCGGCAAAACTGGGCAGCATGGTCTGGGCATTGCTGGCGGCCGCCCCCAGGCCAAGCATGAGCAGCAGTGGGAGCTTGGGCAGTGTTAGTGGTCGAGCACAGAGAACCAGCTTCATAATGATTTATCCGGGAAACGGGCTTATTCAAGCAGCCGCTTACGCGGCTGCGTAGCGTCTAAGGCGCTTGTTTACGCCAACGAAAGATAAAAGAGTAAGGGCTTATTTTAGCACACTGCCGAAACATGCCAACAATGGGCCGCGGGCGGGAATTCGGTGATGCAAGCGGGCTTAATTGGAACCGACAAGCTAGCGTTTATTGCGGTGGTTTCGGTACCAGTTCGTTAACCAGACGAAATAGTCGAGAGTCCTGAATGTGCTCCGTCCGGACCGGCTCCGCCTCATCGATCGTCCAGTTACCCAGGTACTCACGCAGACGCTGTTGAGCGGCGGGATCCAGTTCCACCGCGGCGCGCTCCGCCACCAGGGTCGGGTCCTGAGGCGAGGCCGTCGGCACCCCATTCTCTACCGCTGGGGCCTGTTGTGCCACCGGCACCGCTGTGTTGTCGAGACTCGATTGCACGGCGACGATGAAGACCAGAGCCACGGCTGCAGCGATCGCTACCTTGGCGAAGTATTGTTGCCAGTTCGAAGGCTTGCCGGTGGAGGGTTTAACTGAGTGGGCGCTGACAGCCAGGGGTTCTTCTGCAATTTGTGCGGAGATTGCCGGCGCCAAATCTGCACTCACCGGCACCGCAGGTTCATGTAACAGCGCCTGTACCAGGCTGAATCGCTCCCAGGTTTCCAGCAGGGCTGGATTCTGTTCGCAGTATTTCAACACCCGTCTAATCTCAAGATCATCAGCCTCATTATCGAGTAACGCCGATAATGATTCTTTCTCCAACTCGCTCATGCAGTACCCCTGCTGTCAGTGCCTCAGACCGGCACCGCATCCTCTACGGATTATTTCTTAGTTTCCAGGCGGTGGCAATTCTTATTACTACTTTCTATCTTCTACTTTTCCACCTTCCACTTTATCCAGTTACTCTGTCGTGATTCGGTGTTGTGGCCGCTTGCCTGGCGGTTACAACAGATCTCGAATCTTCTTGTCGATGGCCTCCCTGGCCCTGAATATTCGTGATCGAACGGTGCCTACCGGACACTCCATTACCTCGGTAATGTCCTCATAACTCAGCCCGGAAAATTCGCGCAAGGTAAACGCTGTACGCAAATCCTCCGGTAATTCATCGATGGCATCCGTTATTGCCTGCTTCAGCTTATCCCGCGCCAAAGCGCCTGCGGGATCTTCTATTTCACGAAGTACCGCACCGGAGTCGGCCACCTCCGCCTCATCGATATCCACATCGTTTGCCGGCGGACGGCGATTGCGAGATACCAGGTGATTCTTGGCGGTGTTCACCGCTATGCGATACAACCAGGTATAGAAAGCGCTTTCGCCCCGGAACGAGGGCAAGGCCCGGTAGGCCTTGATGAATGCCTCCTGGCACACATCCTCCACTTCGTGGTGATCGTGCACGAATCTCCCGATCAAGGCGGCAACCCGGTGTTGGTAACGCAGTACCAACAAGTTAAAGGCGTTTTTATTGCCGCTCAATACCCTGTCAACGAGTTGTTGATCGGTATCCTCTGCCATTTGTTCCCACTCCGTTAATGCTGGGGTTTTTTACTACACCACAGGAACAAAAGCACTCATTCTCGATAATAGACACTGATTGGGTGCAAAAGTTCTGGAAAGCTATAAAATTATTACCCTTTTTGTGAGTTCCATGGTGGATCGAGGGACAGATTCGTAGAATTGTGGTTAACCGCCTTCTCGGTTTTCCCGATCGTACTGACAAACCCAATCCAATGCTAAAGTTATTTCTAAAATATTCAACAAAACCAATGAGTTATTATAAATTTCTATGACAAAGTCTACAGCAGTTACAGACCAGGCATTCGATATTCTCATCGTAGGCAGCGGCGCGGCGGGGTTGACCCTGGCCCTGCGCACTGCCGATTTCGCCCAGGTCGCGGTGCTCAGCAAGGGCGACTTGAATCAGGGCGCCACGTTCTATGCCCAGGGCGGCATTGCGGCGGTGCTCGATGCCGAAGACAGCATCGCGTCCCATGTCGAAGACACCCTCACCGCCGGCGTCGGTTTATGTGATCGGGACACCGTCGAGTATATGCTGGCAAATAGCGCGGAGACCATCACCTGGCTAATACAACAGGGGGTGCCATTTACCACTAAAGCCGGAGCCGGCAAGAGCCGGGAGCGAACGGCAACCGACCCCGTTGATTTGAGTTCACTCCATCTTACCCAGGAAGGCGGCCACAGCCACCGTCGTATCATTCATGCCACCGACGCCACCGGCAAGGCCGTATTCGAAGCGCTGCAGGCGCGGGCCCAGGCCCACCCCAACATCCACCTGATTGAAGCCTGTACCGCTGTAGATTTGGTGACACAGCCCACAAGCCAGGGCCGCCGGCGCATCTGCGTGGGCAGCTACGTCCTCAACCAGCGCAGCGATAATATCGAGTTGATAAAATCCCGCTTCGTGGTGCTCGCCACCGGTGGCGCCAGCAAGGCTTATCTCTACACCACCAATCCCGACGGCGCCAGCGGCGATGGCATCGCCATGGCCTGGCGGGCGGGCTGTCGGATTGGCAACATGGAGTTCAACCAATTTCATCCAACCTGCCTGTTTCACCCCCATGCCAAATCCTTCCTCATTACCGAGGCCCTGCGTGGAGAGGGGGCGAAACTGGAACTGCCGGACGGCAGCCATTTCATGGCCAAATTCGATGCCAGGGAAGAGCTCGCGCCCAGGGATATCGTCGCCCGTGCCATCGATCATGAAATGAAACGACTGGGCTGTGATTGTGTGTATCTGAACATCAGTCATCGATCCGAGCGATTTCTGAAAACCCACTTCCCCACTATTTACTCGCGCTGCCTCGAGTTCGGCATCGATATTACCCGGCATCGTATTCCCGTGGTTCCCGCGGC
>JADFIJ010000202.1 GCA_022566775.1 Pseudomonadota bacterium | reverse complement strand
AAGGAATTACGTTCCATCGGTATCCAGCCGGACGTGCTGGTGTGTCGATCCACCCGCGAGATCGATGAAGCATCTCGCAAGAAAATTGCATTGTTTACCAACGTCGAACTACCGGCGGTCATCTCCCTGCCCGATAGCGATTCCATCTATCGAGTCCCGGGAAAGCTGGGAGCCGCAGGTCTCGACGAAATTATCATCAGGAAATTTCTGCTCGATTGTCCGCCGGCAGATCTGTCAGAGTGGGATCGGGTGGTGGAGGCGCACCTGCACCCGAGTCAGGAAGTTAATCTGGCCATGGTGGGCAAATACATGGATTTACTGGATGCGTACAAGTCACTCAACGAGGCGATCATCCACGCCGGCATCCAGACCCGTACCCGGGTAAATGTTAAATATATAGATTCTGACGATCTCCTGCAGAAAGGGGTCGAGATTCTGCAAGACCAAGATGCGATCCTGGTGCCCGGTGGCTTCGGTGAACGCGGCATAGAAGGCAAGATCGCGGCGGTGAAGTATGCCCGGGAGAACAAGATTCCTTACCTCGGAATCTGCCTGGGCCTGCAGGTCGCCGTGATCGATTTTGCCAGAAATGTGGCCGGTCTCGAGGGTGCCCACAGCACCGAGTTCGATGCCGATTGCCCACACCCGGTCATCGCGCTGATCAGCGAATGGACCACGGCGAGTGGTGGCACCGAATTCCGGGACGAGGATTCAGACCTCGGCGGCACCATGCGCCTGGGGGCTCAGAAATGTATCCTGGAAAGCGACTCCACCCTCTTCGAGTGCTACGGCAAGCAGGAAATAGTGGAGCGACACCGGCATCGCTACGAATTCAACAATAACTACATCGACCGCCTGAGCGCCGCCGGCATGAAACTGGTGGGCAAGTCGGAAGACGGCATGCTGGTCGAGGTGATTGAATTAGCTGACCATCCCTGGTTCGTGGGTTGCCAGTTTCACCCGGAGTTCACTTCCAAACCCCGCGAGGGCCATCCCCTGTTTACCGGCTTCATCCAGGCGGCTATCGCCAGGCGAGAACACCGGTCCGATGATACTTCGATATCCTCTGTGCACCAGCCTGCATCCGCGAGTAAAGCAGTTCAAGCCTGAATCAGAGACCCCGAAAAAGCGTAGTACTAATAACTACAGATCACTCTTAGCCAAACAGGACCCCCACCGAGTTCATGACCAGTAAGCAAATCAAGGTGGCGCAGATAAGCCTCGCCAACGATAGACCCTTCGTGCTGTTCGGTGGCATCAACGTGCTGGAATCGCGGGATCTGGCGATGACGGTGGCCGAACATTTCAAGCGCGTGTGCGCCGATCTCGATATTCCCTTCGTATTCAAAGCCTCTTTCGACAAGGCCAATCGATCTGCCATGGATTCCTACCGGGGTCCAGGACTGGAAGCCGGACTGAAGATCCTCGACGAGATCAAGACCACGTTCGAGCTGCCTATCATCACGGACGTACATGAGCCCGCCCAGGCACAGCCGGTCAGCGAGGTGGCGGACGTCTTGCAACTGCCCGCGTTTCTGTCGCGGCAGACGGACCTGGTCGTCGCCATGGCGAAGACCGGCGCCGTCATCAACATCAAAAAAGCTCAATTTCTGGCACCGCAGGAAATGCGGCATATCCTGGCCAAATTCGAAGCCGCTGGAAACCGGCAGTTGCTTCTGTGTGAGCGGGGCAGCAGCTTCGGCTATAACAACCTGGTGGTGGATATGCTCGGCTTCTCGGTGATGAAACGGTTCGACTACCCGCTGCTGTTCGACGTCACCCACGCCCTGCAAAAACCCGGTGGCCTCGCCGGTGGCGCCGATGGTCGCCGTGGCGATGTCACCGCCCTGGCCCGGGCCGGATTGTCCCAGGGCCTGGCGGGTCTGTTTCTCGAGGCCCATCCCGATCCCGCCGCCGCGCTATGTGACGGTCCCTGCGCCCTGCGCCTCGAAAGCCTGCGTCCTTTCCTGGAACAGATGAAGGCCCTCGATGAACTGGTAAAGACCCTGCCTGAGCTCGATACGCAATAAGAAAAATCAATCCGTCCCCCTTTTACTGTCTCCTTTTTCTGTGTAAGGATTTGAAATGTCATTGATTAGATCGATTAAAGCCCGGGAGATCCTGGACTCGAGAGGCAATCCTACTATTGAGGCAGATGTGGTGCTGGACAGCGGTGCCCTGGGCACGGCCTGTGTGCCTTCCGGGGCCTCCACCGGTTCCCGGGAAGCCCTGGAACTGCGTGACAAGGATCCTTCCAGGTATTTAGGCCGGGGCGTGCTGCTGGCGGTGGAGAACGTCAATACCTCGATTCAGCAGGCCCTGAAGGGCTACGATGCGCTGGATCAGGCGGGTCTGGACCAGGTGATGCTGGATCTGGATGGCACCGAAAACAAGTCGAAACTGGGTGCGAACGCCATCCTCGCGGTGTCCCTGGCCGCCGCCAAGGCAGCGGCTATGGAGACCGGGGTGCCGCTGTACACCCATATCGCCAGAATCAACGGCAGCGAGGGCAATTATTCCCTGCCAGTACCCATGATGAATATCATCAACGGCGGCGAGCATGCCGATAATAACGTGGATATTCAAGAGTTTATGATTCTTCCCACCGGCGCGCCCAGCTTCACCGAAGCCCTGCGCTACGGCGCCGAGGTGTTTCATGCCCTCAAATCGGTGCTCGCCAAACAGGGTCTGAGCACGGCGGTGGGGGACGAGGGCGGTTTCGCCCCCGATCTGCCTTCCCATGCGGCGGCCCTGGACGCGATCCTGCAGGCCATTGAATTAGCGGGTTTCAAGCCCGGTGTGGACCTGCACCTGGCACTGGATTGTGCCGCTTCCGAATTCTTCGAGGCGGGAGAATACTGTCTCGCGGGTGAGAACAAACGCTATGATTCCCAGGGATTTGCGGATTACCTGCAGAATCTCAGTGCAAACTACCCCATTCTCTCGATCGAGGATGGTATGGACGAGAGCGACTGGGAGGGCTGGGCTAAATTATCTGCCCAAATAGGCGATAAAGTTCAGTTAGTGGGCGATGATCTGTTCGTGACCGACACCCGTATTTTGCAGCGTGGGATACGCGAACACATCGCCAATTCCATCCTGATCAAATTCAATCAGATTGGTTCATTGACGGAAACCCTGGCTGCGATCAACATGGCCAAGGCAGCGGATTACGGGGTGATTATTTCCCACCGCTCCGGCGAGACGGAAGATACGACGATCGCGGACCTGGCCGTTGCCACCGCCGCAGGTCAGATCAAGACCGGTTCCCTGAGTCGTTCCGATCGGGTGGCGAAATACAATCGCCTGTTGCGCATCGAAGAAGAGTTGGGCGATGGCTCGGTTTACAGGGGGCTAGCAGAGTTCGCGCGGTTTACATAGAGACCCAATGAAAATACTTTTTGCATTTTTAGCGTTCGTGATTGTCACCCTACAGTATCAACTGTGGCTCGGTGAGGGCAGCATTCGCGTCCTGAATTTGCTGGAAGTCGATCTCGAGGCACAGCGTCAGGGTAATGCCGAGTTGACTGAGCGCAACCGGCTCGTCGAAATCGAAGTGCTGGATCTAAAGAATGGACTGGAGGCGGTGGAAGAACGCGCCAGGTCGGAACTGGGCATGATCCGGGAAGGAGAGGTTTTTTACCTCATAGTCGACTGACCGCTGCAACGAGGAAGAAACCACTATGGCAACCTGGGCAATCGTGCCAGCCGCTGGCGTCGGTCTCCGCATGGGGTCGGACACGCCGAAACAGTACCTGCCCCTCAATGGCACTCCCGTCATCGCCATCGCCCTGCAGAAGCTGGCCAGTATCTCTGAAATAAAAAAGATCGTGGTTGCCCTGCATCCGCAGGATCGGTGGTTCGCGCAGCTGCAGCCTAGCCTCGATGAGCGCGTCGTGACCGTCATCGGCGGCGACCAGCGACACCTGAGTGTATTGAATGCCTTGCGCAGTATAAGCACGGCAGCGCAAGAGCGGGACTGGGTGCTGGTGCATGACGCCGTGCGTCCCTGCGTATCGAGCTCGGATATACGCAAGCTGCTGACCGAATTAGACCATCATGCCATAGGCGGATTGTTAGGTGCACCGGCAGATAACACCCTGAAGCAGGTTGATGACCAGGCCGTGGTGCGCAGTACCCTCGATCGCGGCGACATCTGGAATGCCTTTACACCACAGATGTTCCGTTATGGCCTGCTGCTCGCCGCCATCGAGACTGCCGTCGAAAATAACACCGTGGTGACGGACGAGGCCAGTGCGATTGAGCTCATGGGACAGCGACCGCAGATGATTGAAGGTGCCAGGACGAACATTAAGATCACGCACGCAGCGGACTTGGCGCTGGCGAGTAAAATACTGGAATTACAGGATTAGAGGCGCGCTAGAAATGACTGTAGACGGATTACGTATTGGCCACGGCTATGATGTGCATCGCTTTGCGCCACACTTCGACGAAAAGCAACCCCTGGTGCTGGCCGGTGTACGCTTGCCAGAGGCAAGAACCCTGGAGGCGCATTCTGATGGCGACCTGGTGCTGCATGCGGTTTGCGATGCCATCCTCGGTGCCTTGGGGCAGGGCGACATAGGTCAGCATTTCCCAGACGACGACCCGAGTCTCGCCGACGTAGACAGTCGACTATTGCTGGGCCGGGTGCTGGCGCTGATGGCGGCACAAAATTTTCGCCTGGTGAATATCGATGTCACCGTGGTTGCGCAAGTCCCTAGATTGTCTCCACATCGAGCGGCGATGCAGGCCAACCTGGCGGGTCTTTTGAAGCTGGCAAAGGATCGGGTAAACCTCAAGGCGACCACCACCGAGGGCCTCGACGACATCGGTAAGGAGCTGGGGATGGCCTGTCATGCGGTGGTGTTACTGAGTCGTATCGGTGAATAGTGTGAAGAATCGGTGTTAACCATGCCCGCAGCGGCGGCGCCGTACAAGCCCGACATCATCCCCCTGCAGCATTTGCATTATGCCCAGGCTCGAGGTTCACTGCGGGCGACACTGAAGCAGGAAATTACCGACTTCTGCGTCGATGAAAATCTCGGATTTGCTTTCACCGGCGCTGGCGAGCACCTGTGCCTGCGGCTTAAAAAAACCAATCTGAGCACTCTCGCTGTCGCCGAGCGCATCGCCACGTTGACCGGGACCCCTATGGCTGATATCGGCTATGCCGGCATCAAGGACCGCCGCGCCGAATGCACGCAGTGGTTCAGCCTGCCATTGGCAGAGTTGGCAGAAGGCCGCATCGGCGCGATCGAGGACGAGCAGCTGACCATCCTGGAAACCCAGCGCAACAGCCGCAAGATCAGGATCGGCAGCCACCGAGGCAACCGCTTCCGGATTCGACTGCGCCAGTGTGTCGGCGCCCAGTCTGAGTTTGACCGCAGGTTGGCTGCCATCAAGGAAATCGGGGTGCCGAATTATTTCGGCGCCCAGCGCTTCGGCCGCCAGATGACCAATATCACCCAACTGTTGGAACTCATCGCCACTGCCGGCGCCCAAACGCGACCCAAAGGCCAACGCTACAAGCGCGGTATGCTGTACTCCGCGGGCAGGGCCTACCTGTTCAACCAGTTGCTTTCCACCCGCCTGCGCAGCGGAAACTGGAACCAGTATGTCGCCGGCGACGTACTGAATCTCGGCGGCACCGGTCGTTACTTCCTGCTTAAGGGCGATGAGGACTGGGATCAAACCCTGCAGCGGCGGCTGGGCAGCTTCGATATCCACATCAGCGGTCCTCTGGCGGGCATCACAGCGCCGAAAGATAAGTATGTAAGCAGCGGCGAAGCGGCCGATATTGAAGATGCGGTGCTGAAACAATTTCCAACCCTGGTGAACGGGCTGTGTCACTTTGGCCTGCAGGCGGCGCGCAGGACACTGCGATTCGTGCCCGGTGAGTTAGCGTGGTGCTGGCTCGAAATCGGAGAACTGGAACTGCGTTTTTCCCTGGGCCGGGGTAGCTATGCCACCAGCTTGTTGCGCGAGCTCTGTGATACGGACTAAAAAAGGGATTAAAAACAGCGGAGGCTGAAGTATCCCCACAAAATAATTAGAGAATTCAACAAATTGAATTTTTATTCACTGCTTTCTTTGATTTTATTGCAGAAATAGCAGCTGAATTTAACACCGAATTTAACACCAAATTTAACACCGAATTTGACAGGGGATTGGCAAGGGGTATTGTTTTGTAGTGACTAGCGCCCAGGGATGGAGCGCGGGCAGGTTTTCGCTCCTGCAAAACCTGCATTCCCCACTTCCGTGTGGGTCAACGGGCTGGGGATGGCCCACTGGAACGGAAAAATAATGCCCCTTGCCAAGCCCCGCTACACGCATCAATTACCTACAGCAAAAGCTGGATATCTCAGGGACGTAGGAGTTTTGCTGTAGGGCGCAAATTGAATTAACGCTCTGAAGAGGGTGCGATCGACCCGGTGTTTATGGCACAGTAGAAAGATTAACCGGCAATAGTTTTATTTTGTTTTTATTTATCAAATGGTGAAGAATTGATTAATAAATTGAATTTGAGTGGCATCGGCATGACCTCACAACGCACCC
>JADFIJ010000201.1 GCA_022566775.1 Pseudomonadota bacterium | reverse complement strand
GACAGTATATGAGAATTCGCCGGGCAAACGCCAGTTCTCGGCAATCTTGCGCCACTCTGCCACTCGTCTCTTGTTTTATCTCAATAAAAGCACTCGAACTTGAGTTAAACTCATGGCAGTCTTACTCAGTCGAATAAAATCTAAGCAAAAGATGATAAGAACAAAGGTCGTGTAGTGCTCAATTTCTCTTCCCGCCAATACCTGCCCGCTCTGATCTTGTCGTTGGCACTGCTCTCACCACTTGCTTCGGCCCAGGATGCCGCCTATCGGGCTCCTCGAGATGGCTATGGCAACCCCGATTTTAATGGCATCTGGCAGGCTATGGGTACCGCCCACTGGGATCTGGAAACCCATGAGTCGAGGGCGGGACCGCTGTGGCAACTCGGTGCCTTGGGCGCGATTCCTGGTGGTATCGGTATCGTCGAGGGTGGCAGCATTCCCTATCGAGCAGAGGCCCTGGCCCGGAGGCTGGAGAACCAGGCAAACTGGATGGAGCTGGACCCGGTGGTGAAGTGTTATATGCCAGGCATTCCCCGCGCCAATTACATGCCATACCCATTTCAGATACTACAGACCCCCGACCACATCTTGTTTGCCTATCAGTTCGCCAGTGCCAGTCGCACGGTGTTTATGAACCGGCCGGACTACGAAGCCCAGATCCCCACGGTGATGGGACATTCACTGGGTCATTTCGAGGGGGATACCCTGGTCATCAAGGTAAGCGACCAGTACGACCTTACGTGGTTCGATAGCGCAGGCAATCATCACAGCGAAAACATGACGGTAATCGAGCGCTTTACGCCAACCGGCCTCGATACCCTGCTCTATGAGGCGACCATCGACGACCCGGAAATTTTCACGGCGCCATGGAAAATCAGCATGCCCCTGTATCGCCGCCTGGAAAACAACATGCGCCTGGTGGAATTCAAGTGTCAGGAGTACTCGGAAGAAATTATTTATGGGCACCTGCGTCAGGGTGCGGACGCCGACATTAATCAATAAATCAATCGGCTTCTATGGCAATAATGAAATTCACCGTAGCGAGGCCTTCTCGCAGTTTCTTCGCGGCCTGGTAGCCGTCGGAATACCAGAACTCCTTGAGTACTTCCATCGAAGGATAGACTTCCAGGACGACGTTTTTGTACGGCCAGTTTCCCTCCAGTACCAGTGGTTCCTGCGCGGATGCCAGCATCTGCAAGCCGGCCGATCTCGCTAGCGGGCCGGCGGCGCGGGAGTAGGGGCCATAGTCGGCGCCAGGATTGGGATCTGAGCTCACAATCATGTAGGCAGGCTTGGTCGACTCTTCGGCGGCGCCGGCGAGGGTGATGGTAGCGCCGAATCCGATGCCCAGGGCAAAGATGGTGAGATAGGTGAGAGTTTTATGCATTATTGTCCGCCTCATTCGCATGGTCATTGTTGTCCAACCGTAGCGCCAATTGTAACTCCCTGTTTGAGAAAGTTGCAGTGTTGTCGACGCCCTGAAGAGGGAATTTCTATGGTGGGAGCAGGGTGCTGGCGGCGGTAACCGCGCAGGTTTTTTACTGAAATGTGATAAACAGCAAAGAAAGTCGACTATGCAAGGTGAAATACTGGCAATCAAGGGAGCCGGGGCCTGCGAATGGGCAAACTTTTGTAGCAGAATTTGCGGGAGAAGGCGCCATGGACTCGATTTGGGAAAGCCCTTACCCTCCCTCTGACTGAGCCCTTGGCAGTAAACCAAATTCGGCTTGGCTCGTTATAAACCCTAAGGCGTCTTTCAGCGTCAAGACGCCGGGGTTATTGACCTGACGGCTGGCTAAGACGGCAATGGAGCGACACTATTAGTACTGATATGAACAGCGCAGCGTGCGAACGCCTGAAGCTTCCCGGTGCCTACCTGGCGGTCATGCTGGCGCTCGTACTACAGTTTGCCGCAGCGACCGCATGGGCCCAGTTGCCGGAGCTACCGCTGCCCTCTGCTCTGTCCGGCACGCCTACCACCGCCAAATTTTATGCTGGTGCCACCACCGACGATGGCGCCAGCTATAAAGTCAGCTTTAGCGCAGATAGCCTGCTCGATGTGCTGGCCGAAATTCGGGTAGAGCCAGGCCACGTAAATAGCAGCGGGAATCTTTATCTGATTCTGCTACTAGATGGCCAATTTTTCATGCGCATCGAGGCCGGCGACTTCGTCGAATGGGACGGTGCTCTCGAGTCTCTGCAAGCCACCACAGTCGCTAAAACCTTGCAATTCAACGAGCTGCTGACCGTGGTGCAAGACACCGCATTCGGACCTCTAGGCCTCGGCGGTTCCGCCATCGAAGTCTACCTGGCCTACGATACGGTTACCGCCCCCGGGGAATTGTATTTCAGTGGCACGCCCCTGAGTTTCGTCATCGACACAGCGGCGGATCTCCCCAGTTTTTCGTTCTACGTCGAAAATATTTCCAGCGCAATTATCCAGGCTCGCTGTATCGTTTGTCACAGCAGCACTGGTATCGCCTCTGGTAGTAGTCTCATCTATCTCGATTCCAGTGCGCTGGATTACCAGCGCAGTAACTACGACAGCCTGATCCAGTACATCGAGAATGTGCCTAACGGTAGCGAACTCATCCTGTCGAAGCCCCAGGGTCTGTCTGCTCATGGCGGTGGTGTGCAATTAACTGCCGCCGATGACGAATTGCAGGCATGGTCAGAGTTTGTGGTGCTCTCTGTGGCGGACATTGCCAGTAGCGGTAACGGCCAAAACGGCGAAAGCATTTTTAGTCCGGTGGTGAAAATGGACGGCCAGCAGACCCTGCGCAAGGCTGCGCTGCTATTTGCCGGGCGACTTCCTACTACCATCGAATTGGATAATGTCGCCAGCGCCAGTGATGATGAATTGCGAATGGCGATTCGGGAGTTAATGCAGGGAGACGGGTTCAGGGAATTTCTGACTGAGAGTGCGAACGACCGATTACTTACCGAAGCCTTCGCATTCAACTTGTTTGGCATTGTGGATAGGTACTACTACCCCAGTTCGCTGCAGTATTATCAATCCGGTGCCAGCTACCGTGCAGAACGACTCCTGATCAGTGCAGCGCTGGCCCGGGAGCCGCTGGAACTGATCGCACAGGTGGTAACCAATGAAAGACCTTATACCGAGATACTGACAGCCGACTACATCATGGTTAATCCCTATTCGGCGCTGATCTACGGTGGCGATGTGGTCTTCGATGACTCCTCGGACGCCGATGAATGGAAGCAGGGCAGGATTACCGAGTACTATCGCTGCTCGATCTGTGCGCGCGGCAACGACATTGCCCGCTACGATATCTCCACAGAATACCCACACGCCGGCATTCTTAATTCACCTGCGTTCTTGTCACGATTTCCTTCCACCAGCACCAATCGCAATCGTGCCCGGGCGCGATGGGCATACTACTTCTTCCTGGGTGTGGATATTGAGGGACTCTCCGCCCGCACCACCGACCCGGCCGCACTGTCGGATGAAAATAATCCGACATTGAATAATTCGAATTGTACGGTATGCCATAACATCATGGATCCGGTTGCCGGCGTCTTTCAAAACTACAGTGACGATGGTTACTATCGAAATCAACCTGGCGGCGACAATTCCCTGCCGCGCTCGTATCGGAACGACCCCCAGGGTCTTTATCAAATTGGTGACACCTGGTACCCGGACATGCTGGCGCCGGGTTTTGGAGAAAAACTGGCACCCGATGCGGACAACTCCTTGCAATGGCTGGCCCAGGAATTCGTCAACGACAGCCGCTTCGGTTATGGCACCGTAAATTTCTGGTACCCGGCAGTGATGGGAAGAAAGCCCTATGCGGAACCGAAGAATCCCGAAGATTCCGACTATCTATCCAGACTGGCAGCCTACACCACCGAGTCAGAGCTGATGCAGTCGGTGGCCGATAATTTTGTCGCCGGTGGCGCCGGCAATGGCGTGCATAATTTGAAAGACCTGCTGGTGGACCTGGTCATGAGTGATCACTTTCGAGCGACGTCGGTTACCAGCTTGAGTGTTGCTCAAGAAATTGAATTAGAAGATGTAGGCACAGGCAAGCTATTAACGCCGGAGCAATTGAATCGTAAGCTTCTTTACGTAACCGGATATGACTGGAGCTATGGCCGCTTCAGCGCTCTCGAGGAGGTCTATAATCTGGTCTACGGTGGTATCGATTCGTTTGGGGTGGCCGACCGGGCGACAGAATTAACCACGCTGATGAGTTCGGTGGTGGCAGCAATGGCAAACGAAGTGTCCTGTTCAATAGTTGCTAAGGATTTCTCATTCAGCATCGTGCAGCGGAAATTATTCAGGTATGTCGAATTGAGCGCCTTACCCACCACCAATCCGGCTGCGATTCGAAGCAATATTCAATTTTTGCACAGCCAGTTGTTAGGCGAAGATCTGGCCAGTAACGATGTGGAAATCGACGCAACTTATTCCTTGTTCGCGGATGTGTGGAATGCACGACGGGAGGCAAACAAGGGGGCAGCGATAAATTCTGCCTCAGAAATCTGTATTTTTGAAAATATAGATAATCCGGTAGAAAGCGATTTCAATCAGACCTTGCGCAGCTGGGCGGCGGTGATCAACTACCTGCTGCGCGACTACAAGTTTATTCACGAATAGAGTTGACGGATTTTCAGAAGCGATGAATCGACGCGAATTTACAAGATTATTGAGTATGGCCGGACTCGGTGCAGTCGCCCCGTGGTCACTTAAACTCGCGTCGGCGGCGGAGGCTTACACGGGTCCTTTCTTTGTTTCCCTCGCCGCAATTGGCGGTTGGGATGTCACCAGCTTCTGTGATCCAAAAGTGAACCAGGCGGGTGAGCGTACTATTAATAGCTGGGCAAACTCTGCCAGCATAAAGCAGGTAGGCAACATTGCCTATGCGCCGGTTGCGAATAACCAGGCCTTCTTCGAGCGATTTTATCGCGACATGCTGGTCATCAACGGCATCGATACCCAAACCAATTCGCACGACGATGGCAGACGTCACACCTGGAGCGGGCGCATCGGTTTCGGCTATCCCAGCTTCGGCGCAATCGTCTCCAGTGCGATCGCACCGGATCTGCCGTTATCGCTGGTTCATGCTGCGGGCTACAGCGAAACGGCGGGCATAGCCCGATTTAGTCGCCTACAGAATCCAGACGTGATTCGCAATCTGGTTAATGACTCGACGGTCCAGGTTAATGACATCGTGTATGGCCTGTTCGAACAGAATGAACTGGATCTAATCACGCAGTATCAGGACGCGCGTCTCGAGCGCTTACTGGCGAGCGATCAGTTATTACCACGTCAGCAAAATGGCATGAACAATCTGTATCTGGCCAATGCGACTCGTGACCAGCTGCAATCGTTTGCCGCACTGTTGCCCAGTGAATTTGAGGAAGATGATGATTTTCGCGCGGCACAACTGGCCTTGCTCGCCTATCAATCGGGTCTTTGCGTCGCCTGCCAGTTAGGTTTTAGAGGCTTCGATACCCATCAAGACCATGATGCCGATCATTTCGGCTACATGGAAAAACTCACCGATCTGGTTGCATACATCTTCGATACCGCGGAGCAGGCTGGCTTTGCCGATCGACTGGTACTCACCATGGCCTCCGATTTTGGACGAACACCTTACTACAATGCCGGTGGTGGCAAAGATCATTGGCCCATCGGCAGTGCGATATTCATTCAACCAGGTGCCCAGTGGGGGAACCGAGTCATCGGAGCCACCGATGAGCTTCACAATGCGTTGAGTATTAACTCGGCGACCCTGCAGGTCGATAATTCAAACTCGGGTGTGCGCCTGGAACCCAAACACCTGCAACAGGCCATGCGGCAATTGGCTGGCATCGATCAGAGCAGTGTGGCGCAGCAATTTCCATTAAATGCCGAAGACATAGATTTCCTTAATGCGTAGAGTCAAACCATAAGCTGGGATAAGAGGAGCGACCCGGAAAGAGTGAGACATAGCTCGCACGCTCTGTTCCTGTTTTTTCTTTTTTAGGACAACAGGGCAGCGAATTCCCCTAACCGTAAATAATGAATTCCAATAAATTGGAATCCGGGTCGCGAGTATAGACACTGATTCCACGGGTACTGCCTCCATTCATGCCGCCGGTTCGTTCCACCGGGCCTTCTTCGATGTCAGCACCTGCCGCGCTCAAGGTATCGGCCAGTGATTGTTGCGAGCCTTGCCAGACGAAACACAGATCACCGCATCCGGGCAGGGCGGTGGGGCCACGTAAGGTGAATTGCGGGGACTGCCAGAGATCCGGTGTATGAAAATTGATCTTGTTGTCGCCGAAGATCACGGCAACGATTCGTCCCGAGCTTTGTTCCACCACCCGACATCCCAGATTGGTATAGAACTCCACCATTTCCTCCGTTTTTTCCATGGGTAAGGCCACGTGGTCATAGGCTGCAATCATGTTATTGTTCCTGCTATTGAAAACATTGTCGTTGCCATGCTGAACTGATGATAATTCGAGCATAACAGTTTCTTCACTGATTTTTGTAATCAAAGAGGGGGCTTTAATGAGTCTCCTGAATAGGGGTGTCATCGACAACCTGCGTGTT
>JADFIJ010000030.1 GCA_022566775.1 Pseudomonadota bacterium | reverse complement strand
GAGTAGCGCCCGTCTGAGGACAGCCCGGACTTCAACATCATCCCCCGCGCCCATCGCCCGCGCGACAAAACCGGTGGTGCCCATTCTCAGGAAACCAAAACTCCAATACACAAATGAGAAAATAAGTCCGCCAAACGCAATCGCTCCCAAATCTTCGACCGTGCCCACGTTGCCGATAACCGCCGTATCCACCAGTCCCAGTAATGGCACAGCTGCGTTGGCGAGGATAATCGGCCAGGCTTTTTGCAGCAGGTATGAGTAGGTTATGGATTCGGGATTCCGCATCAGCTCAGGCTTGGGCAAAGAAGGCGGGCTTACGGTAGCCGAAATGTTAACAACATGCGACCATTGCCAGGATCCTGGCCTGGCAAAGCTTCAATGCCCGGGATTCGACAGCATAATTTGACAGGAGATTTTCATGATCTTATTGCACCATTTGCGGGTAGGCCGCTCGATGTTCACGGTTTGGCAACTGGAGGAGTTGGGGATTGCTTATGAATTAAAAATCTACCAACGAGATCCCGCCACGTTTCGGGCGCAAGATGATCTGAAGGCAGTACATCCCCTGGGTAAATCTCCAGTGATCGAGGACGGCGACTTAATGCTTTCCGAATCCAGTGCCATTACTACCTATCTGCTGGAGAAATTTGACACCGACAATCGATTCTCACCACCTCGAAGCGATCTGCAAAACTGGGCAACATTTACCCAATGGTTGCATTACCCGGAGGGATCCGTTTTCACGCCACTGTTGATCAATATGTTATTGAGCCGCTCCGACCAGTCCCATGCAGCGCTGGGGGGCTTCAGCGACAATGAAATCGAACTGCATCTGAATCATATAGCCCGGCAACTGGGAGACAATGCGTTCATCCTGGGTGACTCATTCTCCGCCGCCGATTTCGGTATCAGCTATGTCATCTCATTGGCCAGGCGACTGGGACAGATCGACGCTTACCCGGATTTGAATGCCTACCTGGAGCGTAACCTGTCCAGACCAGCCTACCTGCGGGCTCTGGAAACAGCGGTTGAATAGCATTCTCGCGCCGGACACCGCGCCTGGCCCAGCGGCAGAGATTCAGGGTCGAACGTCCGTGTATGATCCCACGCTACCAGGGTAGTCAGCGTATTCTCGACTTGAATTGAGATGAGGCGACCCCATCTCTGTCGAAGGACCGGCGGAATGAGCGGCTGCTTATCATTCCCCGTTGCAAGTAAATGGCTCCAAGGTCACACTAAAATCGAAAGCAATCGATAAGGAAGCTTGCCATGACTGATGTCGAATCCTCATTGCCCCTAAAATCAGAGCCCGCAGGTCTGATAAACACGGCCATCAACATCTTTGCCGCCCCCGCCGAAGCATTTACGGAACTCGATCAACGCCCCAGCAAGCTGTTCCCACTTGCCTTGATCATGATAAGTACCATAGCCGCCATGTTCTGGTATTTCAGCATCGTGGATTTTGACTGGTTCATCGATGATGCCATCTCGGGATCTGGCAGAGAATTGACTGAGGCGCAATTGGAATCTGCCCGCGCCGCCATGGAATCCATATCTCAGACCACCTTCAAGATGTTTGGTGTGCTCGGCAGTGGCTTTGGACTGCTGGTGGTATGGGTGCTACAGGCGGGTTATTTGAGCATGGCTTCGGCGCTAAACGGAGACCGGTACAAATTCACTAACTGGTTCTCTCTGGTGCTGTGGACCAGCCTGCCTTCCCTGCTATCCGTAATCGGCATCGTGGTGACGATCTCGCTCAGCCCCAATGGGCAATTGAGCGCCTATGACCTGGACCCGCTGACGCTGGCAAATCTGGGCATGCAATCTAGCAATGGCGCGGTCCAGACCCTCATGACTTCGCTCAACCTGACCATGATCTGGAGTGTGACCCTCATCGTAATGGCCTATAAACAATGCCTGGAATCGAGTCTAGTGAAGGCGCTTGCCATCGTTTTGGCGCCTTATCTCTTAATACTTGGGGTTTGGGCGTATTTCGCACTCACATAAAGGGAAATGTGCTACGGTTCGACCCAGTTTTGTAACTTTCAGTGCAGCGGCGCCGTTATATGGTAGTAGCAAGCCCTGCGGAGAATGAAGTCGTTTTATGAATGCCAAGAAACTTATCCTCATCGTCCTTATCGCCGGCACCGTCATCGCACTCCCCTTCATCAATCGGGCGGTGTTCGGTACCAATGCCAAGGCGGTGAACGTATCCACGCTGTCGCGACGCATCATCAGCCCGTCGATTCTGGCTTCAGGCTTTCTCGCCCACGAAGAGGAAGTCATGCTTTCCTCCGAAGTCATCGGCAAAGTGTCCGGTCTCTTCGTCGAGGAAGGCGATGTCGTGCACCGGGGCCAGCTGGTGTTGCAGGTAGATGACGTCAATTTCGTCGCCGGCATGGAACAGTCAGAGGCGGCGGTGCGAATTAATAGTATCGATATAGAGCGACAGGAAGTCCGCATCGCGAATTTGCGCCGGCAATTTGCTCGCTCAAAATCCCTGCATGAACAAAAGATGATCGGAGATGGTGAGTTCGACGACGCTAAACACCAATTGGACCTGGCCCATATCGATCTGAAATCTTCGCGCGAGCGGCTCGCGCAAAGCAGAGCGCAGCTGGATCAGATGAATGATCAGCTCAGCAAGACCAAGATTGTCTCCCCCATAGATGGTGTCATCACCAGCCTCGATATCAAGGTAGGTGAGACCGCGATTGCCAGCGCCACCAACATCCCCGGTTCATCGCTGATGACCATCGCAAATCCTGCCAGTATTTATGCCGAGGTGCTGGTAGATGAGGCGGATGTGGCGACGGTTGAAGTCGGCCAACGGGTTGAGATCGTGGCGATCGCCTATCCAGACCAACCCATGCAGGGCATCGTGCGCTATATTGCCAACACCGCAAAAATCGCGCCGGGCCGACAGGGCCTCAGTTTCACAGTAAAGATCGATATTACCGATGCCGGCGAGGTGGTACTGCGTCCTGGCATGTCCAGCCGTGCGGAAATCTTCACCCGCCAGGATCAGGAAGTTATCGCCGTGCCTATTCAAGCGATCATCTTCGAGGAAGACCGTTCAGAGTTGCGTAGTGAGTATTTCATTTTCATAAATGATAACGGCATCGCCCGAAAAACCAAGGTTGAGGTAGGACTTTCCGATGACGCATATCAGGAACTCACGAGTAGTATCGACAGCGACATAGAAGTCATCGTAGGCCCAGACCGGGAATTGAGATTCTTACTCGAAGGCGATCGGGTAGACATAACCCGGGTCGAGCTTTAGTCCCCCACACACCCCGATTCAGCAAGCAGAAACCCGCATGGCACTTATCGAACTCAGGGCTATTACCAAGTATTACGAGATGGGAGACCAGATAGTCAAGGCCCTGGACGGTATCGACATCGATGTCTTCAAGAACGACTACCTGGCCTTCATCGGCTCCTCTGGTTCCGGCAAATCAACGATGCTGAATATATTAGGCTGCCTGGACAAACCAACCAATGGCCAGTATCACCTCAACGGCAAGAACGTGGAGGTGATGGATCAAAATGAATTGTCGGAGATACGCAATCAGGAAATTGGCTTCATCTTCCAGAGCTTTAACCTGCTGCCCCGCTCGACCGCACTGGGCAACGTGATGCAACCCCTGGTTTACCGAAACGTCAGGTTGAAACAACGCAAAGAGATGGCCATGGACGCGCTAACGCGGGTGGGCCTGGATGATCGCACCCATCACCTGCCCAACCAATTGTCCGGTGGCCAAAGACAGCGCGTGGCCATAGCACGGGCCCTGGTAACCACCCCATCCATCTTGCTGGCAGACGAACCGACGGGAAACCTGGACTCTAAAACCAGCATCGAAATCATGCAATTGTTCGATGAATTGCATGATGAGGGGCACACCTTGATTGTGGTTACCCACGAGGATGAAATTGCCCGCCACTGCAAGCGGGTGATAGAAATGAAAGACGGCAAAATTTTTAATGACAGTAATACTGTGACAGATGCGGTGACTCACTGATGTTCTTCGCCCTCTTCGAAAGCTTTCGCTCTGCGGTGATATCCATCTATGCCCATGGGCTGCGCAGCTTCCTCACCACCCTCGGTATCGTTATCGGCGTCGCCAGTGTGATCGCAGTAATCTCGGTAACCGAGGGGATGAGTTCGTTCATCGGCGACACCTTTGCCACACTCGGTTCCAACAGCCTGACTATACAGTCTTACACCCCATTCGAAGACCAGATGAAAGGCATACGAGCCCGCCTCACCCCCGAAGACATGGAACTGATCGAAAGGCGCACCGACGGCATCGCCTCCATCACCCCGATCCTGTATGCGAGTCGCTCCTCCCAGATAAAATTTGGTTCCCAGACTGCCTTCAGCCAGATTATGGGAACCACGTACGCCTACCAGGATGTTTCCCAATCCTACATGTCGATCGGCCGTTTTCTCGCACCCAGTGACAACGCCACCAGGAGACGAATTGCAGTCATCGGTGAAAAGGTCAAAGAGAATCTGAACCTGCCGGAAAATCCCGTCAATGAGTATGTGGAAATCGGTGGTGAATGGTTCAAGATTGTTGGGCTGATGGAACCCAAGGGCGAGATTATGGGCTTCAACCGGGACGACATCGTGCTGGTGCCCTATAACACCATGCGCAGCCTGCAGGGCAACCAGACCCGTACCGACATCCAGATTCAGCTCAGCCTCAGCGACACCGCCGATGCTGATAGCGTCACCCAACAATTAACGACCCTGTTGCGCAATGCACACGATCTCAGCAGTGACGAAGATGACGATTTTGTAATCCAGACCGCCGACCAACTAATGGAAACCTTCGACACCATCATCAACATGGTCACGGTGGTCATCGGCGGCATCGTCAGCATCTCTCTGCTGGTGGGTGGCATCGGCATCATGAATATCATGCTGGTGTCGGTGACGGAAAGAACCCGGGAGATTGGTATCTGCAAGGCGATCGGCGCCAAACGCCATCACATTCTGATGCAATTCCTGATCGAGGCATTGTTACTGTCCCTGCTCGGAGGACTGATTGGCTTGGCTCTCGGTTATGGCCTCGGTACCCTGATCTCTAACGCGATCCCCTCGTTCCCCCAGGCCAGTGTTCCACTGTGGTCAGTCGCGCTGGCTTTGGGTTTCTCCGGTTTCGTCGGCGTGCTGTTCGGCATCCTGCCAGCTGCGAAGGCCGCCAATCTCGACCCCATCGACGCACTCAGGTACGAATAAGCCAGCTGGGTGAATTCACCGTGGAGCCCGGCCAACCCCGACGTTCATGCACCTCAGCAGAGGGATAGCAATGCCATCGTTGCAGGGGCGAGGATCTGAGCCCTAATTGGGCAAGTTGAGACATTAATAGCAGACCTGGGTCATCTTAGTGTGATAGTCTGCGCCTGAATTTCAAAACAGCAGTGAAAAATAGCTACCCGTGTTTAAATATGCCGCGGACCGGATACCGGTCGCCCTCATCCTGGCCCTGAGCACATTGGATTTCTGCCTTTATATTTTGGTGGATAATCCCTATGTTCTGGGTCTTTATTTCTACGCGACGATTATTCCCAAGTCTCAAATCTGTGCCTGGAATCATCATCATCAACACAGCCTCACGTTTCGCTTTACCCTGCCCAATCGCGTGCTCGAATTCTTTTATGCGTTACATACCGGTGCAACCACAAATCTCTGGGTTCTGCACCATGTATATGGGCATCACCAGAACTACCAGGATCAGACCCGGGACGAGAGTCGCTGGCTCAGAAAGAATGGTACCCAGATGGGCGAGTTGGAATATAGCTTCAACGTCGCCGCGACGGCCTACTATCGTGGTTATAAGGTGGGTAAAAATTATCCTAAGGAACAGAGGCAATTCTTTTTCTATTCTGCCCTGACTTTTACCCTGGTGGCACTGCTAGTCGCCTATCGACCCATACCCGGACTGTTTATTTTTGTTCTGCCTATGCTGATGGGCTTGTTTTTGACAGCCTGGGCAACCTACGATCATCATGCCGGTCTTAAGACCGACGACGATTACAAAGCCTCTTATAACAACCTCAATCCTCTGTTCAACTTGTTGACGGGAAACCTTGGCTACCACACGGCCCATCATCTGAAAGGCGGTCTGCACTGGTCTAAACTGCCCAGGCTGCACGAAAAAATTAAACACAAAATTCCGGATGAGCTGATTCTAAATTCGCTTGTCTCCTGAACCCAGATTCAACCCGCGAATTTCGGCAGACATTAAAAAACCGTAGACAGGCGGCTGTCTCCGGTTTTTTAATCTGCAATGATAATCAGTTCATCACACTGATAATATGTATGTCACTGTTGCTGGTTTCCAGAGTGATGCGCTCGCCGCCGCCGTTGATATCCCCTCTGCCAATGATACGCCGATCTTCTTCGGAGGTGGTCATGGGAAAGTCGCTGTAGATTCGATAGTCACCACGAGATCGACGTGATATTCGAATTTCTGCGTCGATGCTGACACTGAGATTACTGGGGATACGTATAGTGACGTCACCACCGGCGGTCTCCAGATCAACACTGCCTCCGATAGTACCCCTGACCGCACTCAAATCCACGTCGATACTGCCACCGGCGGTATCCGCATGTACTGGACCCGTGGTGCCTCGAATAGTAATTCTGCCGCCGGAAGTATCGGCTTCCACCGGCCCGCCACTACCCAAGATTTCTATGTTGCCGCCGGAGGTATCGGCTGACACGCTGACATCGCTACCGGCCAGAAAGATATTGCCACCTGAGGTGTCGGCAGAAATCGCACCTGTGGCCCAGGCTGCACGAATAGAACCGCCGGAAGTATCCAGCTCCACTGAGCCACCACCGGTGCCGACTTCGATATTGCCGCCGGAGGTATCCGCAACCATGTCACCACCCACATCACCAATTCGGATGCGACCGCCGGAGGTGTCGGCATTTACATCGCCGGTGACATTGCCTATGGTAATGCGCCCGCCGGAAGTATCCGCCACCACATCGCCCTCGACATCGTCGATGGAAATATGACCACCCGAGGTGTCTGCATTGACATCACCGGCTGTAACTTTACCTATCTCGATGTGCCCACCACTGGTATCGGCTTCAACATTGCCCGTAATATCCGAGACTTCAATGTGGCCACCGCCGGTGTCCAGTTCAAGATTGTAATTCACCGGCACGTTCACTACGAAGCTGATGTTACTGTTTCTGCCAAATCCAAACAGCCCCCTGCTCCTGCGTTCCGCTTCAGCCCTGACATAGACATCGTTGCCTCGCTGATCGAATTCCACTGCGAAGTCGCCGGCATTCCTGACGCGAACGCGCACCCGGTTTTGGTCCCAGGTATTCACTTCGATAGATCCCGCATCACTTTCGAGCACCAGCGTGCCACCAGCGGCCACATCGAATTCACGATCCAGATCGGCGGAGGCTGCCTGCAGCAACGGAGCAAAACATAGCAGCAGTGAGAACGCTGCAAATTTCACGTGGCCAGGTTTAATTTGAGACATGACAATTACCTCTCGTCTTGTTTTCGTAAATAGATTCATAGTTGATTTCATGGTTAGTTGATTTCGGCTGCAAGCGCACAATTTAAAGGGTTCACAAAATGATCGGTCTGTTATCGGACTCTTCGACGATGCTTCTGGCCTGGGCCCGGATGTACTCGTTACTGTCCACTTCCATTTGCAGCCTGAACAGGGACAGGGTTTCGTCATCGGGATAGTTGACCAGGGCCTGGAAAGCCTCGACGCGAACACCCTGGTTTACATCCTCGCTCAGGGCATAACGCAGTGCCTCGCGCACGTGGTCCTGGTTTGCCAGTTCAACCAACGAGAGCACGGCTTGATAACGCACCCCGGGATTCTGATCATTCATGAGCACGTGGACGAGTGCCCGGGAGACTTCATTACTGGAGCTGACCCCTTGCAGCGCGTCAATCGTGTCCAACCTGGAACCACTGTCAATATCCCCCTGCAACGCTACCGCCATCAGAGAATGAATGCCCTGATCCGCCACATTACCAGTCAGGCGGGTCTCGGATGCCAGAGAAAAAGACAGATCAATATCGCCGGTGCTTGCGTCGTAATTATTTACCTTAAACTGGAAGATCTCGTAATCTTCATCACCAATGAATTCAAGCGGTGATGCCTCTTCCGCCAGCAGCTGCTGGCTGCCTTGGCCTGGATTCTCCACGGCTGCAGGAGTCGCAATCAAAATGCCCAACACAAACGTGGCAGCCATCGCGGCGCCCTGAAACATTAAGGTCATAGGCCTGTTGCTCAATTCCTGCAGCCATTGCCTGAACGAGAAGCGTGTTCGATTTTCCCTCTGTAAATTCTGTCGTAACAGCCATCGATTACCCTCGATACGATCGGCGTCGATTTGAGGCTGCGTGCCTATTGGCATCGCGCTGTCGAAGCGCTGCTCCGCTTCCAGCACCTCGCGCAACTGAGAATTGGATTTCAATTCTGCATCAAACTGCGTTATCTCCTGCCCTGACAGATCACCGTAGAGATAACGAATTACCAGGTGCTGCAGCTGTTCTTTACTTTCTGGAATAGTCATTACATTTATCCTGAGTCCAAAATCTTACCTAATGATACTCTGCCAATTCCTGCTTTAACTTATTTCTGGCCCGGAACAAAACCACCTTCACCGAATTGCCCGAGCAGGACATGACTTCTGCCGCTTCCCTTATCTTGAAGCCTTGCTGATGACACAACACGAAGGCGATGCGCTCGGTGTCTGTCAATTTCCTCATGGCCCGATTGATCTGCGTGTTCAGTTCCCCATCCAGCATCAGCGATTCTGGCGAACGATGTTCGACGTACTTCTCGATCTGTTCATACTCATTTTGTATCGCCGCCATTTTTTGCCAGGCTCGTTTCAACTTCCTTCGATTCGATAGCGCCGTATTCACTACGATCTTGTGGAGCCAGGTGCTGAATTTGCTTTCGAGCTTGAATTTCGGCAGGGCGCGATAGGCAGCCAGCATGGCATCCTGGTAGATATCATTGGCATCGTCAGGGGTGTGGGCAAAACCAGCAGCCACGGCCAACATTTGCTGCTCCAGCAGGCGCACCAGCCTCTCAAACGCGGCAATATTGCCCGACTGCGCCGATCGTACCAGCTCTTCTTCTGTTTCCTTTAACAAGGAAATCCCCTCGTGACGGCCTGAATCCAGCTTCTTCTTACTAGATTAGAGTGTACTCGAGGAAAAATGGTTAACAAGTTGACACAAGGATAGATGAGACCGCGAAGTGGCCCTGTTAGACAAAAAAACACAGGGCTGGAACCCTGTGCAACACTACCGAGGAATAGGTGTTTCGAGCTACTGGAGCTGGGTTGTGGCTCGCTTGAATCTTGTAGAGCCGCTGATATCACGGGACCTGAGTCAGCCCGGCTGGCTTTTTACAATTTGAGCTTCACCTTAGTACGGCTTTAGCCGTTGTCGGTCGATCCGCGAGAACCTCTGTTTCCCCGCCGCGGACGCTGACCCTGTCGGGAACCGGATTGCCGTTGCTGGGCCCGCTTCTCACGCAAAGCAGCACGTTCGTCGTCTGGCAGGTTTTCCAGCCGACGGCGTCTATCCTCACGCTGGCCCTGCCGCTCTTCCGGGCTTAGTTGTCTGAACTCCTCCATGCGTGCCCGCCGCTCCGCCCTGGCTGCATCCTTGTCAACCGAGGCATCAATTTCTTCCTGTGCCGACACAGCCAATGGTACGGCCAGATAGACGAGACAGGATAGTGCAATGCAAAGTAGTTTCTTCATGATTTTCTCTCTCATGGTTTAGCGCCATTGTGAAACGGGGTTTATCCGCTTTAGTGGTTAAAACGCAGCAAACAGGCAATGGTTGACAGGTCTTGATGAAAGTGAAGATAAGGGAGGCAGTCAAGGTGAAGACAGGCCAGTCGGGAGAGATAAACCGGCCGTTATTGCACAAAAAGTTAAGCTATTGATATTTATGAATTATTATATCGAGGAAGGCTCTCGGAGCCAGGCTTTTATGGTCGCGGCCAGGCTATCGGGTTTCTCGAACGGCAGCAGATGTCCGGCATCAGGGATATCCAGGAATGTGTGTGTTGGCGCCATCTGTCGCCATTTCCGCCAGGCAGAAGGAAATATGGTGTCCGAATCCTGGCCCCTGATCGCCAGTAGCGGCACCGATACCTTGGCGAGCAAATTCCACAGGTTGTGTACCTTGGTATAGCAATGTGCCTCCCATTCCTTGCTATAAGTGAGCCGGCAAGCTTCGCCGTCGATTTCTTCAACGCCGTGTTCGATATAGTCCCATAACACCTCATCACTGATGTTCTTGAATACGTTTTTTGGTCTGAAATGCTGGAACGCCTCTTTCCTGCTGGACCATCGATCGACTCGGGCCAGGGTCTTCCTTACCAGGGGAATTTTTTCTCTAGAAAAGCGGCCAAAGAAATGCAGCAGGAACAAAAAGTGACGAGGCACCAGCACCGGTTCTATCAGGACCAAGGACTTGAACAATTCCGGTCGCTGGGAAGCTGCCAGCAAGATTGCGGCCGCTCCCATGGAATGCCCGATGCTGGTGACGCCTTGATCAAATTGTTCCAACAGTTGTATCAGGTCGTCAGCAAATATTTGCCAACTCCCTAGACTCGATGGCTCAGGACTCGGCTGCCACAGCGGACGATGGAGGCTGGCAATCACTTCGTGGGATTCGAGGAATGGCTCCAACAGAGCTCGGTACGCCAGCGGCGGAAAGCCATTGGCGTGGGAGAAATGAAGTAGTGGACCCTCTCCTCCAAGATTTACATGGGGAGCAGGCGCATTGACGCGCCGATAGTGCATTTAATCGTCCTCTGGTTGCAGCGGCGTATTTTGCCACGTCCGTGGCATAATAGCAGCGCAATTACCGGAGCAGGGAGCCCCACGAGAATCGAGGTAGAAATTCGGCATATCGGCCCCATATCTGTAGACTGGACATGTAAATCAGATCAATATTGGCTTAAGCAGCCTCTGATTAATTATTCAGAAGCTCCTTATGTCTAAAAAGGAGAACGATGATGGAATTTGAACTTCTCTACTGGCACTGGATTGTTTTCGGCATCGCCGTGATGCTGAGTGAAATCTTTCTGGGCTCCTTCTTTATTTTCTGGTTTGGTGCCGCGGCGATTATCGTGGGACTGATGCTAGTGCCCTTTCCCGCGATTTCTGAAGCTGCGCAATTGATTATTTGGGCCTTCTCATCCATGGCATTTGCTGTGGGCTGGTTCAAGTTTCTCAAACCTCTGTCAACGGACAAGACCAAAGCCGGCTTGTCCAAGGAAGCCATGTTAGGAGAAATAGGTCAGGTGCTGTCACCACCTAATGGTGAAAAACGGGGCACCATCCGTTTCCCTGCTCCCTTGTTGGGAGCCGATGAGTGGCAGATACTTTCACAGGATTCTTTGCGCATCGGCGATAGAGTCAGCGTGGTGGACTTGTCCGGAAACTCGCTGATTGTCAAAAAAGCTTAAGACCCTAATTCCTTAATCCCTTAATTTCCTCGTGCAAGTCACGAACCAAAAAGGAGAAATACCATGCAACCGGCATTTATAATTGCTATCGCAGTCTTGCTATTCATATTAATAACCGTGGCCCAGGGCGTACGCCAGGTGCCACAGGGATACAAATGGGTGGTTCAACGCCTGGGAAAGTATCACTCGTCACTGAAGCCGGGGCTGAATTTCATTATTCCTTACATCGATATTGTCGCGCATAAAGTCACTACCAAGGATATCGTTCTCGATATCCCATCCCAGGAAGTAATTACCAAGGACAACGCCACGCTGCTCACCAATGCGGTGGCCTATATCAATATCGTCTCGCCTGAGAAAGCGGTCTATGGTGTTGAAGACTATGTCATTGCGATTCAAACATTGGTGCAGACATCGCTGCGTTCAATTCTGGGTGAGATGAGCCTCGATCAAGCCCTGTCGTCTCGCGATCACATCAAATCTCACTTGAAGGCAGCGATATCTGATGACATCGCCGATTGGGGCATTATCCTCAAGACCGTCGAAATTCAGGACATTAATCCATCACCCACCATGCAGTCGGCGATGGAAGAACAGGCCGCAGCAGAACGTGCACGACGTGCCACGGTTACCCGTGCCGATGGTGATAAACAGGCCGTTATTTTGGGAGCGGAAGGTCAACTCGAGGCCTCCAAGCTTGAGGCCGAGGCCCAGGTTATCCTGGCGGAGGCCAGCAAGCGAGCCATCTCGCTGGTCACCGAAGCGATCGGCGAGAAAGAAATGCCTGTGGTTTATTTGTTGGGTGAGAAATATATCAATTCGCTGCAGAACCTGGCGGAGTCAGACAATACCAAGTTTGTGGTCTTCCCGGCCGACATACCCGGTGCAATTAAAGGACTCATGGGTAGGTAAATTCCAGCCCTAGTCAGGCCGGGGTTTGTTTGTGAATGAATTTAAACAGAGTCCGTTCGGTAATGATCGTGACCTCCACACCCTGCCGTTTCAGTAGCAGGGCTTTTTCGATTTTGCGACCATGGCTGGTGTACAGCCAGTTCCTGCTCGCCAGGGTTCCGATCACCAGATAATCAACATCCTTGTTCACATTGGGCTGGGTCGTGCCTCCCTGGCACTTGAGTATCGTGTCCACCGAGTCCCGGGCTCCGCTGACGAAATCTCCTGTCAGGCAGAATGTGGAACCCTCGAAATTGAGGACTTCAATCTGGTCTTCCCAAACCGCTGTCGATGCCTGGATGGTGACGTCGCTGGAATCGAATTCGGGACCGATGAACTGTTTGACGGTGTTCAGCAAATCTGTGCGTTCCCCTTCGGTTACAATCCCGTCCTCCAGAATCGACTCCAGGCGACCGACGATAACGCTGGCGGGCCACTTGTCCTTGATCTCGGCATTATTCTCAAGCCACGCCGACAGGGCAGAAATTTCCAAGTCATTGAGTATGCCGTCGGCGGCCAGGCCCGCTAAGAAGCCGACTAGCTCATCGATGCGACCAACCAGGTCGGTCTCGCCGGTATCCGTCGAGGAAATGAACTGTTCGATGCGGTCCTGCATTCCTGCCAAGGCTTCCGCGCTGATCTGGCTGGCCTCGAGAATGGCACCTACCTGCCTGAGGATATCGACAACATCGGGGTCTTCGGCGAGGTATTGCTGGCTCTTGAGCCAGACATCGAGAAACAGGAACTCCTTTTCGTTCAGACGCTTATCTGCCACCACCCCGGTCAAGATTCCTCTTAAGCCATGTATGGCCTTGAGTTTCTTCTTGGAGAAACTGAAGGCCTCGGTGAGTAGCTGACCGTCTATGTCTTTTGTTATAGCCAAGCTTCCTGCCTCGGTTGAATTGATGGGTCACCAAGGCGAATATCATAAGTCTTTCAGGTTTGGCTGTCGAAGCATTTGCACGGAGATACTGTGGTTCAGCCAGACAGGGGAGGGTTGGCGTGTCGACGGCAGAATAACCCGTCATAGAGCGGGTTTCTTCACTATCCCGCGGGAATTTCGAACGGCCTGCGGACCTGACAAAGGCTCGCTTGCCTGCATTTCTTTATGGGCTGCCCGTGGGTTACACTAAGCCCGCACAGGAATATGGAACCATGAGCGAACCACAGTCTGATAACGCGGAAGCATTCGATAATCGATCCTTCTTGGCTCGACTGCTGGTCGGCGAATACGGTCTGGCTATCACTTACTGGTCTCTCTACTTCGCCGGTGCGGCGACATTCTTCGTGCTTGGCAGTCAGGCTGCCGATAATCAATCCTGGGTTCGCTATCTGGTTCTGATAGCAATGCTGATGACCTACACGGTGGTGCTCATCATCGGCGTGCGCGCTGCCTACAAGGGTCCACAGCTATGGAAGGTCATGTCGCGCACCTCGTCGGTTTTTATGATCATTAATATCCTGATAGGAATCAGCACCCTGGGCTTCGTTTACTAAAATCTGCCGAGGTAACGAGCCCATATCCCACGGCGCGATGCTTGCGTTAGACTACTTTACTGGGTTTAATTCTACTGACTACTGACCGCTCGCATTGCGGCGAGCGAGTCAAGAGAACTGATTTTTGGAGCGCACGATGCCAACCAGCTACACCCTGGTGATAAAGAAGGACTGTCCAACCTGCGCGCTGATAGAGCCGCTTATCGGTGAGTTGGCTGCCCGCTGCGATGGCAGGCTCAGCGTCTACGTTCAGGACGACCCCGACTATCCCCCCAGCTACCCCGACCGCATCGATGATACCTCCCTGGAATTTTCCTACCGCAATCAGATCGAGATCGTGCCCACTCTGATACGACAGACGCAGGGCTCTGACGATGTTTCCCGTATTATTGGATGGGATAAAGTCCAGTGGCGGGAATTTACCGGCATCGGCGATCTGGGTGCCGATCTGATCGATTTCAAACCCGGCTGTGGTTCCAAGACCCAGGACCCTGGCATGGACGAACTGCTTGCACTCAAGTTCGGTGACACCCAATTCAATGCTCGCCAAGTTCAGGTTTCTGAATCTCAGGACATCATGGAGGCCTGTTTCGAACGCGGCTGGAGCGATGGCTTACCGGTGGTGCCGCCGACCCCATTGCGGGTCATGAGAATGCTAGGTGGAACCGATCGCAGCCCGGCGGAAATTGTCGGCCAGGTGCCACCGGACAAGGTCGATTGCAGCATCGAAAAGCTTGCCATCAATGCGGTGATGGCAGGCTGCAAGCCCGAATATTTTCCCACGGTAATCGCCGCCGTGGAGGCGGCTCTGCAAGATAGATTCTGCATGCACGGGCTGCTGTGCACGACGTATTTTTCCACGCCGGTGCTGATAGTGAACGGTCCGGTTTCCCGGGAAATAGGAATGAACAGCGGAGTCAACGCGCTAGGGCAAGGCAATCGGGCCAATGCAACGATTGGCCGCGCCCTGCAATTGATTATTCGCAACATCGGCGGCGGCATTCCCGGTGGAATAGACCGGGCCGCCATGGGTAATCCAGGCAAATACAGCTATTGTTTCGCCGAAGATGAATCCGACAGCGACTGGAACACCCTGGCCATGGACCGGGGATTCGAGCGCGAAGAATCGGTGGTGAGCCTGTTCGCCGGAGACGGACTACAACCCATAGTCGACCAGAAATCCCGTACGCCGCAGTCCCTGGCAAAGAGTATGGCATTGAGTTTGCGCGGCATTGTACACGCGAAATTGTATGGGTTGGCCGATGCTATACTGGTTGTTTCTCCCGAACACCGGCGGGTTTTTCGCCAGGGAGGCTGGTCCAAGGAAGATTTGAGGAGCGCCCTGCATGCAGAATTAGTGACACCTGGCGCCGACTTGATTCGCGGTGCCAATGACGTGGCCGAAGGGATGCCGGCCGGGTTTAAAGACAAGCTATTAAATAAATTTAGAGACGACGGACTGCATATCGTCACCACCGGAGGCAAGGCCGGCATGTTCTCGGCTATCATCAGTGGCTGGGTTGCGACCGGGGAACGTGGCAGTCAAATCGTCTCACAGAAAATTTTGTAAACCATCACACTTATCACCACCAGGCAGTGTAAATAGAGAGAAAACCATGATCAGTCAAACAACATTACTAGACCCAACGGCGGAGTTGCAACCGATCGAACGGCAGCTATTGCCGCGATTGTCCGAACTCGCGGGCGCCACCATCGGCCTGCTCGATATCTCCAAGCCCCGGGGTAAAGAGTTCCTCGACGAAATTGAGAAACACCTGCTTAAGCTCGGAGCCAAGGTAAAGCGGTACACCAAACCCACTTTTGCCAGAGTCGCTCCCACCGAACTCAGTCAACAGATTAGCGTAGAATGTGACGCCGTCATCGAAGGCCTGGCCGACTGAGGTTCATGTACCTCGTGCAGTTTGCATGACATCATGAACCTGGAAAGCAGAGGCATACCCGCGGGATTTATCGCATCCTGCGAATTTGTGGAGGCCGCCGCGGCGCAAGGAAAATCACTGGGCATAAAGCCCGCCAGTGTGTTTGTGCCCCATCCGATACAGGATCGTACCGACGCCGAGATGGTGCAACTGGCTCGGGACGCAATCGAGGCGGTCACCGAGCTGGTATGCAAGAAATAGGCAGAGTTTTAACAAATCATTAAAGTAGTTCTTGCGCACCGCAGCAACAGGCAATTTTGTTGCCCCGGTCGATGCAGTAAATCAGGAGATCAGCATGACCAGAGAAGCAGTAATCGTGTCCACAGCCAGAACCCCAATCGGCAAGGCCTATCGCGGCGCCTTCAACGACACCGCCGCGCCGACGCTCGGTGGCCATGTCATTGCCGCGGCGGTGCAGCGGGCCGGTATCGAGCCTGGCGAAATCGACGATGTAATCATGGGCTGTGCCATGCAGCAAGGCACATCCGGCGCTAACATCGGCCGTACTGCGGGCGTGGCGGCAGGCTTACCCAGTTCTGTCTCCGGCATGAGCATGGATCGACAGTGCGCTTCCGGCATGATGGCTATCGCCACCGCCGCCAAACAGGTTATCAGTGATGGCATGCCTATCGTCGTCGGTGGCGGTCTCGAGTCCATCTCCCTGGTGCAAAACGAACATCGCAACGGCTACCGCGCCCAGGATCCAAACGTCATCGCCAAATCCGAGCATGCCTATATCTCCATGCTGGAAACGGCCGAGATCGTAGCCAAACGCTATAACATTTCTCGCGAGCAGCAAGATGCCTATGCCTTGCAGAGTCAGCAGAGAACCCATGCCGCCCAGGAAGCCGGCAAATTCGATGACGAAATCGTCCCCTTGCCAACGCAGATGCTGTTCATCGACAAAGAGACCAAGGCCCAGAGTGTGCACGACGTGACCCTGGAGAAGGATGAGGGCAACCGCCCCACAACCACGGTCGAAGGTCTGGCGGGCTTGAAGGCGGTGATAGAAGGCGGAGTGATTACCGCCGGCAACGCCAGTCAACTCTCCGATGGGGCTTCTGCCGCGGTAATTATGGACAGCAAGCTGGCCGAGCAGAAAGGCCTGGAGCCCCTGGGTGCGTATCGCGGCATGGCCATCGTCGGACTGGAGCCGGATGAAATGGGTATCGGCCCGGTATTCGCCATACCGAAACTGCTGGAGCGTAACAATCTTTCCATTGACGATATTGGACTTTGGGAACTCAACGAAGCCTTCGCGGTCCAGGTGGTTTACTGTCGTGACAAACTTGGCCTTCCCGATGAGCTATTGAACGTCAATGGTGGCGCGATCTCTATCGGACACCCCTATGGCATGAGTGGCGCTCGCATGGTGGGACACGCACTCATCGAAGGCAGGCGTCGCGGCGCAAAATACGTGGTCTGTACAATGTGTGTGGGTGGTGGCATGGGCGCTGCGGGATTGTTTGAGGTTTACTAGGGCCGCTCTGATATTTCACCCGCATGCTCAAAAATTGGGGTTCCTGCTTAGCGACTAAAAACAAGCGGTATCGGCAAAATTGATCCTGGCTGCCTCATCGAACTCCGATGTTGGCAGCCTCTGATTACTGACTATGGCGCCCTTCGCAGCATTAATATTGGCTAACAGGATGCTGCCAAATTCCTTCTCCACTGCTTCTTGAAAATCACGATCTACCTGTATATAACGCGCTAGCCGATCATCAAGTTCCAGCATAAAACTGAAGCCCAGCTCGGCCCTGTCCTCGATCGTCATCCTGCTGTTTTCAGGATCAGTATAAAACTGACACATGGCGCTGTCCGCACCAAAATCCCGGCTGAACCGGGTATAGAAATCGTTCAGCAAGCTGAAAAATTCTTCGAGATCGGCCCCATCGATACCGGGGTTGTTCACCAGCCTGCCGCTGTCGCGAAACCTGCGCAAGGTGCTGGCAATATACCTGAAACTGGCTTCCGCGGCGTTTATCGATGGGTCTGAGTCGGCGGCAACGGCGGGCTGCAAGGTGGTGAACAACAGTAGCGCCGTCGCCATGAGAACAGCACCAAAGCGGGTAGTAAGGAGCCATCCCTGGTGCAGAGATACCGTATATTTCATCGCTTTGCTCGCTTTCGCCCTGGCCTACTTGGGCCCGACCAGGTTATAGGGATTCCCATAGAGATCCCGAATTACCCCCGACACTCCCCAGGGTACTTCGCCAGGGGCTTCCACAATCTCGACGCCATTTGCCACCAGCCGCGCCATGTCTCCCCGACAATCGTCGGTATTGAGCACGGTGATCAAATTGCTGCCGACCCTGGTTCTTTCATCATCGTTGCGAGCCGGCATCAGTACGATCTGGGTATCCCGGTTACCCGCCGGACTGATTGTTAACCAACGCAATTCCGGCACCAACTTACTGTCGTCCATGCAAACTTCGAATCCCAGATTCTCCTGGTACCAGCCCAAGGCCTCGTCCTGGTCATGGACGTAAACTGTTAGATGGGAAATTCGTGTTATTGTCATAACTGTAATTCACCTTTCTGGCTGGCTCTAGTCGATGATTTGCAATTCAATCATCGAAGGATTTTATTGCGCCCCTGCCTGACTTCCTGCTGCCGACAATTTTCTTGTCTCGCAGCCGTCGCTCCTTCGCCGCCTTACCCGGTTTGGTGGCGATTCGCCTGGCAAGCTCTGTTGCGGCCTCTGCCACCAGGCACTGCAGGCGTTCGATCGCATCCTGTTTGTTCTTTTCGCGGCTGCGAAATCGCTGCGCCTTGATGACAATTGAGCCATCTTTATTGATACGACGATCTCGGTACCTGGCTAACTTTTCCTTGATGTTTTGAGGTAAACTGGAACGATTGATATCGAATCTCAGGTGTACGGCGGTGGACACCTTATTCACATTCTGTCCGCCCGGGCCGCCGGCACGGATGGCCATGAATTCAATTTCGGATTCTGGTATCTTGGGCATCTCTAAATATTATTCATTGTGCATAGCATCTATCGATGCCGATCATCCTACAGGAAACCAGATTATGTCTACAGCCACTTCCCGGTTATTGCAGGATGCGACTATTCACCAGGTATCTCTGCTTTGCAAGGATATTGCCCAGAGCCGGAAGTTTTATGAAGAGGTGTTGGCTGTCCGGTTTATTGCCGAATTCGATCCGCCCGGCCTGTTATTTTTCCAATTCGGGGCAACGCGATTGCTGTTGGATAAAAATGGCAAACCCGGACTGCTCTATTTTCGCGTGGCCGAGATAGATCAGATGGTGCGCTCACTGAAGGATAAAGGTGTTGAATTCGAAACTGAAGTGCAGGCGGTATTCAAGGACGATGAGGGCCTGTTCGGCAAGGCAGGGGACACCGAATGCATGGCGTTTTTTAAGGACCCCGCTGACAATACCCTGGCCCTGGTAGAACCAAGACGGGTGTAAAATCTACCCACGCTTAGAACCTCAGATCGCTTCATGGCAGTACCGCGCTCGACTGGCTGGGATTTCTTGATTCAGCGCACAGTCTAGGTTAATGTCGGGCTGGTTCGGCGACCTCGATAGTCGCCGTTTTTTCTCCCGGGACTGACAGATACTGCTCATGATAAAAATAAAACTATTCAGTAAATTCAATAGCTTACTTATCTGTACACTGCTGTGCCTGGGTAATATCAGCCAGGCCCAGGAACCGGTGCGTATCGCCTTCATGGATCCCCTCTCGGGCACCTTCGCCTCAATCGGTACCAGCGGTCTGAAACAGATCCAGTTTGCAGCCGATTATCTGTTCAATTCCAGAGGCGGCATTCTCGGCGGACGCATGATTGAGATCGTTCCCCTGGACAACAAGCAGAGTCCTACCGAAACCCAATTACAGTTCAGACGTGCGGTGAGTGAAGGCCTGCAAATTATCTTTCAGGGTAATAGCTCGGCAGTAGCGAACACCCTCAGCACCACTATTTCCCGATTCAATCGTCGCAATCCCGGCAAGGAAGTCTTGCAGATAAACTACTCCGCCGTCGATCCTATCCTCACCGAAGATAATTGCAGCTTCTGGCATTTCCGTTTCGATGCCCATGCGGTGATGAAACTGAATGTGCTGACCGACTACATCGCCATGAACAAAGATATCAAGAGCATGTACATCATCGGCCAGGACTATTCATTCGGTCATGTCGTGGCCGACACCGCGATCAGATTGTTGAACGAGAAGCGACCGGATATTGAAATCGTTGGCAGTGAATTTCACCCCATCGGCCAGGTTAAGGATTTCACTCCCTATGTGACGAAAATTGTGTCTTCCGGCGCGGATGCCGTAATCACCGGAAACTATGGTGCGGACATGGTCTCGCTGGCGCGTTCGATTATCGATTCCGGACTGGATATCCCGATATACACGTTCTATGCGGCCTACGATGGCATCACCGCCACCCTCGGTATAGACGGCAAAGACCGGATTCACCTGATCCACAATGAGACATCCAATCCGATTCCTACGGAACGGAGAAAAGAATATATTCGCGCATTCAAGGCGCGCAATCCCAACAACGATGTGACCCAACCGCGTCTGGCCAATGCCCTGTCCATGGTGGTGGCGGCGATGGAAAAAGCCTCCAGTACCGACCCTTACGACATCGCCATAGCCCTGGAGGATATGAGGTTCACCACGCTCGGCGGTGAAGAAATCTGGATGCGGGGCGAGGATCATCAGATTTTCCAATCCCTGCATGTCTCGGTACATACCGATGAGGGTATCGAATTCGACGCCGATAATTCGGGTTTCGGGCTGCGCAGTATCTATCACGTTCCTGCCGAAGAAACCATCGTCGAAACCAGTTGCCAGATGCGGCGCCCCCGTCGTTAGTCCCTAGTAGCAAAATAAAGCTAGCGAAGTCACGGAAACAGAGGCGCAAAGGCTCCCATGCTAGAAGTTTTCATATTTGCCACGCTTAATGGCCTGGTCACGGGCCTGCTGTTGTTCATGCTCGCCAGCGGTCTTACGCTCATCTTCAGCATGATGGGCGTGTTGAATTTCGCCCATGCAAGTTTCTACATGCTGGGTGCCTATTTTGCTTATTCCATCAGTCTGACTATGGGGTTCTGGTTAGGGTTAATCTTCGCCCCCCTCATCGTAGGCGTGCTCGGCGCCATGGTTGAGCGCTATGGCCTGCGCCGGGTTCACAAATCGGGGCACGTCGCCGAACTGGTATTCACCTTCGGCGCGGCGTTTCTTATCGAAGAATCCATCCAGTTCTTCTGGGGTCCCGCCACCAAGAACTACCGGTCACCGGATATCCTGGACTTTCCGCTGTTCACCCTGTTCGGCCAGGAATTTTCCGCCTACCGGGGTTTCATGATCTTCATCTCCATGGCGATCTTCATCGTGCTGTTTCGCGTCTTAACGCACTCTCGCATCGGCATTATTATTCAGGCCGCCATCACCCACCCCCATACGGTGGCCAATCTCGGTCACAACGTGCCCTTGATTTTCATGGGTGTATTCGGGGTAGGAACGGCGCTGGCAGGCCTGGCCGGGGTGATCGCCGGCCCGGTGCTGACGACATTCCCTGGCATGGCGGCGGTATTGGGTAGTATCGTGTTCGTGATCGTCGTCATCGGTGGCCTGGGTTCCCTGGCAGGCGCGTTCATCGCGTCCTTGCTCATCGGTCTGTTGCAGTCCTATGCCATCGCCTCCAGTGTGGGTATGCCCGATTTGCTGGACCTGCTGGGTGTCTCCTTCGAGGCGGATCACCCACTGAACGACTTATGGACCGTAACCCTGCCACAGATCGCACCCATTCTCCCATTCCTGCTGTTGGTGCTGGTGCTGATTTTTCGGCCCACCGGCCTGCTGGGTAAGAGGGAGGAATGATGGCCTCCATCGCGAAACTATCTCTGTGGGCCGGGTATCTGCTGGTGCTGTTGGCACTGCCACAGTTTTTCGACTCTATTCTCTCAATTTCGATCTTCAATCAGATGGCCATCGCCATCATCTTCGCGCTCAGCTATAACATGCTGTTGGGACAGGGCGGCATGCTGTCCTTCGGCCACGCAGTATATTTCGGCCTGGGAGGATTTCTGGCGGTGCATACCCTGATCCTGATCGAGAATGGATCGGTCTATTTCTCCATAATCTTCATACCGCTGGTGGGTGGAATCTTCGGTTTACTCGCCGCCATCTTCATCGGCAGTTTTTCGACACGCAAAGCGGGTACCGTGTTCGCCATGATCTCCCTGGGCATCGGCGAACTCATCGCCGCTTCGTCACTGATCTTCGTGAGTTTCTTCGGCGGCGAAGCCGGTGTCAGTGGTGACCGCACCTTCGGCCCGCTTTTCTTTGGCGTCGATTTCGCCCAGGATTTAGAGATATATTATCTGGCTGCGATCTGGGTTTTTATTGCTACCGTGTTCATGTACCTGTTCACCCAGACACCCGCCGGGCGCATGGCGAATGCCGTCAGGGACAATCCGGAACGTGCCGAATTCATAGGCTATAGTGCCAGACGCGTGCGGTTTATCTCATTCTGTGCATCGGGCCTGTTTGCCGGCATTGCCGGTGGTCTGTTTGCGCTCAACTATGAATTTATCACCGAAGAAAACCTCAATGCAGCAACCTCGGGTCGGGTCCTGCTGATGGCCTACATCGGCGGCCTGGGGTATTTCATCGGTCCCATAATTGGCGCCGTCGTGCTTACGCTGATGAACTCACTGCTTAGCAATTACTCGGAATTATGGTTGCTCTATTTGGGTGTCTTGTTCTTACTGACGGTCATGTTCCTGCCCAGGGGCTTTGCCGGTTTGATCATGATGCACCAGGTGGCGTGGCTAAGAGGCACGCTGCGGAGACTGGCACTACCCTATCTCATCACCGGCATTCCCGCGTTCATCTTCATTCTCGCCAGCATCGCCATGATTGAGTTGAGCCATACAGATGGGGAAGTATTTCACTATCTTGGGGTATCACTCGAGCGCGGCAGCAGCATCGACTGGATGCTGATCGGTGGCATCGCCATTGCCGCGTTTCTCGCCACCAGAAAATCACTGCAGCAATTGAAGGATGCCTGGGAAGACGCCAATACGCTTCCCGGTGACGAGGACTCCTGAGCATGGGCATTCTCACGCTAACTGCGGTACATAAAAATTTTGGCGAAACCGAAATTATTCGCGGCGTCAGCCTGGATATAGAACAGGGCGAGAAGCATGCGATCATCGGACCAAACGGCGCCGGAAAGTCTACCCTGTTTCACCTCATCAGCGGCTTGCATCGTGTGACTACTGGCACCATCACCTTCAAACAGAATGAGATTCAGAATAAGACACCCTATGAAGTGAGCCGTCTCGGCCTGACACGAAGTTTTCAGGTAACGAATATATTCGCGCGCATGAATGTCTTCGAAAACGTGAGATGCGCGCTGCTATGGAGCAGCGGCTACCGTTACTCATTCTGGCATCTGTTAGGCAGTCAGGGCGAGATCAATGACAGGGCCATGGAGGTGCTGGATCAGATTGGCTTGAAGAACAAGGCCTTGTTCCCCGCCGGAGAATTAGCCTACGCACAGCAACGGGCCCTCGAACTTGGAATAGCGATTGCCGGTGGCGCCGAACTGATCATGCTGGATGAGCCGGTGGCCGGCATGAGCCATAGTGAGGCGAGTAATGCGGTGGATCTGATCCGCCGCGTTACCGCCGGCAAGACCCTGATCATGGTGGAGCATGATATGAATATTGTGTTCGATCTGGCGGACAGAATCTCGGTGCTGGTCTATGGAGAGATCATCGCCAGCGACAAGCCGGAAAACATTCGTGCCAATTCCCGGGTACAGGAAGCCTATCTTGGCGAGGTAGGGTCAAATGCTTGAAGTTTCGAATCTGCATGCGTTCTACGGCAAGAGCCATATCCTGCAAGGGGTTAATTTCGAGCTCGGGGAAGGAGAAATTGTCAGCCTGTTAGGCCGCAACGGCGTGGGCCGCTCAACCACAGTCAAAGCCATTATGGGAGAAGTGGAACCGCAAGGTTACATAAAATTCAAGGGCAAGCAGATAGCGGGCAAGAGCAGATTCGAGATCGCGCAACTCGGCGTCGGCTATGAGCCGGAGAATCGCGATATTTTCACAACGC
>JADFIJ010000200.1 GCA_022566775.1 Pseudomonadota bacterium | reverse complement strand
ACGAGACTTGCAGTTCGAAAAGAACACTGAATTCGATAGGGGCTTGGCAAGGGGTGCTGTTTTGTAGTGAGTAGCGCCCAGGGATGGAGCGCGGGACGGGCCAGGGATGGCCCAATCGAACGGAAAAACAGTACCCCTTGCCGAGCCCCGTTACACGTATCAACTACCAAAAAAATGCTCTAAATATTTTGTGGGGGTATGTCAGGGACGGAGAGCATACAACTTCGCCTGAACTTTGATTCCCTGTGCTCAGCCCGTAGCTTCTATTCGACCCGGGCACGGTACTAATGAGTCTGCAGGTGCGCCAACATGGTGGCGCTATCACTGCACTCGAAAGGATCAGAATCGCAGTTATCTGTTTTACCTGGCTCCTCGAATAGCGCAGTGATCTCACCGTCTTCCACCAACATGGAATAGCGCCAGGAACGCTCACCGAAGCCAAGATTTTGCTTCTTCACCAGCATGCCCATCGCCCGCGTGAAATCGGCATTACCGTCCGGCAGCATCTTAACCTTCGCCACTTGCAGTTGCTTGCTCCACTGAAACATGGAGAAGGCATCATTAACACTGAGGCAATAAATTTCGTCGACGCCCAGTTGTTTGAATTCTTCATAGCTGGTTTCGAACCCCGGCAGGTGGGTACTGCTGCAGGTTGGAGTAAAGGCGCCGGGCAAGGCAAAAATAATCACCCTGCGCCCGGCAAAAATATCCTGACTGCTGACGTCTTTCCAGGCGAAGGGATTGTCTCCGCCGAGTGAGTCATCACGGACACGGGTCTTAAATACCACTTCAGGAACCATTGAATTCATCACTGCTTGCTACCTCGTTTTAGTATCCCGGTTAAAATTGACTACAGTTGCATCGATAAAGCTTGAATACCGCTACAATAAGCCCTTCTTCGTGATCAGTAAAATGACTTATTTCGATGGTTGTAATCGGAAATATCGATTATAAATCCACCCCATTGCAGACCGGCTCCGAAGACGCCACAACAAGCGCTATTATTGGCCTGCAAGCACCGCAGGCAGGCCATGGAACGACCGTTTATAGATAGACAAATCAAGTGATTGGCATTAGGCTGTCGTCTGATAAATCTAATTACCAACGCGAAACAGGAAACCACCCTATGTTCCCTTCCAAGCGACTCGCATTACTCTTGCTAGGCTCTCTGTCATCAGGCGTTTGCAGCCTGGCTGCCGCACAAGAGGCAGCCCCTACTTTCTACGCCGATGCCCTGCCGGTTTTTCAGAAAAACTGCGTCGCCTGTCATCAGCCCGAAGGTCCTGGCTCCGGCGGCCTGTTTGCGCCCATGTCATTGTTGGATTACGACCAGGCCAAGGCCTGGGCACCGATGATCAAGAATGCGCTGGTGACGGGTTACATGCCTCCCTGGGGCGCCCATCAGCGACATCGCGGTGAGTTCAAGGGCGAGCGCTATATCGATGACAAAGAAAAAGAGCTATTGATCGCCTGGGTGGATGCTGGCGCCAGGCAAGGTAATCCATCTGATTCGCCACACAGCGATGCGCTGATGAATTCCGGTGGCGGTACAGTTGTGCCGGAATCCGGCTGGTGGATTGGCGAACCCGACATGGTGGTAGGCTTCGATCGCCCGGTCTACGTCCGCGACGATATCATGGACTGGCAGCCGACCGTGCAGATGCAGATTAAGCGGGGTGAACTCGATGAACCCAAATGGATCTCCAAGGCTGAACTTGCACCCGGTGGTCCCTGGGTGCATCACATCGTCTCCAGTCACATGGGTGTGGGCGTCCCCGGTCGCGGTCCTTTCACTTACCCTCAGGGCTGGGGTGTATTGATGCCTGAGGACCCATTCGTTACCGTCAATATTCATTATCACAAGAATCCCGGAGAAGGCACGGCAGTAACTGACTCTACCGAGGCGGGTTTCGTATTCTATGAAGACGGCGACGTAATTGACTACGTGGTGGAGACCAACCTGCTACCCCATCGCGGCTGGACAATTCCGGCGGGTGAACCAAACTATGAAGTCAACAATACCCATGACATAACAGAAGACATATTCCTGCTGTCCATGGGTCCGCACATGCACTACCGCGGCAAGGCCATGCGCTATGAGTTGGAGTATCCCGATGGTGAAAGAGAAGTCCTGCTGTGGGTTCCCGACTACGATTTCAACTGGCAATTCCTGTATGAATATGAAACCCCAAAATTCATCCCGGCCGGATCCACTATCCACATGAGCTGGTGGTTTGATAATTCCACCGATAATCGCTGGAACCCGGATCCTGCGGCGGATGTTGTCTACGGTCTTGCGACCACCGACGAAATGGCCAATGCCCGCATCTATTTTGCACCCACCACACCGCAGGGCATCGTTGTCGGCGAAGAGATTCCACCGGCAATCCTGGAGCGGGCAATCTCCGCCGATAAGCGCCGCCGGGAGCGTACGAAATTGCTGGATCAGGGCGAAGATGACCTGAGCTGGCTAACCGAAGATGAAAACAGCCGATAATCAAATTTATTGCCGCCCCTGGCGGCACAGGAGCCGATAGCAACATGGATAATCTGCCTGCGTCAAAGCAGTACACATCACTTCTGTCCGCTCTGGCGATCTCGTTAGTGCTGCCGCTCTCGGCGCAGGCTGCAGATAACTGGGTTAACGGCCGCACCGCAGATGGTCAGCCAGATTTACAGGGCCTGTGGACCAACGACACCATTACTCCCATGGAGCGCCCGGCTTCGATGGCGGGCAAACTATTTCATTCAGATGATGAGATTGCCGCCATGGAGACCCGTATCGCCGAGCGCCGCGCCTATGCGGATGACAACATCGTGGTCCAGGCTGGCGGCAATATCGGTGGCTACAACCAAATTTGGATGGATTCGGGCGATACCGTGCTGTCGACCGGCCAGACTTCGATGATTGTCGATCCACCGGACGGTCGTGCCCCGATCCGGCCGGAAGCCGAGGCCTCGCGAGACTATGGCTTCGCCCACGTGGAAGATCACTGGACCAATCACACGGTGTGGGATCGCTGTATCACCCGTGGTGTTCCCGGATCCATGCTGCCCGCAGGTTACAATAATGCCTATCGAATTATTCAGACAGCGGACACGATCACGATCATTCATGAAATGATTCATGATGTTCGGATCATCCCGCTCAACAAGAGTGCCCACCTCGACTCCCGAATAAAATTATGGATGGGAGACTCTGTCGCCCATTGGGAAGGTGAAACCCTGATCGTTGAAACTACCAACTACAATGACCGTGGCATGATCGCCAACAGCGGTGCGGGGGGACGCTTGAAAGGTGTGCCGGTTTCGGAGTCACTCCACGTCGTTGAACGCTTCACCCGTATCAGTGAGGATACGATTATCTGGGAAGCCAGAATCACCGATCCCGTAAACTTCACCCAGCCTTTCACGATTTCCACACCGTTGACCCGTGACGATGAATACGTGATGTATGAATACGCATGCCACGAAGGCAACACCGCCATCGCCAATATCCTCAATGCCGGCCGGGCTGCCGAACAACAGTAATTACCCCTACTAATCCCTTCAGGGGCTATCGGGTGTCGGCGACTACGCCGCACTCTCCCCAGGATTGCTGCCTGCCCGGGACAAACTCAGGCAGCTATCTAGCAGACGATCTCAACTAACGGTAACGGGTTGCCAGGTCTTGTGGCGTGCCAGCACTTCTTCGACCGTGTGCTTGCATACACCAGCTTTCGAAATCAACTTGCTCTCGCAGACATCGCAACGCACACATTCCTTAAAGTCGATCTCGGGTCCGCGAATCGCACCGGTAGGACAAGCGTGTTCACAGACACTGCAAACCTGGCACTGCTGGACCCGGGCGATACGCCAGGGCGAAAGTAATGAAACCACACCCAGCGCCGCCCCCAGGGGACAGGCATAGCGACAGTAAAAGCGACTCACCACCGATGAGGCCGCCAGGAAGGCCAACAAGATACCCCACAGCAGGATCGACTGACTCTGATAAAAAATAGTCCCGAAGGGTTCGAAATACTGGAACACACTAAGCTCGCTATAAGTCAATGCCATGACAATCAACAGCAACAATATGCCGTACTTGATATAGAGCGCCTTGTCATGAAGCGCCTGTGGCACCCGTATTTGTAGCTTGTGTGGCACAAAACGGGTCAGAAAATCCTGTAGTGCACCAAAGGGACAGAGGGATGAGCAAAACACCCGGCCCCAAAACAAGGTTGTCACCAGCGTGAAGACTACGATTAACAGTAATGGCAAGTCGGCGAGGAAAAGCGAAGGCCCGAGTTTTATGCCATTGGTTATGTGCGACACCGAAAGAAAAGTGCCATCGATGAAACCTAGATAGACCAGGGTATAGGCCAGGGTCACCCAGCGCAGCGATGCGCTCTTGCGCAGAAACGAGGTCATCACCAGGGCAAACAGCAACAGCAGCGCGGCGACCTCTGCCCATGGTGCATTGTTGATTAGACTGGCAAAGCTGCCTGCATCCTCTTCATCATCATACTCATCATCTAAGATGGCGAGGAATTCCGCAGGCAACTCGGTGCCCTGTACCAGGGCCAGCGGCAATGGCGGCACCTGATAGTCAACCTGGGCCAGTTCCTCGAACGAAGCTATGGGCTCGCCGGTGTCGTACAGAATCGTGAAGGCGCGGCTGATATCGATGCGATCATCGAGCACCATGGCGCCGGCAAACCGAACCTGCTTGGCGATCTTGCCTGCATCGGCGCTACCCACATAAACGAATCGCCGCCGCTCGATGGGAAACACTTCTTCCCCCTGCATCACTGCCAGACGCTCCTGCCGAAATGGCATCGATGCGTCGCCGTCGACACCGACCAGAATCATGTTGCCGTTCATCACTCGGTTGCTGGCTTCGCGGTCGGCACGGGAATAGTCATTGACACCCACCAACAATTCACCGAGGCCGTCGTGTCCCATGAAGGCGAAACTGAGTTCCAGCGTTGTCATATCCCCAAGAGTGACATCCAGCTTCGATACCAGGCCATTGTCAATCATGTCTTCCCAGGATTGGGCTTCGAGCAAGCGCAAAGCGCGAGCGTCGGCATTGGTATTGGTGACATATTCGGAATCGGTCAGATAGACCCGTGCAACCCGGCGTGCCGCATTGCGGATGCCCCTGGCTACGGCCCAACTGCTGATGGTGGCACGGGATACGCCGTCCACGTCTCTGCCGACACGGAAACCATCGGCGACGTTTTTAGTTTCGAATTGATTTGGAAATTGTTCCGTCGCCAGGAAGTCACCACGGATACTCTTGTAGGACTCCCGATAATAAAGAATTTTTATACCAGTGAGCGTGCCATTCAGATCGATGCCGACCAGCACATCGATGGGTGCACTATAACCAATTTCCTCCGGCGGCAAATCCGGGGTCTCGAATAAGTAACCGATCAATTCCGGCTCGGCCGCATCGGCGTCTGTTTTGTAGGCTCGGTAAACCGGTGGCTCACCGCTCTTTTCGGAAAAGCTGTCTGCCGCCGGCATCACTTCATGGAGTAGCTCCCGATCGACTATCAGTGCATCCTGGGCCACCACCGGCTGCGCAAACCAGCCGCCTAGTGCCAGCGTTAGCAACAGATACAGGGTTTTGGTGGGGAAAATTGAAGGCTTCGAACTACGCTGCGGCATTACTTTATTGTTTCCCTTACTAAGTGCTTACAGCCTGAATCCCTGGCGAGAGATGAAGCCCATGGCGAGCTGTTGTAGGGACCACAGAGGCCTATGAAGATGGACCGTATTTAAGCAGATAATAGACTTCACGTACATCTAGCCCTGCAACAGAGTGTTACAATCGGGCGACTCCCGATGCACACCGCAAACGTTCCTATGGCTTCTTCACGAAAATTGGTTATCTACGCCGCACTGGTGGGCAATAGCCTGATCGCCGTAATGAAGTTTTTTGCTGCATCCATCACCGGCAGTTCGGCCATGTTCTCCGAAGGCATCCACTCTGTCGTCGATACCGGCAACCAGATGCTCCTTCTATATGGATTGAAGCAATCGAAAAAACCGGCCGATGATCAGTTTCCCTTTGGACACGGCAAGGAAATTTATTTCTGGAGTTTTGTTGTCGCCATCATGATCTTCGCAGTGGGTGCCGGCGTCTCAATTTACGAAGGCATCCATCGCCTCGGCAATCCCACCGCCATCGAAAACATCATGCTTAATTATGTTGTGCTGGGACTGGCCATGGTCTTCGAAGGCGGCGCCTGGTTTTTCGCATTCAAGGAATTCAGACGAACGAAAGGCGATAGCGGCTACATCGAAGCCGTGCAACGCGGCAAAGACCCGTCTATATTCGTGGTCCTGTTTGAGGATTCCGCGGCGATGCTGGGCCTGACAGTTGTATTGATCGCCACCGCCCTGACGCAGCTGACGGGGAACCTGTACCTTGACGGCATCGCTTCAATTGTTATCGGCCTGATCCTCGCCGGCACTGCCATGTGGTTAGCAGTCGAGACGAAAGGTCTGCTGATAGGCGAAAGCGCAAACAATCATGTGGTCAGGGGCATCAGAAAACTCGCGCTGACTATCAACAACATCGATCACGTCAACGAAGTGTTAACCATGCACATGGGGCCGGATTTTATTCTGGTAAACATCAGCGTCGAATTTAGCGACCAGGCAACGGCTAACG